>JAZRTE010000018.1:0-15881 GCA_045651785.1 Eubacteriales bacterium | reverse complement strand
ACGGATACCGCGACCAAGAGATAGAGATCTACTACCGCTTCATCGGTAAAATCGATTAACGAATTGAATATATAAAAAATGCAGTGCTTCGTATGTCCTTAATTAAGGCATACGAAGCACTGCTTCTGTGTCCACAGAAACGATTTTAGAATTTGAGGCTATCCGCAAAATGCAGAATAGCGGAGATGAATTTTTCCAAGATTGGTGTTGATTTTCTATCATCCCTTGTAATGTAACCTACACTATAACAGGAATTACTTTTGAGAGGAACAGAAATTATTTTTCCTTCATTAAGAGCCGAGGGCATAATTCCCGTTCCTACCGTGTATGCATCTGTTTTTATCAGAACATTCATAAGCGTGGCTCTGTCACTTATAACGATATGTTTACTTGCGAATTCTCCCGAAATCATTTCTTCTTTAAACCAAGAGTCCTTATGTGCACCCTGCTCGTAGGATAGAAATGGATAATTGTTAAGCATTTCATAGAGCAAAAAAGATTCGCTTGAAAGGGGATGATCCCTACGCAAAAAAACATGTGGCGACACCTTGAATATAGGAGAGAATGATATTTCTTTGTTTTGAAGATATCTATTCATAATATCAAAGTTTTGATCTTCTACGGCTATAATTCCAATGTCGCTATATGCAATCTCAACGTCGTGGATCACGTCATAAGTTTCCTTTTCCTGGAGTGACAGTGAATATTCCGTATCTTCGTTTTCAGTCACTAATCTGCAAAAAGCATCCGCAATAAAATCATAATGCTGAGTAGAAACAGAAAGGCGCGATCCTAATTGTGGCTTTTTGTATCTGTTTAAGATGAAATCGTTTTTTGAAACTATTTCCGAAGCATATCTGACAAATTCAGCACCCTCAATAGTCAGTACTGCGCCGTTTTTGGAACGCTCGAATATTTTTATGCCCAGCTCGTCTTCAAGACATTTGACACTGGTTGAAAGACTTGATTGCGCGACAAATAATTTTCTCGCCGCTTCGCTGAACGAGCCCGTATTATGTATTTCCAAAATATATATGCACTGTTGAATTGTCATCAGACTAACACCTCCACAATTACATTGTAAATGATTATCAAAAATATTCCCGGGATAATATGGATGTTTTTTATTTTGCTCTCAGGCGAACAGAGCATATTAAAACCCGAGAAGAAAAGTATTAAATATCCTATCGAACACAGCTGACAGAGCAAGTTGGTACTTATAAATGCTCCCAAAAAATAAGCCACAGCGGCAATAATAAGTTGTCCCAACACCACTACGATTGCAGAAACCGAAATCTTTTTTCCATAAGTCGCCCCCATCATAAGCGCAAAGGGAAAATCTATCACGCCCTTCAAAACAAGCTGAAAGTTATCTCCTGTTAAAGCGTATAAAATAGGACCGCTTATCTGAAGTCCCCCGATACCAAAGAAGAGCACAGAATCAATAAACCCATTTTTAGATATGTTCTGAGCTTTCGATAATGAATATATTCGGTATTCCAGCTTCAATGCATCTCCGATAAGATAACCTAAAACAAGAGCAATGCTCACAACAACCGTGTGCTCTCCTACTATTTTTCCGCTGGATATACTGAGTATATTCTCAAGTAGTCCAACGAGGCTTATAAGCATAATAGCTATAGCAAGAGCGGGATTGCTTTTAAAGTTTAGTTTTTTTTGGAAAATCCCTCCAAATATTCCGCCAAGGAAAATGGAACAGGCATCAACTATAAAACCCATTGTTATACACCGACCTTTTTATAATACTCCCATATTATAGCACGATCCACTGTAAATGTAAAATATAAAAAAACTATGGTTTGTTAACAAAAAAGCTTACTTCACAAATTGTGAAATAAGCCTCCTGTATTTGATATTCAAACTGTCCTTTAGAGTACATCTATAAAGCATCGGATTTTTTTATCCAAGCCGCAGGCTTGGTATATCATCCGCCGCAAGGCGGTATATCATCAAGGGCGGCGTGCCGCCATTGTATATCATCACGCGCCAGCGTGCATCCTTTATGCGGCTTGATGAGATACAACACTTCGTGTTGATGATATACACGGCTTCGCCGTGATTTATACAACAACTCGAATTCATTCACAAAAACGACAAAAACATCTTTTTTGTCTATGGGCTGCAAGACAAAACATCATTTGCGTGTAATACGCAAACGAAATTGTAACCGCCGTTTTAGAGCGTTAAAACGCAGTTGATTTTCAGCCGAAACTTTGTTATAATGAAAAGCAACGAAAGGCGGTGAAAACTGTGAACGTAGCAAAAGATTTTTTTGATTCACTTGCAATAGGAAACGATGTTTCGATTTTTGCAGGTGGAATTAATTCACCTTTAGATTTGCCGAATCTCGAAAAAATTCAGAGTAGTCGGGACGAAAATCCCAATGCTTTTCTGAAAGAATATTACAACGCGTTCTCCTCATTAGATAAAACCACCGATATTAAAAATGCATTGACATTATTAAAACTGATTTATATCAATGTGGAGTTTAGTATCGATTCCAAATCATTGTCCGATTTATTGATTAACTTATCAAATCAAATTCTCAAGCTCAATACCATCTATAAAAACCATAAATATGATGGCATATACGGTTTCTTGATTGCTTATAAACTGACAATGAAGGTTGACGATATATTGACTTATCGAGACGATAAAACAGAACACCCGTTATTGCTTGAGTACATAATTAGTGCTATTTCACAGATTTCAATAACAAACACCGTTCTTGCGGGTTGGAAATATTCTGTTTTCAAAAAGTGCGGTTTGCGCATCGAAAGAAAGGTAACACGTGCCGTCAAAGCCTTACATTTATATGACCGTTTGGTAGGCTGCGGAGTTAAAGATCTCTTAATTAACAACACAAAAGAAAAAGCAGAAAAAAAGTTGAAGCCGTTATATGATGTAGAGCTGCAAAATTTGGCGGATAGAATTTTGGAATTTTACCTGTGTAAAACCGGAAATGAAAAGAAACGCTTTTTGACAGATATTGAGAAATTAGTTAATGAAACACCTATAACTGAATCGGTCAATAATTATCTGATTAACAGTTGAGAACAAAAGCAAAATTACAAAATCGTGCTATAATACCTCAACAACTAACAAGGAGCAAATCAATGATAGATACGTCAATCCCCTATTACCCTCTTGTGATGCACAAGACCGATGCGGGCAATTACCCGAAGTACGAGCTGCCCGAAGGATATAAATTCGTATTCTACAAGGATGGCGATGCCGATAAATGGTCGGACATCCAAACCGCGGTCGGCTCGTTTTCATCCGTCGAGGTCGGAACGCAGGTGTTCCTTCGCGACTTTATTAACGGTCAAACGCTTGACGCAAAAGAAAGAGTTTTGTTTGTAACCGACGAAAAGGGCGAATATATCGGAACCGCCGCGCTTTGGGACGGAAACGAATACGGAAAAACACAGCAAAGGATACATTGGGTCGCGGTTAAGGACGAGCACGGCGGAAAGGGCATTGCAAAGGCGATGCTTACCAAGCTTTTCGACCTTTATAACGAGCTTGGATTTTGCGGCTTTATATACCTAACCACGGGCACGCGCAACTACCCTGCCGTTAAAATTTACGAAAAGTTCGGCTTTGAGCTTTACAGAGGCGAAAGATCGCTTTTCCCCGACCTTTCCGACGAGGAGTTTGTAAGCCGTAACAACAAAGCTATCGAGCTGCTTAATAAAATGCTTAATCGTTGATTTTACCTTGATTTTTCCCTTTTAATATGGTAAAATCCGTCTATAAGCCTTAAAGGAGCGTTTTTATGAAAACAAGGTTTTCGGCAAAATTCAAGCTCACGCTTATTCTTTTCAGCCTTATCGGACAAATAGCGTGGGTCGTTGAAAATATGTACCTGAACGTCTTCATTTACAAGATGTTTAACGCGTCCGCCTCCGACATATCGGCAATGGTCGCGGCAAGCGCAGTAGCCGCAACGCTCACAACGGTTTTCATCGGCGCACTTTCGGATAAGATCGGCAAGCGCAAGATATTTATGTGCGGCGGATATATTGCTTGGGGCGTTTCGATTCTCTGCTTTATCCTTTTGAAGAAGGATATCATCGCTTCGGTATTCCCGTTGACCGTGTCTGCGGCATCGGTCGGTGTAACGCTTGTTATCGTGCTTGACTGTATAATGACCTTTTTCGGCTCGAGCGCAAACGATGCGGCGTTCAACGCGTGGCTGACCGACAGCACCGATTCGGAAAACCGCGGTGCGGCGGAAGGCATCAACGCAATGATGCCTCTGGTAGCCATTCTTGCGGTATTCGGCGGCTTTATGGCGTTTGACCTTGACAAAGAACAAAGCTGGACTTATATTTTCGCAATAATAGGTCTGACCGTCATTGCCGTCGGCATCATCGGTTGCTTTATCATCAAGGAGCCGAAGCTCGAAAAGGCAAAAGAGGGTTATTTCAAAACCGTTATCCACGGCTTTCTTCCCTCGACGGTAAGGGCGAACAAGAGCTTATATTTATATTTCATTGCTTTTATCGTATTTAATATCTCGATACAGATATTTATGCCCTATCTGATACTTTACTATGAAGTATCGCTCCAAATGACCGATTACGTCTTCGTAATGGCACCCGCGATCATACTCGCTTCGGCGCTTACCGCGGTTTGGGGCAAGGTCTATGATAAAAAGGGCTTTATGTTTTCGTCTTCTTTGAGCTTGATATGGCTCTGTGCGGGATATATCGTGCTGTTTTTCTTCAGATCGACAGCCCTTGTATTCGTCGGCTCGCTTTTGATGATGTGCGGCTATCTTTCGGGTATGGCTGTATTCGGCGCAAAAATACGCGACCTTACACCAATAGGTCGGTCGGGTATGTTCCAGGGCGTAAGAATTTTTTCTCAAGTGCTTGTTCCCGGTGTTGTCGGCCCGTTCATAGGCAAAACGGTGCTTTCAAATGCCGAAACCGTCATCAATAACGACGGCACGGAATCGTTCATACCTAACGAAAGCATTTTTCTTGCCGCGCTGATTGCGGCGCTGTTGGTCACGTTGTCTTTACCGTTGTTCAAAAAAGATAAAAAAGGAGAATAAAATGAGCTGTAACCCCCTTTATAAAAAGTCGGTGCTCTTCGTAGGCGATTCGCTTTGCGAGGCCGCTTGCGAGCTTAAGACCGAGGAATATGCAAAAATCGCAGGCTGGGCAGGACGCATCATTCGCGATAACGAAATGGGCGGCCTTAACAAAAGCTGCGGCGGCGCTTCGATGTCGGATTGCCGCGGTTGGAATATAGTTATCAATCAGCTTATCGCGATGACGGGCAACGATTACGATTACGTCATCCTTGAAGGCGGCGGAAACGATGCTTGGGATTCGATCCCCGTAGGCGTTATGACCGAAGGCTTCGAAGGTCCCTTTGACCGCAACACCTTCGCAGGCGGCTTTGAAAACACGATAAAATACGCAAAAGATAACTTCAAGGACGCAAAATTCGGCTTTATCGTAACCTTCCAAATGCCGATAGCACCCTTTGGAAGAATGTCGGATATGAGCGAATATTTCGCACTTTCCAAAAAGATCTGCGACAAATGGGAAATTCCCTATCTCGATCTTTTCTTCGACGAAAAGCTCAATAAGGAAATTCTTAAAACACACACAAAAGAATTTCTGCCCGACACCGTCCACCCCAACACGGGCGGTTATGAAATACTTACCCCGCTTATTAACGATTGGATGAAAACACTTTAATAATCATCAAAACAAAGAAAGAAGGCAAAAAAATGAAAAAAATTCTCGTATTTTTACTTACCGTCATGATGCTTTTAAGCACGCTTACGGTTTTCGCGTCGGCGGCAAATCTTGAATTCAACACCGGTATCACCCCCGACCCCGAATGCGGTCTTTACAAAAAAAGCGTTCTTTTCGTAGGCGACTCGATCACCGAGGGCAGAGTTGAATGGAACAGAGGCAAGACCATCGTCGGCTGGCCCGGACGTATTATCGAGGGCAACAAAATGGCAGGCGTAAATAAGGGCCTTTCCGCCGCTTCCATATCCAACTGCCGTAAGGACAATACCATCCTTGCACAGCTTAAAGCCGAAAGCAAAAAGAAATATGATTTCGTTATCATCCACGGCGGCGTTAACGATGCTTGGGATTCCGCACCCGTCGGCACTATATCCAAGGGCTTTGATGCAGAGCTTGATATGTCCACCTTCGCGGGCGGTCTTGAAACCACCTTCAAATATGCGAAGGAAACCTTCAAGGACGCTCAGTTCGGTTATATCATCAATTTCAAGATCAACCGTCCCGACGTCGGCAAGCTTGCGGATATGAGCGAATATTTCGATATTGCAAAGCAGATATGCGACAAATGGGAAATTCCCTATCTCGACCTTTACAGCGACGAGGATTTCAACAACAACGTCCTTAAATACAAGGAAACCGTAAACCTTCCCGATAAGATCCACCCCAACTCCGCAGGCTTTGATATCATCGCCCCCGTTATCAACGATTGGATGAGAACCATCCCCGCTTACTACGAGGAGCTTAACAAGCCCGAGGAGGAATCGAGCGAGATCGTTTCCGAGCCTGTATCCGATCTTGTCAGCGAGCCTGCAATTGACAACGAAGGCGATTCCGGCTTTATCATCTACATCATCTGCGGCGCTGTCGTTCTCGTTGCGATCGTCGTTGCGGTCATTGTTATCAAAAAGCGTAAATAATTATCTTTAAAGGATACCGCAAGGTATCCTTTTTGTTGACATATTTTCCGATATGTAGTAGAATAAATTAATACTGATTTATAAAAGAGGATGTTTTATGAAGCCGAACACGATACTTCAGGTCTATAGCGCAGTGATGAACAACGTATCCAAGGTGATCGTCGGAAAGGAAAGGGTTACCGAGCTTGCGGTAATTTCGTTGCTTTGCGGCGGCCACATGCTTATCGATGACGTACCCGGCACGGGCAAGACAATGCTTGCAAAAGCCTTCGCCGCATCGCTTTCGCTCGATTTTAAGAGAGTGCAATGTGTACCCGATATGCTGCCGAGCGATATTGTAGGCGTTAACTTTTTCGATATGAAGGAAAGCGAATTCCGCTTCATCGAGGGCCCCGTTTTCACAAATATTCTTCTCGCGGATGAAATAAACCGCGCAATGCCCAAGACCCAATCGGGTCTGCTTGAATGTATGGAGGAGCACCAGGTCACCGTCGAGGGCAAAACCTATAAGCTGTGTGAGCCGTTTATGGTAATAGCGACCCAAAACCCCGTCGAAACCAAGGGCACGTTTGACCTCCCCGAAGCACAGCTTGACCGTTTCCTCGTCAAAACGAATATGGGCTACCCTACCCACGAGGAAAGCATAGAGATACTTTCACGCAAGATAAACGGAATGAATATCGGCAAATGCGAAACCGTCGACAGCGCGCTTATCGGCAAAGCGCGTGAGGAATTGGCAGACGTTTACGTGCATAATGACCTTATGAGCTATGCGGCACATATCTGCGAAGCAACGAGAAGCGACAAGACCGTCATACTCGGCGCAAGTCCGCGTGCTATGATCGCACTCTTACGCGTTGCTCAAGGCTACGCCGCGATAAACGAGCGCGATTACGTTCTTCCCGACGATATAAAGCGCGCCGCCATCCCCGTGCTTGCCCACAGAATTGTTTTCCAAAACAGCTTCTTCCACCGCGGAAACTTAGGCGAAGAGCTTATTTTAAAGATACTCGAAACTACACCCGTACCCAGCGAAAGAATAGATTTCACACGCAGGTAACTTTATGGTATATTTTATCGTTTTTATTTCGGTCTTTGCGGCGTGCGTTTTGGGTGTACTTGCCGTCGTCGGTTACCGCAGAGCGAAAACGAAGGCCTTATCGACACTCGAATACGATCGGTATTTTACCTCGGACGGAATTTTCGTCGGCGAAACGCTTGAGCTTGTCGAAACGGTCACCAACCCCGGTTGGTTTCCTCTTTTTGCGGTAAAAATGGAATTTTACGTTCCCGCAGGACTGGTTATCGACGGCTTTGAATGTAAGGAATACACCAAGCTGACGAGCATTTTCAACGTGCCGCCCTTTTCCACCGTACAGAAAAAACATACGGTTGCTGTGCAAAAGCGGGGACACTTTAAGCTCGACGATGCAAAATTCAACTACCGCAGGAACGATTTTGTTTTCGACGTTCCGACCGAATTTTACGGCTATCCCGATTATTTCGATACTGCGGCGGATATGCCTGCGTTTCTTTGTCAGACAGGCACCGCGATCGCCGACCGCAAATACATCGAGGACCCCTTCTTTTTAAGCGGCATACGCGAATACCGCTTCGGCGACCCGATGAAAAGCATCAACTTCAAGGCGTCGTGCCGTACCGTCACCGGCGGTATGCGCAAGATGATGTGCAACAGCTATGACAGCTCAAGAAATTTTGACACGATGATTTTTTTGGACCTCAACAGCTATGCCGAGGTTCAGTTCCACAGCGGAAATCTCGTCGAAGCAGGGCTTAAATATGCATGCTTCCTTTTCTGTGAAACGCTTAAAAACGGCGGTCGCGTTGGGTTTTCGGCAAACTCGGCAGACGGAAGCCAAAGGTTCTTTTTCATCCCCTGCGAAAGCGGTGAAATGCATATCAAGCGCATACTCGAACGCTTTGCACTGCTTGACAATTTTGCCAAGCGCGATTATTCGATGGCGGCGCTTTTACGCCTTTATGCACCCGATCTGCGCCCCGAGACCGACATTTATTTAATAACCCCTTACGTCGACGAAAATACGGCGGAAACGCTTAATCTGCTTGAATCGGCAGGCAGAAACGTAAACGTAATAACGCTTAACGGAGGTATCAAGATATGAGAGGCTTTCTTATCTCTTACCGACTTGAGCTTATTTCGCTTTTACTTTTCGGCGGTGCGACCGCAACGCTTGCCGTTTGGACTAACGTCAAGCCGACGAACCATTATATCCAGCTTGCCTTTGCCTTGGTGTTAATGGCTTTCGTCATCCCTCTTTATTTGGTATCGCGCAGGAGCTGGCGCGAAAGGTACAGAACGCCGTTTGTCATAGGACTTCGCAAGGCGATCGTCGGTGCTTCGCGGTTTTTGATCAAAATTGCGGGACGGTTCAGCTTTTTCCACCGCGGAAACGTGATTTCGGGCAGAACAACGGTTCATTACGATTTTTCGGCATTCCGAAAGGACACACGAAGAAAACGCAAAACTGCCGAAAAACAGCCACGATGGAAGGATATGGAAAGTCCGAGACAAAAATTGGGGTTTTTGTATTACCGCGTCATTACCGACCGTATCAGGCACGGCGAAACGATAACCGCCCACGAAACGCCTTTGGAAATAAGCCAAAGGCCGACCGAAAACGAAGCAGTCGCCGAGCTTTTCAAATTGTATAACGAGGTTCGCTACGACGAAAGAAGCGAGCCCGACGAGGAAGCGATCCTTAACCTGCGCGAAAAATTATCGGATTAGGATAAAAAATGTTAACCGAAATGCCCTTTACAAAATATTTTCAACTGTGAGGATTTATGAAAAGAATCTTAATCGCAACCGTTACCGTTTTATTGCTTCTCGCAAATCTGCTCTGCTTCGAAACAGCCGCGGCAGCCAAGGTGCCGACAGCTAAGGATATGGGCGGATACGAAAATTTGTGTCTTACCTACACCTTTCGCTATTCCTCCTCGGACAACGGAAGACATTACGAAAGGGATCTTATGCCCTATACCGCTTATCTCGATAAGAACGGCAAGATAAAGGACTTTTTCTTCGACAGCTATCTGTTTTTGCCCTGTATGGGCTACGGTCCTTCGGGCGCAAGAATGCATTTGGAGTCAGGCAACCCCACCAAGGCTATCGACTGGACGACCTACGTTGACGATACCTTTTATAATAACGCAAACGTAGATGCGCTTGAGTCGGCATTCGGCAAGACAAAAGCGGCACTCGGCGATACCAAAAGCAAGGCGGGTGTTTTCTTCACGCTTCTCTACCCCAGCACCGAAGCCACCAATTTCGGCTCGTTGGGCGGAAAAAGCCTTAATTTCTCGAAGCTTGAGGACAGAAAATACGCTCTTAAATGGATGATAGACGAGCAGATAAAGCGATTTGAACAGAAGGGCTATAAGCATCTCGACCTTGTCGGCTTTTATTGGCTTGAGGAATTTACCGCCGCAAGCGGCGACGGCGAGCTTATTAAGTACGCCTCGGATTATCTCCATTCCAAGGGCTTGAAATTTATATGGATTCCTTGGTACGAGGCAAACGGCTACAACAAATGGCAAAGCTACGGCTTTGACGTCGCTTGTATGCAGCCCAACCTTATGTGGCTCGGCTACCACGATCCCAACAGAGTTGAGGACAGCGTAAAGCTTTCCGAAAAATACGGACTTTGTATGGAAATGGAATGCGACGGCAGAGTTTATACCGACGAATATTTCGGCAGATATCTAAGCTATCTTGAGGGCGGTATGAACTCCTCGATGATGGACGCAGTCAAGATGTATTACCAGGACGGCAAGACCGCCGTTTATTACCAAGCGTGTTATTCAAGTGACCCGCAATTCCGTATGGTTTATGACCTGACCTACAAATATGCAAAGGGTACCCTTACCCAAGCGGATATCGATCCCGTACGTCCCGAACAGGTGACCAACGATTACGAGGTGGTTACCGATATTAAGCTCAGCGAGCTTAAAGCAAAAAACGTCGATTGGATATCGATAGGCAAGAGATATTCGGGTTGCAAATCCTATGTTGACGGCAACGGTGCCGATTACCAAAAGGTAGACGGCAAGGAGCTTACCGACGGAATACTCGCAACGAAGGCATTAAGCACCGATTGGCACGCCTTCCATCACTCCATAACCGACGCTCAGGGAAAAATGAGCGTAACCGTCGACCTCGGCGAGGTCAGAAATGATCTCACTCATTTTTACGCTCACTTCGATAACCGAATGAACGCAGGCATCGGCTCGCCTGCAGGAATCGTATTAAGCGTTTCCAACGACGGCAAGAACTTCCGCGAGCTTACAAAACCCAAGCTTATACTGGATTCCAAAAACTCTTGCTTCAAATACGAAACCAACCCCGTAAGCGCAAGATACGTTAAAATGTCATTCGGCGGTATGGGCGGAGCATTTGTATTCTGCTCGGAATTTCTTGTCGGCGTTAAAAACGGAACGGTCGTTGATGAATCCGAGCCCGATAAATCGAATCCCGACGAATCTAAGCCCGACGAATCTAAGCCCGACGAATCCAAGGGTGATGAATCGAAGGGAGAGGAGTCCAAGGGCGGCGATGATGCTTCCGACGTTGACGAATCGACCGACAATTCCTCAATTCCCGATGAATCCAAAAACAACTCCGATGCGATCGGCTCGGATAACTCGCAAGCAGACACTTCCGCTTCGGAAGACGGAAACGGCAGTGAAATCACACCCGATGCCTCGCAGCCTACCGACGGTGAGGATGGCGGAAACGAGCTCGGCGCACTTATCTGGGTAATCATCGGATTTGCTATCGTTTTGGCGATCACGGTTGCGGAGATAATAATCGTTAAGAAAAAGAAGAAAAATAATTAATATGTAAAACAAAAAGAGCACGCAAAGTGCTCTTTTTTGTTTATTTGATTTTACGGTGCTGTGGAAATGCCCAAGGCATCGCAAACCGCTTCAATAGACGTATCGGTATTGCATCTGTAATACTTTTGCTCCCTGCCGCTTTCGTTAACGACGGTTAAAAATTCGGAATTGCTGTCACGTACCGTCAGGACCAGATTAAACTCCAATTCGTCACCCGCCTCCATCACTGTACCCGTCATAATAATTTGATCGCCTTCGACGGTATACGTTCCCGCGGTATAGGGATAACCCATCGGCACAGTTTGCCATCCCTCGGGCATACCGTAAAACAGCTCAGGTGCATACGACGTGTGCATATATTCACAGCCGCCCATTTCAAAGGTTCCGTCGGAATTAAAGGTGTAAGTAGTTGAAAAGATAATGTTATCGGTTCTTACTGCGCTTTCCCAATGTCCGACAATAACGTTTTCGAGCGATGCGCTGTTTTCGGACGATTCATCGCTTTCGCCAAGGTCCGAATTATCCTCTGTATAACGCGTAACGGTTATAGTTTTGCGGCAAATTTGGGCAACCCAGAAGGGACGGAATATCTCGTCACCGTTGAAAATGATATGTGTACCGCCCTGAACTGCCGACGAAGTGCCTAAAAGGTTATCTACGCGTCCGTTGTACATCATTACGCTTATTGTAATTTGACCCTCGGGAAGAATGTGATTTATCTTATAAATGCTTTCACCCGGACGGACAACTCCGCAAAGAGGAATATATGTGCCGTCGTCATCGCGATTAAATTCATCGCTGACAAGATAGAAGCAATAATCACCGCCGTCCCAATCGCAATCGCCCATACCGAAATCGATATAGGTTACGCCCTCGTCATAATCGACGTAAGCATAATCGCCGAGTCTGCCCGAAAATTCGGCATCGTGATCGTCAAGCTCGAAATCAAAATCGAAATTCGGTGAAAATTCATCGTTCGTGCAAATTTGCGATTTATCTCGGTAAAGATTGTCGCGATTTACCTTAAGCTCGACCTCACCGTGATAAACGTAAGCATAAGCGTCGCTCTCCAAACGCTCGGGCTGCGGTGCATCTTTTCCCGCCAAAAATATACCGCCGATAAGCGCGACGCCGAGAAGTATGATAAGAGGAAGAAGAACAATAACGCTTAATATCGACGTCCAAACCACCGTCGCAACGCTTACCTTTGCAGAAGGTCTGTTATTAGGCTCGCCGCAAAGCAACAAGCTTAACGCTTCAAGCATTCCGTTGTAGCTTTGTTGCAGCTTAAGAGCTTCCGGATCGCCAAGCTCAAGCGAGATCTTGAACCAATAAAGCGCAAGCGAAAGGTTTTTCGTTCTTTCGGAAACGGTAAGCGTTACGTCATATCCGCGCTCGGTATAAAATTCTCTCAGCTTACGAACCGCCTGCATATTTCCGCGTCTTGCACTGCCGTCAAGAAGCATCAAAAATTCATCCTCGGTCTGTGCCAACGACGCATATTCATACATTGCGATATGATAACCGGCATCCGATGCGGTCTTTAACAAATCAAGCGCTTCGCCCGAAAAAGATTCGTCATTACCCTTTTTGATAAGCGCAAGACGGTATTTTGCAATAACGTTTCCGCGTGATGCCAATTCTTCGATCTGCGAATCCGAAGTTTCGGAGGTTATACCGCTTTTTTCAAGCTCAAGCGCCGATTGGCTTGCGGCAATCTTGATGCTTGCAAAATCACGTATTGCCGATCTTTCGTGCGAGAGGGTTGCGTTTTTAATAGCATCGGTAGCATAAAGCGCATCGGTGTTGAAGCACGTCCAATCCTTTAAAAACACGGGAATAAACAGCGCGAAAAATCCGAACGTGCAAAAGCTGAGTAGAATATACAGCACATATCTGCCGAAAAGCTGACCGCCCGTACCCTTGAACACAAGCGGACTTCCGCCGATTTCGGTATTGGCGGTTTGCCACTTGATATAGGTCTTTATCGCCCACGGAGTTGCAAATCCAAACGAAAATACCGTCATAAGGTAAACGAAAAGCATGTGAACGAACCAAGCGCCGCCACCGCCCGTGAAACGGCTTTCGGCAATTCCGAATCCGTCGTCATAAACGGTATTCTTCACAGTCCATTTGTAAATGTAATAAGCACGCCAGATCGAAAAAATACCGAAGGTGATAACAGAAAGGAAGTTCCAAAGAATATTCCAACCGAATATTTCAATGCCTTGACCCTTGAAATTAAGTCTTCGTCCGTTAATAACAGTGTGCTTCTTTTCCCATTTTTGGAAAAGACAAAGCGCCCACGGATAGGCAAAGCCCAACGAAAACACATCGATAAGCGCAACGAGTATCGACAAGCCGATATAAGCAAAAGCGCCGCCGTCAAAATAGGAACGCTTGCCATCGCCTGCGCGGTTTTTCAAATTGCCTGCACGCACCGCAACCATAACGATGGTCGCAGCCAAACCGCCGAGAAACAATATACCGAAAAGGATGAAAAAGATCATGCCGGTAGCCAAGAGTCTGTGCATAAAAAACCTCCGCATTTATATATTTACTACATTGTATCACACGGTTCTTTATTTTTCAACAATTTATTATCATTCTGTTCAAAACCTCGTCCGACCGCCGTTTGACAAATTCAAGATTATTAAGTATAATTATTTTTGAAAAACATGTGACAAACCGTTGCTTTTTTCGTCTATATAAGTGAAGGGAGATGATAAATATGAAAAGAATCTTTATTTTACTTTTAGTTGTTTCGTTTTTGCTTTGTTCCTGCAACAACGGCACAGAAGCCGAAATTTCAGAAGTTGCGTCAAAAACGACCGAAGATATACAAATAAACGAAAGCTCTAAGGAAGCTTCCGAAATTGTAAGACCCGAAAGCGATTCCGTATCCGACGAAACGTCGCAAGACGATACTTCGCAAGACGATACTTCGCAAGACGATACTTCGCAAGACGAAACTTCGCAAGACGAAACTTCGCAAGACGATACGTCCGCGATAACACCGCCAAACCCTATGGAGGATACGGTTAAAAACGGTGACGAGGTGCACTTATGCTGCTTCAGAAGCCCGATCGGAGAAGATACGGATGAATATTTGGGCGGCGCGATTTTGAACGTCGACAAGGAAGAATTGCAATTTACCGACAGCGACGTAAATTGCCCCAAGGCGGTCATCTCCGAGCTTGCAAAGCAGATTTTGGGCGCAAACCGACACTATACCGCGTTCGAAGTCAATGACGGACAATACAATTACAGCTTTCATATCAATATGGTAAATATGACCGTAGCGCCCTCTTACAGCTTCCCTGACGATTGGGATCATTCCTTTAAAACCGAGATAGGTAGCTTTAAGGGTTATGATGAAGACGGTCCGGGCGCGATCGATATGGAGGACGGCGAGGTGTTCGGTTACGATGAACGACTTGCGCTCGGCTGCTCGGTGTGGTGCGGTTGTGATAGGTACGTTTGCGAAATCAAGGCATCCTCGGTTTTGGCACCGCAGGGCAAAACAAGCTACGATGCATCGCATCTTGCTATCGACGACCGTGAAAACGTCTGGTCGGAGGGTGTCGATGGCTATGGTATCGGCGAAAGCATCGAAATAAAGCAGATGTATTTAGGCACGGGATATGCAGAGCTTACGCTCTACAGTATGTGCATCGTCAACGGCAATGCAAAAAGCGCAACCAAATGGCAGGAAAACAGCCGTGTGAAGAGCATGAAGCTTTATTATGAGGGCGAATATTTGGGCGAGATCGAGCTTGAGGATACGATAAAGCCGCAATATATCGACCTTTCGCCGCTTAAAATAAAGGTCGGAAACGGATTTGACGCGCATTTCAGATTTGAAATTACCGACGTTTATAAGGGAAGCAAATACGAGGATACCTGCCTTACGGGAATCATTATCGATTACGAAGGACTGTATGCACATTAAAAAAGAGAAGCCGATTTCGGCTTCTCTTTTAGCTTTATTCGTCTGTTTGTACCAATTCTCGCAATGCGTCCATTCTTGCATCAAGCTCGCTTGAAAGCTCGGCACAGCGTAAAAGCTCGTTTGCCATGCGCTCGTCAAAGGCATAGTCCTTTTTATAACGAAGCTGATGCTCCAAGCTTGCCCACGAATCCATCGATATCGTGCGAAGCTGTATTTCCACGCGCATACTGCGCTTTTCGTGTGCAAGGAAAATCGGTACGCCGACTATCAGATGGAGAGAACGGTAGCCGTTGGGTTTAGGATTTTTTATGTAGTCCTTTTCACAGACAAGCT
>JAZRTE010000017.1:0-15501 GCA_045651785.1 Eubacteriales bacterium | reverse complement strand
GGATTTGATATAAGGTGAAGACAGCTTTCTCACACCCTTTGCATTTACGGTTATCACACCGCGGTCTGAGGAAAGGACGGTCAAAAGCTTACTCGTTTCGCCTTTAGGCGCTTCGCGCAATACTATTCCTTTGATCTTATGGCGCATTATTCAAGCTCGTCCTTAAAGCCGAAATCCGAAAGGAAGGATGGACGGTCGCGCCAATTTTCTTTAACCTTAACCCACAGATCGAGGAAGACCTTGGTTTCGAAAAGCGCCTCAGCATCCTCGCGCGCGTAAGAACCGATCTTTTTAAGCATCGAGCCGTTCTTACCGATGATGATGCGCTTATGCGATTCGCGCTCACAATAGATTTCGGCGCGTACCGAAAGAAGCCCTTTCTTTTCGGTAAAGGATTCAACCGAAACGGCGACACCGTGGGGTATTTCATCGTCAAGAAGACGCAAGACTTTTTCACGGATAAGCTCTGCAAATATCTTTCTTTCGGGTTGGTCGGTAATATAATCCTCGGGGAAGAAATGCACGCTTTCGACAAGAAGCGGATCGAGCTCGTCAAGAATATACTGTACACCGTCGCCCGAAAGTGCGGAAACGGGAATGACCGCACGGAAAGAATAACGATTTGAAAGCTCCATTATCTGTTCAGCCAGTTTAATTTTGTTTGCGCGGTCGGTCTTGTTGATAACAAGAATTACCTCCATTCCCGACGCGCTGTACTTATCAAGCGCAGAAACCTCGTTGGGATTCAATTCCGTACCTGCTTCAACCACAAAAAGAACGATATCCGAAGAATCGGCAACGTTACCGACCGATTTCATCATATATTCGCCAAGAAGGGTTTTGGGCTTATGAAGTCCGGGGGTATCGGTAAACACGTATTGATTTTCACCCTTTGTGAGCACGCCCGTTATACGGTTACGGGTAGTTTGGGGCTTGCGCGAAACGATTGCTATCTTTTCGCCGAGTAATGTGTTAAGCAGGGTGCTTTTGCCGACGTTGGGCTTACCTGCGATCATTATAAATGCTGTTTTAGTCATAATTACCTCTTAATGCCGAGTTTATCAAGTATTTCACGTTGCTTTGCTTCCATAACTTCTCTTTCTTCGTCGGTTTCGTGATCGTAACCGAGAAGGTGTAAGGCCGAATGAGCGGCAAGGAAGCAAAATTCTCTTTTGGGGGAGTGTCCGTATTCCTTCGCCTGACGGTAAGCCGTGTCTCTCGAAATGATTATATCGCCGAGAAGCGTAAGTGTTTCGGGTGTTTCGAAATCGAGAAACGGAAACGAAAGAACGTCGGTCGCGCGGTCGATACCGCGGTGTTCTTTGTTGATCTCACGAATTTCTTCGTCGTCGCAGACCGTAACGTTGACCTCAAAGCGGTGTTCGGGATACGCTTCGGAAACTGCGGTACGAATAACCCGTTTCATAAGCGTTTCATAGAGCTTTGGAATCGGCTCGGTCACTACGTCAAAATATATTTTAATCATTTTTAGGTCTCCTTCTGAATGCTTCGCGGGGCCGTTGTTCATCTTTTTTTTGCATTTGCTCACGGTTGCGTTTTTCATAGGCAAGGATTATTTTTTGAACCAACGGATGACGTACAACATCCTTGTGAGTAAATTTAAAAATACATATTCCCTTTATATCCTCAATTATTTCCAACGCGTCCACAAGACCGCTTTTGCGAAGGAACGGAAGGTCGACCTGAGTGATATCACCGGTTACAACGGCTTTGCTGTTATTGCCGAGACGTGTAAGGAACATTTTCATCTGCTCGGGCGTTGTGTTTTGCGCTTCATCAAGGATGATAAAAGCATCGTCAAGCGTTCTGCCGCGCATATACGCGAGCGGAACTATTTCGATAATTCCCTTTTCACCGCAGTTATGGAAGCTTTCGTTGCCGAGCATTTCGTTCAGCGCATCATATAACGGACGGAGATAAGGGTCAATCTTGCTTTGAAGGTCACCGGGCAAGAAGCCGAGCTTTTCGCCCGCTTCGACGGCAGGACGCGTCAAAACAATCTTCGAAACCTGTTTTTTCTTCAGTGCGTTAACAGCCATCGCGACGGCAAGGAAGGTCTTACCCGTACCTGCGGGGCCCACGCCGAATACTATCGTATTCGCATTAATTGCATCAACGTATTTTTGCTGACCGACTGTTTTTGCCTTTATCGGCTTTCCCTTGTTGGTAAGACAAATGCAATCGTTGTAGATGGTACCGAGCTCGCTTTCCTTTTCCTCGCGCACCATTGTGATGACGTAGTTTATCGTATTTTCGTCTATGCTTTCCGAGGCACGGCTTACACGCTCGAGCTGTTCGATGCAGGAAGCCGCCATATTAACGTCATTTGAGCTTTCGCCCGAAATTTTTATCACACCCTCACGCGAGGCGATCGATACGGAAAAGGCATTTTCGATATTTTCGATATTGCCGTCCAACGTACCGAAAAGCTTTAAAACGAAATCAATCGAAAGGTCCGGAATCGATTTTTCAAACATTATTATTACACTCCAAAATCGGTTTGCGCATTTATTCATTGTTAGTATAACACAAACATACGCAAATGTCAAAATAAATAACAAAATAAACTTGACGAATTCAATTAATTTTGTTACAATTATTTGCAGTAAAATCAAATCATATCAAATTACACGGAGGCGACCATGAAAAAATCACTTCGCATTACAGCACTGTTACTCCTGCTCTGTCTTGCAGCATTTTCCGTCGTTGCTTGTACAGAAATTACTGAATCGTCGGTGTCCGGAAATCCCTCAAGCACAGACACATCCACCGAAATCTCGACCGAAAAGGAGCTTTTTGCAGGACTTCCCGATAAGGATTACGGCGGAAAGACCGTTACCTTCCTTGTTCCCGGCGACAACTTCAGCACCTATAAATCCTGCGAAATAATGCCTCAGGAAACCTCGCCCGAGCTTCTTAACGACGAGGTTAAAAAGCGTAATGAAATGGTTGAAAATAAATTCAACGTTACCATTTCCGAGGTACGCACCGACAGCACACAGACCATGCTTCAGCTTATCCGTACCGCAGTTCAATCCAACCTTCCCGACTATGACGTCGTGAT
Source organism: Eubacteriales bacterium (assembly GCA_045651785.1). GTDB lineage: Bacteria > Bacillota > Clostridia > Oscillospirales > CAG-382 > Coliplasma. The sequence goes on along the minus strand of JAZRTE010000017.1, from coordinate 12,416 downwards.
GCCCTACATTCCCGATGCGGCAACGCTCGCTTTGGAGGACGCTTTCTATCTCCTTAACGATTATCCTTATATCGATCTTACACATCCCGCTTGGGATCAGAACGCTGTTGAATCGCTTTCCATCAATAACAAAAACTACTTTGCTACCGGCGATATCAGCCTTCTTACCCTCGCTTGTACCCATGCACTTGTTTTCAACAAGGATATGATTGCCGAATATGGTCTTGAGGATCCTTATCAGCTCGTAAACGACGGCAAATGGACCATCGACAAGCTTCAGGAAATGGCAAAAAAGGTAACCGCAGACATCGACGGCAGTGACGGTATGTCTTGCAAGGACAAATACGGCTTCCTTATTAACAACAACTTCGTTACCTCTATGTACGTCGGCTCCGGTCACAAGCTCACGGGTAAGGACGATGACGACATTCCTTACATCGAAATTATGAAGGAATCCGAAAGCGCTTTCCCGATCTTCAACAAGATCTTTGAGCTTGTTAACGATACCCAAGCAACCGGTAAGATAGACGATACTACCGGAACTTATTATACCTCCTCGATGTCGGGAATCGGCTCTTGCTGGGATGCCGCTACCGAATCTGTTGCTAACAAGCTTGCGCTCTTCAGAGCGATGGCGATCATCGATATTATTGACTTGGGTAACTACAATTGTAACTTCGGTATTCTTCCCGTACCTAAATACAATGAGGCTCAGGAAAGACACCATTCCTTTGTATCTACTCTTTATGCAACAAGCGTTGCTATCCCCGCATCCGCAACCGATGCAGAAATGTCCTCGATAGTCATTCAGGCAATGTGCGAGGCTTCCACCAAGACCACCAAGAGCGCTTACTTCGACGTTATTCTTAAGCTCCGTAAGATTCAGGATAACGAAAGTGAAGCAATGCTCGACAAGATCTTTGACGGCAGAGTTTATGACCTCGGTGTTATCTATGCTTGGGGCGGCTCTACCAACTCAATCGGCACATTCATGAACGGCATCGCGTTCAGCGGAAACCAGACCTTCGCATCTACACTTGAATCTATCACACCTACGGTTGAAGCAGACCTCTTAAAAACACTCGTAGCGTTTGAATAATCAATAATGCACAAAAAGCCGTCGTTTTGACGGCTTTTCTTTTACGTTGTAATACGTTAAAAAATGCATTTGTTTACAATTTGTTCACATATAAAGTCGGTTTTTATGGTATTCTATACACAATTATAATAATGTTGAGGTGCACTATGAACAACATCGAATATTTATACAAGGTTGACCCTGAGGTTGCAGGCGCGGTCGACAGCGAATTAAAACGTCAGAAGCGCAACATCGAGCTTATTGCAAGCGAAAACATCGTAAGCGAAGGCGTTCTTGCGGCTGCGGGCACTATACTTACCAACAAGTATGCAGAAGGCTATCCCGGACGCAGATATTACGGCGGATGCGAAGAGGTCGACAAGGTTGAAGCTATCGCTATCGAACGCGCTAAAAAGCTTTTCGGCGCTGAACACGCAAACGTACAGCCCCACTGCGGTGCAAGCGCAAACCTCGCTGTTTTCTTTGCTTTCTTACAGCCCGGCGACACCGTTATGGGTATGAACCTTGCACACGGCGGTCACCTTTCTCACGGTTCTCCCGTTAATATTTCAGGTAAATATTTCAACGTTGTTCCCTACGGTGTTGATTCCGAAACACACAGAATCGATTACGACAAGATGGAAGCTACCGCACTTGAATGCAAGCCCAAGCTTATCGTAGTAGGCGCAAGCGCTTATCCCAGAGTTATCGATTTTGCGCGTTGCCGCGAAATCGCCGACAAGGTCGGAGCGATCCTTATGGTCGATATGGCGCACATCGCCGGTCTTGTTGCCGCAGGCGTTCATCCCAGCCCTGTTCCCTATGCAGACGTTGTTACCACCACCACTCACAAGACGCTTCGCGGTCCGAGAGGCGGCTTGATCCTTTGCAAGGAACAGTATGCAAAGCAGATCGATAAGGCTATCTTCCCCGGTACTCAAGGCGGCCCTCTTGAACATATCATCGCGGCTAAGGCAGTAGCTTTCGGCGAAGCACTTACCGAAGGATACAAGGAATATCAGGCACAGATCGTCAAGAACGCAAAGGCGCTCGAGATCGCATTGAAGGAAGAAGGGTTTGATCTCGTTTCCGGCGGTACCGACAACCACCTGCTTCTTATTGACCTTCGCAGTATGGGCGTTACCGGTAAAGAGCTTGAGCACAATCTTGACGAGGTTCACATTACCGTTAACAAGAACGCTATCCCCGACGATCCTCAGAAGCCTACCATCACCAGCGGTATCCGCGTAGGCACTCCCGCAGTTACCTCACGCGGCTTCAAGGAAGAGGATATGAAGATCATCGCTAAGCTCATCAAGCTTTGCGCTACCGATCTTGAAAACAGCCGCGAATACATCATTTCGGAAGTTGACAAGCTTTGCTCCAAATATCCCATTTACGAATAATCGATGGACATTAAGGTTTTCAACCAACTTCCCGACGAAGCAGCGAATATCCGCGTTGAGGTTTTTGTTGACGAGCAGGGATTTACCGAAGAATTTGACAGCGATGACAAGGAAGCAATCCATTTCGTCGGATATATTGACGGCAATGCGGTTGCCACCTGCAGAATTCTTAAACGCAACAGTGCAAGCTTTTTTATAGGCAGGATAGCGGTTATAAAGGTTTTCCGCGGAAAAGGCTTTGGCTCTTTAATAGTTAAAGCCGCAGAAGAGCACATCAAAAGCATCGGCGGAAAAACAATCCTCATCCATTCTCAACTGCAAGCGGCTGATTTTTATGAAAAGCTCGGCTATGTCAAGACAGGCGAGACCGATGAAGAAGAGGGCTGTCCCCACTGTATGATGATGAAGCATATATAAAAATCAATTGCCTTTCGAGTTTCGAAGGGCATTTGATATTGACATTGATTCATCAAAATATGATACCGATCGTTTGACGGTATTTGATCTTCTGTTCTGGAGGTAATAAAATGCAGATAGCTTTTTCAGGAAAGCTCGGAAGCGGAAAATCCACAGTTTGCGATATAATGAATAAACAGTACGGATATAGCATTTACAGCACCGGCACGATTCAGCGTAAGATCGCCGAGGATATGGGCATCACGACGCTTGAATTGAACGTGCGTATGCGCGAAGATCCTGCGCTTGACCACGTTATTGACGATGCAGTAGTTGAGCTTTCACGCGAAAGACGCGGCGAAAAGCTTATTTACGATTCACGTATGGCCTGGCATTTTGCCGAATACACATTCAAGGTTTATATGTACGTTGACCCTACCGTTGCCGCAAGACGCGTTTTGGCAGCTGACAGAGGCAACGTCGAAAAGTACAGCTCGCTTGAAGAAGCAAGAGAACTGCTCATTTCGAGAAGCATTGAAGAAAATTCGCGTTTTAAAAACATCTACGGTGTTGATAACTTTGATTACAGAAACTATGACCTAATAATCGATTCTACGTCCGCCACACCCGAACTTATCGCAAAAGTAATTGCCGAAAGCGCAGATGAGTTTGAAAAGGATCCCTTTAAAGGAACCAAGCTTATGCTTTCCCCTTACGTTCTCCTCCCCACCAAGCCATTCGATTCCGATGACGGTGACAATATCGCAGTTACCTTAAAGGACGGCTACCATTTCGTCGTTAACGGACATAAAAAGCTGTTTGACGCACAAGCGGACAACCGTAGCTTCGTTTCGGCTGAGCTGACCGATGCCGAGGTTACGGCAGATGCAAAGCTGATAGCCTTGTATGAGAATGAAAACAATTTTAAATATCATACAAAGCCTATATAAGAATATATAAAACCTGTTCAAGACACTTTTAAAAGAGGACTATTATGAAAAAAATTCTTTGCCTTTTACTCTGCGCGATGCTGGTCTTTTCGTTCGCGGCTTGCAACGGAGATTCTGTTGACGAATCCACAATCGACGAATCCGCAACATCGGAAACTTCTGATGAAAGCATAGTTATTGATGAATTTGTGCTTAGCGATGACGTTGCGAAAATCGATTCGTATCTTAAAAACGATATCGACAGAACCATGCTTGCAACAAACGTATTCAGAGGCGTACAATACAAGATCAGCAGACCCACCGATCCCACATATCCCGATAATTCGTTTAAATTGACAAACGGCGATTCGATTGATTCCTTCGACGCTAACTATTATTTAGGTTGGAAGGAACGGGTTCCTGTCGCAATCGATTTTGACCTCGGCGAAAGCAAACACAACATTGCCGATATCACGGTCAGCTGCTTGAGAGTTGTTGATTACGGCATTGGTTTGCCCGAATATATTACAATATTCGTTTCCGACGACGGTTCGGATTATACCGAAATCGGTAAGATAGTTACTCCCAAAAACATCCCCAATTCGATGAAATACGAATATTCCTTCGCTTTCCCCAGGGGAACAAGCGCAAGATATATCCGCGTTTATTGCGCGAGACCCGACTTTTCTTTCATATTCATTGACGAGATCTCGGCATATGATTACAACCCTTCCGGCACGATCGACCGCGATACCTCGGAAAAGGCTGAACAGACTCTTACGATCAACGATTTTTACAATTACAACCTCAACCTTGGTGAATCCGAGGTTAAGGTAAGCAAGGATGATGCGGATTACAACAAGGAGCAGAATTTAGCTCGTCTTGAAGGTGTTGATTTCCAGATCTTCCACTTTGATCCCTTTGCAGAAGGACACTCCAATACGCCCAAAAACATGATCTCGATCCTTAACGACGGACGCTATCACGGCAATTACAATGTCGACTATTTCAAAAGCCAGCGCGGCGGCGGACGTCACATTGTATGTGACCTCGGTCATATTATGGCAGTAAGCGGTACGACGTTCTCGTTCTTTGATAAATACACATGGGGCGTTTCTACTCCCCCCGTTTACTACGTAAGCTTGAGTGAAAACGGCACCGATTGGACTACAGTTTATTCCTATTACAAGGAAAATTACGGAAAAGAATTGCTTGTTGAGGATACACACAATATCAAATTCGACGGCACGTATAAGGCTAGATACGTTCGTCTCACCTTTGCGACCATGCCCAACGGTACGATCTCAAGTTCGGTATACCTTGGCGAATTTGAGGTTATCGGCAAAAAAAATCCCGAGGGTGCAGTCGCTGCCGTTGAAGATGATTCACCTTACGGCAAATATGTAAGCACCGAAAAATACGGAATCGAAAACCTTTTGTTTGCTCCCATTACCGACGGTTACGGTAAGCACTGCACCGACGTTCACGTTATGTCCGAGGAAAACGCATATACTTACCTTGCCACATTTGACGAAAACGGCAAGGCAAACGGTGTATTTATGGACTCGATAGCATTCTCGACGAGAGGTGATCTTAACAATCACAAGGACCGCAACGAAGGTATGACCTGGTTCTTTGACGAGCTATTTTATGAAGGCGTTAACCTTGACGCAGTTGACAAAGCAAAAGGTAAGCTTAATCAAGAGCTCGGCACAAACGACAAGATCAAAATCTGGATCAGCATTAATGCTCCTGCTAAAAACGATATATTTAACGGCGAAACCGTTACTACAATTGAGCAATCCAATGCCTGCGTTAAATGGCAGATTGACGAAATGATACGAAGATACAACGAAAAGGATTACAAGAACCTTGAATTCGTTGGCTTCTATTGGCAGTTTGAATCGGTAAGAACAGAATCGGATATCGACACGATGATCTATTTGAACGACTACGTTCACGATATGGGTTATCTTACGTTCTGGTGTCCCTACTACACCGCTAACGGCATTTGGATCAACCACTACGTTGGATTTGATATCGCTTGCTTACAGCCTAACTACATGTTCCACGATACCGAGCCTAACCGCACTGATACTACTGCAGAGCTTGCAAAGCTTTACGGTATGTGCGTTGAAATCGAAATCGAGGGCGGCGTTGTTAGTGACGAGGTGCTTGAGCTTTACCGTGCTTATCTTAAATCCGGTTACGAAAAGGGTTATATGAACTCTATCAAGGTTTATTACCAGGGCGCATTACCCGGCGCGTACATTCAGGGCTTTAGAAAAGGCAATGAAAACGACGCTGCAATGTATGAAGAGACGATTCTTTATGCAACCGAGAAGCTTAACGCAGATCATTACGTAACTACCGCTAACGGACTTGACAAATTCACCGACAAAGAGCTTACCGTTAAACACGGCAAGCACGGTGAGGTTAACCTCGGCGATCTTACCGTATATAAATACCGTTACGAAACAACCCCTGCTTACGGTTCGGTAAGACTTGACGAAAACGGAACCTTGGTTTATACCGCGATGAAAGGTTATGAGGGCGAGGACGTTATTAAGGTTAAAATCTTTGACGGCAGCTTTGGTAGCAAGGTAATCACCGTTAAGGTTACTGTTACTAAATAAAAAATGAAACGAGAACAGGACGTCTGTTCTCGTTTTATTATTTATTCATATTTGATTTGATTGAACTTCGAAAAGGTCATACGGATGTTCTTTTTAATAAAGGAAGCATATCCCTGCAGAAGCATATCGGTATACAAATTTTGCTTATTCATATCACAAAGCTTCGTGCGGATATAGTGCGAAGGCATTTCAAGACATATCTGCTGTGAATAATCGAAAATAAAGCCGACGAGGAATTTGATGTTGGTATCGTTTTTGCTCTTTAGCATTTCAATAAAATGATCTATTTCGGCATCTGAATAGGGATCGATACAGACACAGCAATCGTATATATTGCCCTTTTCGGTTTCTATTGCAAAAGCATAGCTTGACTTTGGATTTTTTATGCTTTTAGCGAGTACATAAGCACGGTTATATAGATTTTCAAAGCTTTTGCGCTCATTCGCGGGCAGATAACAGAACGCATCGATTTCGCCGTGGAGCTTTGCGATAAAAGCATCGAAATCCAACAAGCGCTTATCGTTTTCCTTCAGACTTACAAACGGCTCTGTACCGAGAATAATATCGATCTCAAAGAAAAGGTTTTCGTACTTATAGGGTTCGATTACATATTCATAATCACCGAACAGGTCGATTGATCCTTGAGCGGACTTCCCTGCCATTTCCTTGCAGACGGGCATAAGCTCCTTGATACGGTCGAAGGAGGCACAGGCACTGTCAATGTCGCCAAGCATTAAATAGGTGTTTGCAAGACGGGTTTCGGCACTTATACGGTTGAAAATGAAAATATCATCGTCGCGCGTTGATACTAATGATATCAATTTCTTTGCCAACAGACAGTTTTCAAGACTTTCGGGAGATGCGAAAAATTCGGGAGAGCTTTTTTGATTGATAAGAAAAAGCGTTTTAGAGATATCCTTAAACAAAACCCTGCTTCGATAATTGGAAAAATTTTCCTTGTCCTTACGTACAACACTGCGAAGCAGTAAAATATCGTTCCAGCAAGCGCGGTTATTATCGTTGCCAATGAATTCTTCCCAGTAAGCAAAATTTTCCTCGTCCTCGTTTGCGACAATGACAACCAGTGCATTTGCACGCTCGTAGGGCTTCATTTCAAGGAGCTTTTTAGTTACCGTCTCCTTTACCTTACTGTATTTTTCATCGGAAACTATCTTATCGTTTTTCATTTTGCGCGATGCGTTATAATATTCACACAAAAAGCAGTTTGAACCGATATTTACACTTTGCTCTAATAGCTCGAAATATTCTTTTCTTACCGAATCCTCGGGATTTTCAAACAAGCGGGTTCTGACCTTAATAAGCTCTTGGGTTATAGAATGAAGCTTTGATTTGCTATTACCCATAAGCTCATCGATAGTGACGTCGAAAAGCTTTGAAAGTTGAGGCAGTTTTTCGATATCGGGATATGCCAATCCCTTCTCCCAACGCGATACCGATTGCGGCGTAACAGAAAGCTCATCGGCAAGCTCGCTTTGCGTTAAGCCCTTTTCTTCGCGTAGTTTTTTTAGATTTTCGGAAATTAATAATTTCATCTTGGTCCCCTTTGGAGTGCTTGTTCCAATGTGAGTTAATTATATCACCAATGAGTACAAAAATCAATCGATTGTTAATTTAAACGCTTCAACCGCAGGGTGATAAAAAAGTCCACCGAGAAAAATCGGCGGACTTTTTATGTAAATATAATTTATCTCTTATTGAGCATGCTGAGGATATCGTCGATATCGGTGTTGGATTCCTTGGGAGCTTCTTCAACCTTTTGAGCAGCTTCAGCAGCAGCCATTTGACGGCGAACGTCGGTGCTCTTCTTATCAGCATCAAAGCCGGTAGCAATAAGAGTGATGCGCATTTCATCTTCAAGGGTAGGATCGAGTGCCGCACCGAAGATGATGGTAGCGTCGGGTTGAGCTTCGTTGGTGATCATTGCAACAGCAGAATCGATTTCGTCAAGTCCGATATCGGGCGAGCCGGTAATCTGAACAACGATACCCTTTGCACCGCTGATGTTGGTTTCGAGGAGAGGCGAGGACATAGCCATCTTAGCAGCCTGTTCAGCCTTATCCTTACCCTTAGCAGAGCCAACACCCATGTGTGCAAGACCTGCGCCGGACATAACAGCGGAAACGTCTGCAAAGTCGAGGTTGATAATACCTTCAACGGTAATGAGTTCACAGATTGATTGTACGCCCTTACGGAGAACGTCGTCAGCTTCCTGGAACGCGTTGAGGAAGGTAATCTTCTTATCGGTGAGGAGCTTAAGTCTTTCGTTGGGGATAACGATGAGTGAGTCAACGATATCAGCGAGCTTTTCGATACCTGCTTCAGCCTGCATCATACGGCGCTTACCTTCGAAGAGGAAGGGCTTAGTAACAACTGCAACGGTGAGGATATCGAGAGATTTAGCGATCTTAGCGATTACGGGAGCCGCACCGGTACCGGTAGCGCCGCCCATACCTGCGGTGATAAACTCCATATCAGCGCCCTTGATAGCTTCGGTGATTTCATCGATGGATTCATCAGCAGCCTTTTCGCCGAGCTCGGGGTTTGCGCCTGCGCCGTGACCCTTGGTGATACGGTCGCCGATGGCGATCTTGGTGGGTGCGCTCGACTTGATAAGGATTTGAGTATCGGTGTTGATGTTGATAAATTCAACGTCAGCCGCGTCGATTGCGGAAATCATACGGTTAACAGCATTACCGCCGCCACCGCCTACACCGATGACCTTTATTACTACTTTATTGGGATCTTCGATCATGTTGTGCATTTGGAACCTCCGATAGTTTGTATCTTTATTTTCATTCACTATATACTATAATATGTTTTTTTGCGAAATGCAAGTGTTTTTTCGTTTTTTCTTTAAAATCGGCGTTATTTTTTGCGTTTTTTGTCGATTTTTTGCATTTTATGACAGCGCTACCGCCGCTTCACGATAATTCGATAGATTGATCCTGCCTTTGTCGGTGGGTTTGAGTTCATCGATTATTTTTACAAGAAAACGTATTTTGATATCGATATTCTCGGTATTTCCGAGATACACCTCGAATCTACCGTCGTAATTGACATATATATCGAAGCGCGAGCGAACGTCTACTGCTTTTATCTTATCCTCGATATAAAGGCTCTCGAATGATGAATACAGCTCGTCCAGTGCAACACCGGTACGTTCATCGATAAATTCAACGCTCTGCCCTACTATACATCTGCGCACATTGTTAAGCGAGAGAGCGGTTAAGCCAAGCTGTTCGGCAGAAACACCGTTTTGCTTTTCAAGGACTTTAAGATCCGACGAAAGCAAATATATTTCACCTGCAAGATCGGCTGCGTAAAATGGTTTTTCTTCGACCACGTTTATATTAACGGTGGTCGGGAGATCACGCTCAATCTCTACGTTGCCTATATAAGGCAATTCCTTTTTAAGTGCTTCGATTATTTCATTTGAATCGAAGGAAAATATATTATCGCCGACTTGTATCGGGACGTATTCTAAAATCTGTTCGGGTACGTATCTTACCGTGCCGGTTACGTTAACCGTTTCAACATTAAGAAACACCGCCGTGCATACGCCGAGGAATATCAGCGATATCGAAAGGAACAAAGCAACATAGAACACTATTCTTCTTGTACGTTTCTTTTCGTTACGCCTTTGAGCATCGAATATAGCAGTGTTTTTTCTTACAAATCTTTGGCGTTCCATATATGCTTCTCCTTTCTTTAAGTTTTATTTCAACAGCGCAAACGCCTCGTCTACGATGCGATCGAGTGAATCGGGCATTGCAAAGCCTTTAACGCTTTCTTCCATTCTGCGGCGTTTATTCGGGTTAGAAAGCAATTCGTCAACGGTTTCTGCAAGAATCTTTGCATCGACCTCGGATTCGCGGAATACCACAGCCGCTCCCGCATCGGCGATAAGACGCGCATTTTTATATTGATGGTCTTCGGTTACGTGAGGGCTGGGGATCAATACTGCCGCTCTGCCGCGTATAGCAAGCTCGGAAAGGGTCATTGCGCCTGCACGGCAAATTAATATATCTGCGGCGGCTTGATGAACAGCCATATCGTAAATATATTCACTGATGTTGAGATTCGAGTGGTCATAAAAACCCTTTTCGGTAGCAACGGCGTTGAATTTTTCATATCCAACTCTGCCGATAGCGTGAGTATGGCGAATTTTTTTAGGAATCGAATAGTTTTCGATGAGATCGAAAACGAGCTCATTGACCTTTTCCGCGCCCATACTTCCGCCGTAGGAGAGGACATAATTTTCATCGTCGCTCAATCCAAGCCTTGCGCGAGCTTCCTTGCGAGACATACCGTCAACTATAACGGGGTTACCCGTCAGAATAAGCTTTGACTGAACCGCTTCCTCGAAGAACCTTTCGCTGCCGGTAAAGGAGATGCAGACCTTATCGACGACCTTCGAAAGCATTTTTGTTGTAACACCGGGAAAGGCATTTTGTTCATGAATAAGAGTCGGGATGCCAAGCTTGGACGCCGCCTTAACGGTAGGCCACGAAACGTAGCCGCCGGTTCCTATTACAAGGTCAGGCTTGAATTTTTTGATTATCTTCTTCGCTTCGGACACAGACGTCAATGCATGCCAAGCGGCTTTAATATTTTTAAGCGTAAGCTTACGGGAAAAACCCGAAACCTCAACAAAATCTATTTTATAACCGAACTTGGGCACCAACGTGCTTTCGATGCCGCGCTTTGTTCCGATAAACATAATTTCCGTATCGGGAAGGCGCTTTTTTATCGTTTCTGCAATATTTAAAGCAGGGTTGACGTGGCCGCTTGTGCCGCCGCCGCATAAAATCACTTTCATAGATTATCACCTTTCGGAATTAACCTTGTTCGATGAATGAATAACGGGATACCGAGAGAACAACACCCATTTCGGCAAGAAGGATGATGAGCGAGGTGCCGCCGTAGCTGAAGAACGGCAGACTTATGCCGGTGCTGGGGAACGTGTTTGTTACAACCGCGAGGTTAAGGAGCACCTGAACTACTATCTGAGCCGTAATACCCATTGCGACAAGTGAGCTGAAACGGTTAGGCGCGTTTTTGGAAATATGATAACCGCGGAATGCAAGTGCACCAAAAAGCGCAATTACACAGATCACTCCGAAAAAGCCGAGCTCTTCGGCAAGAATTGCAAAGATATAGTCGTTTTGAGGTTCGGGAAGATAGCCGTGCTTTTGGTTGCTCTGCCCCAAGCCCAAGCCCCAAAAGCCGCCGGAGCTTATCGCATACAGCGATTGGGCAGGCTGCCATCCTGCACCGCCGCTTTCGTAAGACATATATTTAAACGGATCTTCCCATATATCAAGACGGGTAATTGCGTGAGGTACTATCTTTGCAAGAATATTTCGGCCTGCTGTAAGGAAAAATGCCGCGGCGGTCATACCCGCGCCCATAACTATGCCGAAATACACTGCTTTCAGTCCGGAAAGCCACATCATTACCACCATTAGCAAAAGAATGATAATGGTTGCGGAAAGGTGGCTTTGTAAAAGCGTTGCACCTGCGGCAGGCAGAGTTAAAAGAAGCAACGGCAATGCACCCTTACGAAGTGTTTTCATTTCGGATGCGTGGTTACTGATATATGCCGCACAAGCAAGCACGAGAGCAAATTTAAGCAGCTCGGACGGTTGGAATTCGACACCGAAGATAACGAACCAACGGGTCGCACCCTTATTAGTTTCACCGAAAAAGGGCACGAGGTAATTAAGGAAAAGCACGCCGCCGTAAATGATATAAGCAAAGCGCTTAAGCACGCGGTAGTCGAGCAATTTTGCTATAACCGCCATACCGAGGATACCGAATGCCACCCAACGAACCTGAGAGCGTGCGAAATAATAGGAATCGTTGAAACGCGATTCTCCGACCGCATAGGAAGCTGAAAATATCATTACAGAGCCGATACAAATGAGCGCAATGACAATAATAAGCATCG
>JAZRTE010000016.1:0-30099 GCA_045651785.1 Eubacteriales bacterium | reverse complement strand
CCCTCGTTATAAAGACCGCCGGGCAAAATGACTGCCGCCGCAACGACGGGACCTGCAAGAGGGCCTGTGCCCGCCTCGTCACAGCCGCAAACGATTGTTTCGCCGTTTATTCTGAAGGATATTTCGTATGCCCATTCGAGTGACATTGCTTCACGCCCTATCCAAAGTTATTCTGCCGATTTTACCTGCGCGGAATTCATCAAGAATAACACTTGCCGCGCGGTCCTCATCGATAACACCGCCCGAACGGATAAATCCGCGGCGGCGCGCTATTTTTTCGAACACCTCGAAATCGGTGTCCTCATCGTTCAATTCAATCTTAAATCTTTCGACCAGACAAGCCGCATAATTTTCTCTTATAAGTCCGATCAATCTGCAGGAAAGCTCCAAGGTGTCGAGAATATCGTCCTTTATCGAGCCGAGGCAGGCAAGCTTGACACCGACAAGCTGATCGTCAAACTTATGCCAAAGAATACCGGGGGTATCGGTCAATTCAAGTCCCAACGAGGGGATAGAAATGCGCGAATTGTGTCTTGTTACGCCCGGTCGGTCCTGAGCGACCGCCTTTTTTGTGCCGCTTAAGGTGTTGATAAGCGTCGATTTGCCGACGTTTGTGATGCCTGCGACCATTGCGCGGATTGGGCGCTTTATGCCTCTCGCCGCGTCACGCGCGAGCTTTTCGCTCATAAGCGATCTTATACCGCCGTTTATATTTTTAATGCCGTTACCGCTTTTGCAATCGATCGCGATGACCTCGCGACCCGAGGAACGCAACACCGTTTCAAACCTTTTGGTTACGTTAGGGTCGGCAAGCGAGCATTTCGTAAGCAGAGTAAGCGTCGGTTTTCCGCAGAAAAGGTTTTTGAAATCGGGATTCGTGCTTGAAATGGGTGCGCGTGCATCCAAAAGCTCGATAACCATATCGATATTGGGAAGCGCTTCCTTGATAAGGCGCTTCGCTTTTGCCATATGTCCGGGATACCAAACTATATCTGCCATCATTTTCTCCTTAGGATCTAACCGCCGCGCGGTGATTTGTTTTCGTCAGCCGTTGCGCTTAATCTACCGTTCCGAAATCAGGCGTTAATCGGAAAATGACCTTTCCGAGAATTCTGTTAACGCCCATTTCGCCGTATTCACGGCTTCGGCTGTCCTTACTGTTGTTTCGGTTGTCGCCCATTACGAACACCTTGTTTGCGCCAACCGTAAATTCGTTTTTATATTTGGGTACGTTCGTGCCGTCCATCGGGGTATCGCTTCCCCAGCGTTGCTTTTCAACCATCATCATTTCGACGATATACGGCTCGTCAAGCTTTTTGCCGTCAACGTAAACCGCCCAGTTTTCGTAATCGATCCGCACCTTTTGCCCCTCGGTCGCAATGACGCGCTTGATTATAGGCTCGTCGGCATCACCGTGATTTTCGGGGTTAATGACCACGATGTCGCCCGTTTCGGGGGTATAGAAAAGGTTTGAGATTATAAGCTTATCGCCGTTTGTGAGCGTTGCTCTCATCGAATCGCCATCGACGGTAACAAGACGGAAAACGAAAAGGAAGAGCACCATCATCGTAGCGAGTGCGAAACAGAACACCTCGAGATAATCGTAAACCGCTTGAAGTGCCGTGCGTTTTTTGCGGTTTTCTATCCTTTTTACTGTTTCATCCCGATTCATTTCGGACTCGTCGGAAAACGAGCCTGTTTCGATCTGTGTTACAGAATAAGCAGTCTCTTGCTTTTCTTGAGCTTCAGAATCGCCGTTAAGCTCCATATATACCGTTTCGGTTTCGGAGGCTTCGGCGGGCTTGCCTTCAAGCTCCGACCAGTCACAGCCTTTATTTTTAAAATCGTTCATATCAATCTATCCTTAAAAGTCGATATAAAGCAAAGGTGTCTGCGAAGAAACGCAGACACCAAAGAGCCGTTTTAGATTTTTTCCTTGACCTTAGCGTTCTTACCAACTCTATCACGCAAGTAGTAGAGCTTTGCGCGGCGAACCTTACCGTAGCGTACTACTTCAACTGCCTGTACGTTCGGGGAGTGGATGGGGAAGGTCTTTTCGGTACCAACACCGTAGGATACTCTTCTTACAGTGAAGGTTTCGGAAATACCGCCGTTCTTTCTTGCGATAACGGTGCCTTCAAAGATCTGAGTTCTGACTCTTGTTCCTTCAACGATTCTTTGCGAAACCTTAACGGTATCACCAACGTTGAATTCGGGGATTTCGGTTTTAAGCTGCTCGTTTGTAAATGCTTTCAAAATATCCAAAGCTTTTACCTCCATTTTTTCTAAGGCGTTCATGCGCAGCCGCAGAGGACCACCCGTAATTTAACGACCAATTATAGCATATAAATTTCCAAAAATCAAGTGTTTTTGCGTATTTTTGGCGATTTTTTAGCAATTTCTATATATTGTGTATCAGCGGGTATATACCGCCCAACAGGTTGTACTAATCTCTCGGTTTGAAGCGCGATACGTAATAAAGTATCTGCATGATCGAGGTGATGAGCGCGGCAACGTAGGTAAGAGCCGCGGCGGTCAGTACCTTTTTTGCGCCCTGCAATTCGGTTTCGTTCAACGCGCCTATACGCTCCAACGCGACCATCGCACGGGACGATGCATCGATCTCGACGGGGAGCGTTGCGAGCTGGAACACCGCAACAGCCGAAAAAAGCGCAAGTCCTACGGCGTAGATTATCAGACCGAGCTCGTGGCTCGCCGCAGATGCGGCATAGGTCATAACACAGCCGACAACGATAAGGATCGGGCCGAACATCGAGCCGATGCGGGTTATCGGAACCATTGCCATACGGAAACGGATGGGCGAATAATTATAGGCATACTGCAATGCGTGACCCGCTTCGTGAGCGGCAACGCCGATCGCGGCAATGCTTTTGCTTCCGTAAACCGAATCGGAAAGCGAGATAGAATTGCTTTTCGGATCGTAATGGTCGGTAAGGTGTCCCGAAACTCTGCCGACGGACACGTTATTAACACCGCCCGCACGGAGAACGAGATTTGCCGCCTCCGCACCCGTAAGGCCCTTCTCGGACGCGATTTTCGAGAACTTGTTGAATCTCGATTTAACAAGAAGCTGTGCGCCCAAAGCGATCACCATCGCAGGGAGCATAAAGATCAGATACTGTAAATATCCGTACAATTAAAATTCACCTCAAAAATTGTTACTTCGGCAATTTTTGCAAGGGCTTTGTGAGTAAAAGAGCAACCAAAAGTGCTATTATCATATTTCCGAGCATGTAACTGCCGTTATATATTAACGAATAAAGATAAGCCGTATCGCCGCCGAAATTCATTCCGAACAGCTCGACGTTATCGCCTATTGCAAGCTTCCAGATCGTTACGCCCGCAATAAAATGAACCGCAAAACGGGCAAGCGATGCGACAGCGGTGCCTGCAAAAAGTCCCCACTGTTTGTTGCGGAAGAAGCCTGCAACGCCGACCATTCCATAGGCAAGCACGTAATCGAGCAGTACCGAGGGCAAGCCCCAGCCGATACCGCCGCCGATAAGACATTCAAGCAGACCTAAAACAAGACCTGCGGGGATCGCCCAAAGCGGGCCGCGGCGCCAACCCAATATTATTATGGGAATCATAACGAAATCTATACTTCCGCCGTTCGCCCAAAGGTCAATACGGAAGGGCGGAAAACGAAGAAGGCTGAAAACGACCGCCAACGCGATCATCAATGCCGCTTCGCAAAGACCGTAAACCGTTTTTTTGCTTTTTGTGTTTTTCATAATCCTTCCTTTCTCGGAACCTTTACGAAAAACGCTTAAAATATCAAAGTCCCAAAATCATCAAATTTTGGGACAATGTACCTTAAAGTTTGTATGCTTTTGCATACTCTCCCTACGGCGGCATTATCCGCATCAGGTTCCTCGGGTATATTCTCAGCCGTATGCTTTTGCACACAGCACCCCGTTACTTGATTTAATTTTTGAATTTTTTAAGCAGAGCTCTTGCTTTGCTGATACTATACTGCAAATTCTTCGATTTGTCAATATATAATTTGTTAACTTTCCTTGCTTTCCTCTGCGGAATATTCCGAAACCGTAATACCTTCACCGAATTCGTCGTAATTTACCTTTGCAACGACCGAAAGGTCGATCGTATATTCCGATTCGGGAACGCTGTAGCCCGGAACGTAGGCAGGGGTATCGAAAAGCGTTACGGTAAATTCATACCGACAGCCGACAACGCGGCCGTCCTTGACCGTATAAACGCATTTCGTATCGCTGTATCTCGTTTTGTCGGTCTGCGGCTTTTTGATAACGCCCGCAAGGGTATAAATATCCTTGCCGACAACGGTTTCGCAGATAACGCTCGTATCCTTACGCACAAGCTCGACCGTTCTGCCGACAGAGCTGCTTTTTTCGGTAACCTCGCTGATATTTTCAGGCAACGGCAAAAGCTTAGAATAAGGGAATTTGCCGAGAATTTGCTCGCTTGTGCGGTCAAACTCGGTCGCTTCTCCCTTTTCGACCGAGACAAGCCTGCCGTTCGAAAAATAGTTTTGCGAAACGACCGATTTTCCCATATAGGTTTGAGTGAACTCGTTAAACGCGACGCTTTTTTCACGGTCAAACGCAATATTTCCCTTTGCGTAATAGAGCGTAACGCCGCTTACGGTAATTTCGATCAAATAACCGCCCGAGGCACGTGCTTCTGCATTTACCGCCTCGATCGCACCGTTAAGCTCGGATAAAAGCTCACTGTTCGTACCGCCGCCGTCGGCGCAGCCGCAAATGAGAAGCGAAAGCGCCAACAGACAGCTTATCAAGTATTTTTTCATTTTGTGAGTATCTCGCCGTTGATATATTGGAAGAGTCTGTCGCGCGCTTCCTTAACGTCTTCAACAAGACAGTAATATCCGCCCTGTCCGTCGATGGTGAAGTAGCATCTCGAGGAGGAAACGCGGTAGAACACGATCTCGGGCGAATTGGTTTCGGTGTGGATCTTAACGCGGAGATATTCCTCGCTCGTTTCGTTTTCATTGGGAACGTAAGCATCCTGCAGGTAGATAGAGATTATCGACTGATAGAGATATTTAAAGCTCTTAACGTCGTAGCTCTTGCCCTGATACTTAACGTCGCCGAGTCCGCCCTCGGCGTCAAGCGAAAGGTCGAACACGTGATTTTTGCCGTCAGCCGCAATTTCCATCTTGGAAATATCGACGATATAGATAGAAACAAGCGAGTGATCCAGATATTCGACGATATCCCACGCAAGGAAGGGTGCGGTTTCCTTCGACACCTCAACTATAACGTCGGGAGTTGCGTTGATGGTTTCGCCCTCAACCTCGCCGGTGAAGGTGGAGTAGAGATAATATCCGCCGTTTTCGTTGGGCTTGGAAACGTAAATGTCGGTAACAACGCCTTGGAATTCAAACGAGAAGTGCTTATCGGGTGTATCAAGACCGAACTTTGCAAGCTTTTCCTTATCGATGGTGGTCGCATCGCCGTCCTTCGAAAAGCCGCAGGCTACTACGCGGTCGCCGGTGAGCACTGCCATGGTTTGAACGAAGTTGTTAAAGTTGGACATATCGAGATAATGATAGTTTCTGCCCTCGGGGATATATTCGGTCGGTGCGGTGAGCTTCCAGGTGCCGCCGACCGCGCTTGAGGGTTGAGCATCGGTATCGCCGTCGACGTAAACTCTTATTTCGTCAAAAATAACGTAGGTGTTTTGCTTTTGAGGCACGTCAAAGCCGATACGGATATATTTAACGTTGGTTTCATCGGTAAAGGAGAATTCATACTTCTTGACCGTTCCGTCGGAATGGCCGACCGACACTTCTCCGTTTTCGATCTCGTGCCAGTTATTGCCGTCGTAGGACTTGGAAAAGGTTAGCTTTTCGGGCAGATATGCGCCGTTTGCTTCGTCACGAAGCAAGCCGAAGACTATCTTATATTCGCCGTTTTTACACTGTCTTGCGAGAGCTGCTTCGATATAGGTCGATTTGCCGTCGGAGCTCGTGAACGCGCCGAATACGTCGATATGCTTGATCCAGCCGCCCTCGTAGCTTGAATAATCGGTTGCGCTCACCTTATCGGAAATGACCTTGGAAAGCGCAGAGGTATCGATAGCCGCAAGGTTGCTTGCAGGGTTGAAATCCGATTGGCGCAAAGCGATAGCGCTAACGCCGTCGCCGTAAAGGTCGATTCTGATATCGTCGATGGAAAGCACCTGCTCGCTGTTGGAAATGGGGTTTACAAGCATCGGCTTCATAATGTCGGTTTCGGGAAGACCGATCGAGGCGTCGACCGTATCCTTTGCGATAAAGTATATCTTATCCTTGCTAAGATTGTGAACTATCTTATCGCTTTCGCCCTCCTTACCCGACGGCTCGAACTGAGCGCCGACGTAACGGGCGTAATAATAGTTGCCCGTTGAGGAAAGCGAGCCGATGTAAACGGTGTGGAGAAAATATCTGTTCGTGCTGTCGGTTTCGGACATTAGAGTATAGGAAGCGGTTTCAGGCTTTTCGGCATCGAGGCCGTAGCTTTTCCAATCCTTGCCCTCGGGCTTATCCATTTTGCCGACCGCAACGGGATAACGGCAATCGGTGGTAACCTGAGAAAACATTTCGTCGTTATAGCTTACCGCACGCGACGAGCCGAAGTAAAACTCGTTGCCGTCCTTATAGATTGAATATTTGCCGTGGCTGTTGGTTATGCTGAGGAAAGAGATCTGGCTTCTTGACAGCGCGGTGAAGATAAAGGGCGCGCCGGAGGCTGTTACCTCGTCGCCATCAATATCGTAGCCTTCAAACGCGCGAAGCGAGATGTTCTTTTTTTCCTTGCCGCAAAGCGTAAGAATGGAGTTTACCATCAAGGCTTCGCCGTCAAAGCCGTAGCGAGTGCCGTTGTAAAGCGTTTTGAAGAAATCGTTATAAGCAATTTCCTTGCTTTGACCGTTTACGCTGACCTCGACCTTATTATCGCCGCCGACGGTTTCAAGCGATATTGCATCGTTTGCTTCGGTTATCACGTTGGCGAAGCGGTAGATCATTTCCCAACCGTCATCGTCGCCGTCGTAGCCCTTTAAGGTAATGGTCACATCGGTATCGATCTCACCAAGCGCCGTCTTCACCTCATCGGTGAGCGTGTAAAAGGGGTCGCCGATCTCTTCAATGCCGTCATCCTGAAAAAAGATCGCATAGGTAGTAAACAAAATTAACGCCGCAAGCGCAACGCTTGCAATTGTAATAATCTGTTTTTTCATTTAAAACATCCTTGATTAAAATATAAATCTCTTTTTACCGAAGTTCCGCGCGGATAAAAACCGCGCGGAATACAAGATATTAATTTGAATTACAGGTGTCTTCTCTTGAAGAATACGACCATACCCAAAATGATTATTGCGCCGGGAACGATTGTACAGATAAGGTAAGTGAGGGTTTCTGCCGTTCCGGTTTCTATTTCAAGAGCCGTGGATTGGAATTGCTTATAATCGATATCGGGCGATACGCGGTTTGCGCTGAAGATTCGCGCAGCGGAAAGCATAACGCGTCTGTTGCCGTAGGTGGACTTGATAATGCTTTGAGTATTCGCAAATTCGGTACTGCCGACAAGCATTACGTAAGAATATTCGTTGACGTTGTTTTCGCCGTAGCCCGACTTGGTGGAAAGAAGCATCAAGGGCATTTCTCCGGTGGTGCCTTCCTTGTCAACGGTTGCCGATTTAGCGGTATCGTAGGTCGAAAGAACCGTTTCGACTCTGAAGCCGTCCTGAGAATTTTCCTCACGGAGAACCAATTCAACGCTTTCGGGGAATGCAACGGTGAAGTTGCCCTCGACCGCGCTTACCGTCTTGCGGATCTGGTAAGCCGCGCTTTGATTCTGTTCGTCCGATGCGACGCTCGGGAATTTCGAATTTACGATGCTTGCGCTGTTGCCGAGGCCATGCTCGGTATCGGTGATCTTGTAAAGCGGCTTGTAATCGATACCCCAGTTGTCGCGAAGCATCGATTGAAGATTATCGTGCTGTTGAGTTTGCGAATCTACGAAAACGATATAGGAATTACGCTTTTTAAGGAAATCGCCTATCTTATCGGTTTCGGTCGTCGAAAGGTCGCTGATGGGGTCATAGGTAATAAGAATTTCGGTGTTGGGATCGAGCTCTTCCATATCAAGGTTTACCGTCTTGATATCAAAGCCTGCGGAGGACAGCTCGTAAAGAAGACCGACGATAGGAGAATCGAGCGCGATCTCGCCGTCTGCCTTGATAGGCTCTCCGTTGCCGTAGGTAAAGGTTACCACCTGCTGCTCGGTGATAGAGCTTTGAAGAATAGCGGTAGTAAGACGGTATTCGCCGTTAAATGCGAAATATTCGCCGTTTTCGTTTATAGCAAGGAAGGAAGAAAGGTCAAGCACGCGCTTGTGATACTTACCCTCAACGATCACGCTGTTGGAGGTAAGAGGGGTAGCGGTTTCCTCAAGTATTTTCTTTTCAAATTCGGGATCGGTGTCCATTTCCTTATAGGTGATCTCGATATTGCCGCGGTTTCCGCTGCCGTCATAAATTTTTTGGTAATTTTCCGCAAGGTCGCGGATGACTACCTCAAGCTTAAGACCGTTATGCTCTTTTTCCGAGGTATCGTACTCGTCGGTGTCGTAAAAACGGTCACGCGGGGACATAAACGTAACCTTGATATCAAGGTCCTTGCCGAGCTCGTCAAGAAGGCGGATGGTTTCTTCGCCGACCGAGGTGAAATCCTCCTTGGTAAGGTCAACCGTAAGGTTACCCGAAAGCGAGAGCGAGGAGAGGAAAACGTTGATAACAAGGATAAATGCGATAAAAACAAGGGTAAATGCGATCGAAAGTCCGCCGTATTTATAGCGTCTGTTATCTCTGACAGCGGCATTTTTATTTTTGTTGCTCATTGATATAATACCGCCTTTCTTATGCCCAGCGGCGTTTTTCGATAACGCGCGTGGTGATGAATATTGCGACAGCCGCAAGTGAGATATAATAAACTATTGCCGAAAAATCGAGCGTTTGGTTGGTGAAGGGGATAAAACGGTCGAGCACCGAGAACCATTTGAAAATAGTGCGCCAGAAGGTCGATTCGATGCTTCCTGCAAGCAGGCTGATAAGAAGCATTGCCGCATTAACGCCCATCGCAGAAACAGCCGCGATAAGCTGGTTTTCGGTAAGCGACGAAAGGAAAACGCCGATTGCGATAAATGCCGCACCGAGAAGGAAAAGACCGATAATATTAACGAATATCGAGGTCGCATTGGGCGAGCCGTACTTGAAAAGAAGCACGAAATTGAAGCTGTTAACAACAAAGGTCGCACCGAAAATCGTGAGTGCAGCAAGATATTTGCCCATTACGATGCCGAAGACCGAAACGGGGCTTGTGAGAAGTATTTGGTCGGTACGCGTTCTTCTGTCCTCAGAAAAGAGCTTCATTGTAAGAAGCGGCAAAAGGATTGCGAACACAGCCATAAGATAAACGAAATAATCGCCGATGTTGCTCGTGGTTTGCGCGTAAAGGGTGGTTACCGAGAAAATAAGACCCGAAACTACCAAAAACATACCGCAGAAGATATATCCGATAGGAGTGTAGAAATAGGATTTAAGTTCTCTTGAATAGATCGCAAACATTTATTTCACACCCTTTCTCAATTTCTTGTCTTCCTTGTCCTTTTCCTTACCGACAAGGCGCATAAAGATATCTTCAAGACTCAATTCCATACCTTCAAGACCGATAAGAGGCCAATTTCTGCCCGAAAGCAGAGCAAAAAGCGGCTTTCTGATATCAACGCGGTCCTGCGATTCGATAAGATAGCTTACGCTGTCGGTATCGCGCTTGCCCAAAACGTCGGCAGTTTTAACGCCGCCGAGCGATTTGATTGCCTTCAAAACCTCGTCCTGCGGTCCGACGATCTTCGCAACGAGCTTTCTCGAGCCGTCAACTGCGTTTATAAGGTCCTCGGTCTTTTCGTTTGCAACGATCTCGCCCTTGTTGATAACCACGATTCTGTCACAAACCGCCTGAACCTCGGGCAGGATGTGGGTGGAGAGAATTATGGTATGCTCCTTACCGAGCATACGGATCAAATTACGGATCTCAATGATCTGACGGGGGTCAAGACCGATTGTAGGCTCGTCGAAAATAAGCACCTTCGGGTTGCCGATAAGCGCTTGGGCAATACCTACTCTTTGACGGTAGCCCTTTGAAAGGTTTTTGGTAAGTCGGTTTGCAACGTCCCAAATCTTTACAACCTCGCAAATTTCCTTTAAATGTTGCTTACGGGGAAGCTTACAGCCCTTGAGATCGTAAACGAAGTTAAGATATTCAAGAACCGTCATTTCCAAGTAAATAGGAGGAATTTCGGGCAAAAATCCGATATCCTTTTTCGCCTTTATCGGATTTTGAAGAATATCGGTGCCGTCGATTTTAACCGTACCGCTGTCGGCGGAAAGATAGCCGGTGATTATGTTGAGCGTGGTGCTTTTACCTGCGCCGTTAGGGCCGAGGAAGCCGAGTATTTCACCCTCCTTGACCTCGAAGGAGATGCCGTTTACGGCATGCTTATTGCCGTAGCTTTTTCGAACGTCGGTGATCTCAATCATTTTTCTGTTCTCGATACACCGCACTTTTCCACCGCACGCGAGAAGCGCCGACGGTGGGAGTCGGTATATCACCTTTCTACATATTTAAAAACCTATTACTTTTCTTCTTTAACGATAGCAATGCCAAGCTCTGCGATTGCCTGTGCGGGTACTTCCGCAGGACAGTCGGTCATAAGCTCTTTTGCGTTTTGCATTTTGGGGTATGCAACGACGTCACGCAGACTTGTTGCGCCCAACATTTGCATTACCAAACGGTCAAGACCGATACCCATACCGCCGTGAGGAGGCGCGCCGTAACGGAACGCTTCGAGGAGGTAGCCGAACTTGATTTGCGCTTCTTCCTTGGAAAGTCCCAAAAGGTCGAAAATCTTCGCCTGAAGCGCAGGCTCGGTGATACGGATAGAGCCGCTTGAAAGCTCGATGCCGTTAAGAACGAGGTCGTATGCCTTTGCGCGGACCTTGCCCTTGTCGGTGTCAAGATACTGAACGCATTCGTCCATAGGGCTTGTGAACGGGTGGTGCATTGCAACCCATTCGCCCGATTCGTAATCAAATTCAAAGAAGGCCATTTCAACGACCCAAAGGAAGTTGTAACCGCTTCTTTCGATATTAAGACGGTTTGCCGCTTCAACACGGAGCTGACCGAGCTGAGAAAGCAGACGGTTGTTGTCGCTGTCGGCAAGAATAAGCAGAATATCGCCTTTTTCGCAGTTTGCCGCTTCGAAAATAGCGTTAAGCTCCGATTCGGTCATATGCTTTAAGAAGGAGCCGCTGTCGGTATCGGCGCGCTTGACCCAAGCCAAGCCCTTTGCGCCGCAGCCCTTTGCGTATTCGCCCAATTTATCGATATCCTTACGCGAAAGCTTTTCGGCATAGCCCTTAAGGTTAAGCGCACGCACGCTGCCGCCGTTTTCGATAGCCGAAGCAAACACGGGGAAGCCGCAGCCGTTAAGAGCATCGGTAAGGTTGATGATTTCCATACCGAAGCGAAGGTCGGGCTTGTCCGAGCCGAAGCGTTCCATACATTCGCGGTAGGTATATCTGGGAAGCGGAGTGGGAATTTCCACGTCCATACAGTCCTTGAAGATGTGGCTTATAAGGCCTTCGACCATATTAAGAACGTCGTCGGTATCGACAAACGACATTTCCATATCGATCTGAGTAAATTCGGGCTGACGGTCTGCACGGAGGTCTTCATCGCGGAAGCAACGCGCGATCTGGAAATATTTATCAAAGCCCGCAACCATCGAAAGCTGCTTGTAAAGCTGGGGAGATTGAGGAAGCGCATAGAAGCTTCCCTTGTGCACGCGCGAGGGAACGAGATAGTCGCGCGCTCCTTCGGGGGTGGATTTTATAAGGATACGAGTTTCGATTTCGATAAAGCCGTTATCGCAAAGATAGTCGCGCACCGATTTAGTAACCTTTGCGCGGAACATAATGTTGTTTTGAAGAACGGGACGGCGAAGGTCAAGATATCTGTGAGTAACGCGCAATTCCTCGTTGGTTTTGCAATCGTCGGTGATATCGAAGGGAGGAGTTTCGCTTTCGCCGAGAATACGCACGTTGGAAACGAAAATTTCGATATTGCCGGTGGGAATATCGGGGTTCTTGCTCGAGCGTTCACGAACAACGCCGGTTGCCGAAACAACGTATTCACTCTTTAAAAGAAGTGCTTTTTCAAAAATTGCCTTTTCGGTGTTTTCGTCGAAGGCAAGCTGAACGATACCGCTTCTGTCACGAAGGTCGATAAAGATAAGACTGCCGAGGTCGCGCGATTTCTTCACCCAACCCATAACGCAAACAGTTTCGCCGATATTTGCTTCTCTTAAATCGCCGCAATAATGTGTGCGGCGTTCATTGCCAAGTAATTCTGCCATAATAAGCCTCTGTATATTTTAAAGATATTATTTTCCGATCGCTTCGGTGATGTTTTCAACGGTCAAGCCGACCTTAACTCTTTCGCCGCCGCGCATATCACGCAATTCGGCAAAGCCTTCGGCAATTTCGTTATCGCCGACGACAAGAACAAAGCTTGCGCCTGCCTTATCGGCATATTTCATTTGCGCCTTCAGGCTTCTGCCGCAAACGTCGGTTTCGGCGGAAACGCCGCTTTCGCGCAGCTTTTGCGCGAGCACAAAAGCTGTTTTGCCCGCGCCCTCTCCCAACGGTGCGATATAAATATCACAGCCGGTTTCGAGGTTGGGGATCAGATCTTCATCCTTAAGCGCCTGAATAAGACGGGTTATACCCATACCGAATCCGACCGCAGGCAATTCGGGGCCTCCGATAGACGCCAAGAGTCCGCCGTATCTGCCGCCGCCGCAAACGGTGCTTTGCGCGCCGATGGAATCGACCGTAAATTCAAAAACAGTGCCGGTATAGTAATCGAGTCCGCGAACGATAGAGGGGTCGACGGTATATTCAACGCCGCATTCGTCAAGCAGGCTCTTTAATTTTTCAAAGTGAGTGTTACAGCCGTCGCAAAGATGCTCGAGCGTTTTCGGTGCGTTCTTTGCAATGCCCGAGCAAACGGGGCTCTTGCAGTCGAGCACACGAAGGGGATTTTTTTGCAATCTTTCGCGGCAGGTATCGCAAAGCTCGGCTTCATACTGCGAGAACTAATTAAGAGGCGCCGATCTGTAGGAGGGGCGGCATTCGGGACAGCCGATGGAATTGATGCGAAGCGTTACCTTCGTAAGTCCAAGCTTTTTGAACAAGCCGTTCGCAAGTAAAAGGACCTGCGCATCCGCCTCGGGCGAGGAGCTTCCGTAAAGCTCGGTGCCGAACTGCCAAAATTCACGGCTTCTGCCCGCTTGGGGCTTTTCACGGCGGAAGAAGTTGGAGAGGTAAAACAGCTTAAGCGGCATTGCGCCTGCATAAAGACCGTTTTCGATAACCGAGCGCGCAACGCCTGCGGTACCTTCGGGGCGGAGCGAAAGACTGCTTCCGTCCTTATCGATGAAGGTATACATTTCCTTGCCGACAACGTCGGTCGTATCGCCGACACCGCGACAGAAAAGCTCGGTAGCTTCAAAGGTCGGCATTCTTATTTCAGAAAAGCCGTAAATTTTTGCGGTTTCACGCACCGCCGATTCGATATACTGCCAAACGCCGATGTCAGAAGGAAGAATATCGAGCGTTCCTTTGGGTTTTTGAATTCTGTTCATAATTAAAATGCTTTTGCTCCGTTACGTATATTTGCACGCCAATCCAAATCGCCGCGATCAAGCGCAAGGACAAGAACCTCCGCAGTCGCAACGTTGGTCGCAACAGGCACGGTATATTTGTCACAAAGCTTAACGAGGTTCATTTCGGTTTCGGTGTATTCTGTGTCATTATTTGTGTCGCGCAAGAGGATAAGAATATCGACTTCGTCATAGGCTATCTTGGAAGCGATCTGCTCGATTCCGCCGTGAGAGCCCGAAAGCATTTTTTCGATCTGAAGACCGGTCGCTTCGGAAATATATTTGCCCGTGATCGCAGTTGAGCATATATTATGTCTCGAAAGAATTCCGCAATACGCTATGCAGAATTCGGTGATAAGCTCTTTCTTCTTATCGTTGGCAATTATCGCAATATTCATTGTTCGTCCTCCCTTTTTTGTACTCTCAGCACCGTTCCCTTATAGGCGCTGCGTTTTTTCGGCGATTCGCATCCGTTTAACAGCTTGATACGTTCGCCCCTGATCCTTAAAGCGATGTTGTAAAACGCCGCTTCCCATTTACTTGCTTTTTTGTTCGGCTCGCCCATGAACGAAAGCTCCGCCGCCTCCTGCGATGCCGAAAGCCGTTCGCAATAAGGAACTACACCCAAGAGCTTGACCGACGAGCGGTTGATTATATCCAAAATGTCGGGCAGCTTTTTGTTCTCCGCAAAGCTCGCTCTGTACCCGTTTACCACGAGAGACAGACGGTCGATCCCCATCGCGGAAAGCCGAGCCGCCGTTTTTTCCGCGGCGCGCACCGAGGTCGATTGGTGCAGCGTGACGATTATTGCCTCGTCTGCCGTTGCGGCAAAAGACATATAATAATCGGTCATTTCGGCGCAGGAATCGATTATGATATAATCAAATTCCTCCCTGACCTCCTTGATAAGGTCGGCAAAGGCGCTTTTTTTGATACGTTCGTCCCCGAGATTCATCGGAGCGGGTATGAAGGAAAAGCCCGTCATTCCGTTAACGTGGCACATTGCCGCCGCAGGCGAGCAACGGTTAAAGAGCACGTCACTGCAATCAAAAAGCGTTTCATTTTCGACGCCGAGCACCATATCCATGCACCGCATACCGAAATCCCCGTCTATAACGAGCACCCGATTGCCCAATGCGTGCAGAGTCGAGGCAACATTTGCCGAAACCGTGGTCTTCCCCACACCGCCCTTAAAGCCGGTTACGAATATAACGCGTCCCAGTGCCAACACCTCCGTTCCGATAGCGATGCTTTTTACGCATACCTATAGTTATCGTTGTACTATAGTCATACACGATAATAATAACATTAATTGTGCGCTATGTCAAGAAAAAAGACTTTACTTTATCAGACATTTTGTTTATTTTTTATGAACGAATCATAAAAATCAACGCATATTCTGTAAGCGGTGATGTATTATGCTTGAAAAAGACACTTTATCGGTTATCGGGAATAACGAAAGCTTCCCCTTCGATTCGGTTTCTCCGCCGATATTTCAAACCTCGACCTTCGGCGGCGGAAACGAATATTCCTATTCGCGGCTTTCCAATCCAACGCGCGATGCGCTTCAGGACTGTCTTGCCTTGCTTGAAAACGGCAAGCACGCCTTTGCCTTTTCATCGGGACTTGCGGCGGTGAACTCTGTGTTTTCACTGCTGAAGCAGGGCGACCGCGTTTTGCTTTCCGATGACCTTTACGGCGGCACCTACCGCATTTCCGCGAACATTTTTAAAAATTACGGCATTTCCTTTGAATTCTGCGATATGCAGAACGTCGGTTTAATCGAAGAAAAGATGAAAAAGGACGTAAAAATGGTGTTTGCCGAATCCCCGACAAACCCGATGATGAAGATTGCCGATCTTAAAAAAATCGCTCTGCTTTGTAACGAAAAAGGCGTTATTTTTGCCGTTGACAACACCTTTTTGACTCCCATTTTTCAAAATCCGCTTAAGCTCGGCGCGGATATCGTCATCCATTCGGCAACGAAATATATTTCGGGGCATCACGACACCGTCGCAGGCGCGGTTATTACCTCAAGCGACGAGATCGCGGCGAAATTATCGTTCGCATCTTCGACGCTCGGCAACGCGCTTTCGCCGTTTGACTCTTGGCTCGTGCTTCGCGGTCTGCGTTCGCTTTCGCTCAGAATGGAGCGGCACCAAGAAAACGCATTTGCGGCGGCTGAATTTTTGTCACTTCACCCGAAGATCGAGTGCGTCATCTTCCCCGGCTTGTCAAGTCATTGCGGTCATTCGCTTTGCAAATCTCAAGCCAACGGCTTCGGCGGTGTCGTTTCCTTTACCGTCAACGATGCTTCGCTTGTCGAAAGGCTTTTAAAGGGCGGAAAAATAATAAAATTCGCCGAAAGCCTTGGCGGCTTCCGTTCGCTTATTACCTATCCGTTGACACAAACACACGCCTCGATTCCCCAAGAAATGCGCGAAAGATTGGGCATTACGGACCGACTTTTCCGCCTATCTCTCGGGCTCGAAAACAAAAACGATATACTTAACGATCTGGACGAGATGCTGCAATAAACAAAAACGGTCTTCCGAAAATTTCGGAAGACCGTTTTGCTGTTAACCCTTATGCGGCGATAGCGCTTTCGTTTTTCTCTTCACATTTTTCGTCAAGCTTTGCCGACGAAAGACGTGTGATAATATAGACAACAAGTCCGATATCCACTACCGAATAAGCGGCATAATAATCAAACTCGAAAAAGCCGAAGCAGTGCATAAACAGATTCGGCACGGAATAGATCAAGAGGAAAAATACCGAAAGATAGCCGAACGCGTATAAAACCGAGCCTGACGTTTTGATAACGTAGGATTTGCCCTCGGTGAGGAAATAGACGAGCGCGGTGCAAAGACCGAGGATATGATACGCGCCCGAGGATGCGAGCGGCGCCGCGGACGAGCGGATAAAATCGCCGAGCAAGCGAAGAATGCAAAGCGCGATCGGTGCGATCGCAGCAAGCGCGTGATAGTTGTTTTTAAGCGTTTTATCGTAACGGATGCCCGAAATGATAAACTTTATCGCCGAAAGCAATGTTGTAACGAGAATCAAGATGCCGATAACGGTGACCGATTCCCTGCCGTAACGCACGATTGAAGCGATATAAACAGCTGCCGCGCCGATAAGCGCGAAGGCAAGGGTCAGCGAGCCTGCGGGCACGGCACCGTAGGAGCGGCAAAGCGTTACGCTGTGCTTACGTCCGAAAAAGACCGCACAGAACACGAAAAGCAATGCAAAAATTATCGCCGCAACGGTAAAAACTACCACCTCGGCATTATCGGGGAGATAATAGGTTTCGTTTTCGATACCGTTTTTTTCCATATCGTATTGAATAATGACCGTTCTGATAACCGCCATCGCAAACGAAACGAGCGCAACCAAAGAAACAAATTTTATCTTTGTTCGCATTTAATATCCCTCCATTTCTGCCTTTTGTTGCTTGTATTATAAATAAAAGGCGTTGGTTTGTAAAGAGAAATCCGCCATTGTTTACAGTTTGTTTACCTTGTGTCGATTTTTAACCAAGGCTCATAAACTTTAAACGAAAGGCATTTTTGCGCCTTTAATCAACGCGTGCAAAACGCAAAATAAAAAGGAAGGAAAGATTTATGAAACCGAATGAATACGGGCTTTTTTGTATGGACCAAGCTCCCGAAATGCCCGAAATTATGCCCGAAAGCACTTTTCCGGCAAAGGTCTCGCTTGCGATGATGTACGTTCCCTATCAACGCTTCGAACGGCTTTACGACGAGGAAAAGGCGCTAACTCGCGGTACGCTTTTCGAGGAGCTCGATTTGCCCTTTTACGGCGGAAAGAGAGGTAATTTGAAATGAACGACAACCGCAAAGAAACGCTTATGAGAAAAATCCAGATGTACGCCTTTACCGCGCACGAATGTGCGCTTTATCTCGACTGCCACCCCAACAACAAACAGGCGCTTAGCCGTTATTCCAAGGCAATCAAGGCGAAAAACGAGGCGGTCGCGCAGTACGAGGGCCTTTACGGTCCGATCACCGTTGCCTCCGCAGGCGGACAGAGCTGGAATTGGGTCAAGGGCGCATGGCCTTGGCAAAACAAGGAGGACTGACCTATGTGGAGCTATGAGAAAAAACTTCAATATCCCGTTAATATAAAAAACCCCAACCCCAAGCTTGCAAAGCTTATCATCACCCAATTTGGCGGCCCCGACGGTGAGCTCGGCGCGGCAATGCGCTACCTTTCCCAACGCTACACCATGCCCTATAACGAGGCAATCGGCATCCTTACCGACGTCGGCACGGAGGAGTTGGCGCACATGGAAATGATCTGCGCGATCGTGCACCAATTAACAAAGGGACTGACCGAGCAGGAGATTCTCGATCAGGGCTTTGCCGACTATTTCGTCGACCACACGACAGGTCTTTACCCGATTGCGGCAAGCGGTGTGCCGTGGAATGCAAACACGTTCCAATCGACCGGCGACCCGATTGCCGACCTCTCGGAAGACCTTGCGGCAGAGCAAAAGGCGCGTAAGACCTATGACAATATTCTGCGCTTTGCCGACGACCGCGACGTTGCAGACCCGATTCGCTTCCTCCGTGAGCGCGAAATCGTCCACTTCCAACGCTTCGGCGATGCGCTTCGTATTGTTCAAGACAATTTGGACTATAAGAACTTCTACGCTTATAACCCGTCTTTTGATAAACGCTGACGCGTTCCATTGAAAACACACGGTTTTCAATGGGTTTGGATGTCCGTTCGTTCGCACCGTCGCGCCTCGCTTTGCTCGACACTCGCGGACATCATAGGGATAAAAATCCACGCACATGTCGCGGATTTTTATGAGATTTTCATTGTAAAAAGGGACTTCGGTTGAAGTCCCTTTTGTGATTGATTTAATTGTTTCGGGCGGGCGATTCATGAATCGCCCCTACAGTGTGTCAATTCAAAATTCAAAGCGTTTTGTGTCGGGGGGTGGCGACAAACCCCTCATCCGTCAAAACCTTGCGGTTTTGCCACCTTCCCCCGAGGGGGAAGGCGTTCGAGACACGCTCGCATTATTACAATAAAATCAACATATTTTTCGGCGACATGCGCGTCGAAAAATATACCTTAGAGCATCGCAACCTTGGACAAGCCGTAGGCGCGCACAAGGTTGACGCGAGCATGGGTTCCCTGAAAATGCTTGCATTTTTAGGGCATAAGCAACGATGCTCATAAAACCCCGCCGCGCGGGTATGGGGTCCCTAAAAAATCTTTAGATTTTTTGGGGAAAGCGTAGCGCCTTACTCATATTCAAACGCCATTTTGCCGTTTTCGATTTTGAGCTTGGCGTTGAATTTGCTTCCGTCCTTTTTCTTAAAGCCCTTGATGAGCGCGGTCGAGCCGTCGGTCAAGAGCTTGCGGAGCTGTTGCTCGGTTATCTTTTTACCGCAGATTGTCGAGATTGCGAATTTGCAACCGTCCTTATGCTTTGCACAGACAAATCCGTCGTCGGTCGAATGCACGGTCGACTTACAAAGCGGACAG
Source organism: Eubacteriales bacterium (assembly GCA_045651785.1). Lineage (GTDB taxonomy): Bacteria > Bacillota > Clostridia > Oscillospirales > CAG-382 > Coliplasma. The sequence continues at coordinate 10,789 of JAZRTE010000016.1, read as the reverse complement.
CGAACGCCCTCGAGCATATTCGCATAGCTTTGGTTGGTTTTTGCTACGCGCGTGTTGATTATTTTTACCCAATCGCGCAATGCGTTTTCGAAATCGGCTTTGAAAACGTCGGCATTTTCGGTACCGCGCGCGATATCGCCCAAACGGCGCTCCCAAACGGCGGTGAGCTCGGCGGATTTAAGCTGTTCGAGCGGCAGCTTTTCGATAAGATCGATACCCTTTTGCGTTGCGCGGAGGGTTTTCTTTTCGCGCACGATATATTCACGGTCGATAAGCGTTTGAATTATCGCGGCGCGCGTTGCCTCGGTACCGATACCGCCGGTTTTCGGGTCGGACATAAGCTTTTTAAGCTCGGCATCGTCGAGGTCCTTGCCTGCCGTTAGCATTGCGGCGAGTATCGTTTTGTCGGTATAGCGCTTGGGCGGCTCGCTCATTTTGTCGCAAAGCTTATATTCGCCCTGCAATTCCTCGCCGACCTTTAAATCGGGAAGAATTTCGGTTTTCGATGCATCGCCGACGACCATCCAGCCGGGCTCTGCAATTATCGAGCCGCTTGCCTTAAATTCCTCGCCGTTTACGTCGATTACCACCTTTGTCTGTTCGAGCGTTGCATCACCGTAAAGCATTTTTATCACCGAGCGGCAAATGAGGTCGAAAACGCGCTTTTGCTCCAACGGCAATCCTTTTGGGATGTTGCCCGTTGGGATTATCGCGAAGTGCGATTCAACCTTTTTGTTGTCGAAATAATGCTTTTTATTGAATTTTCTTTCTCTGCCGACGATAAGGTTATTGTAAATCGGCACGGCAGCGAGCGAATCGAGAACGCGGTTGACGACCGGCTCCATATCCTCGGTGAGGTATTGCGAATTGGTTCTCGGGTAGGTCGTAAATCCGTCGTCATAAAGCTTTTGAACGATGTCGAGCGTCTGGTCGAGGGTGTAACCGAATTTCGAGTTTGCATCCATCTGCAACGCCGAAAGCGAATAAAGCAGGGGCGGTTCCTTTTTGACCTTTTTCTTTTTAACGTCTTTAACTATTCCAGTGTTTCCGTTTATCTTCTCGAAAAGCGCTTCGGCATCGGCTTTTTCGGTTATTTTTTCCTTTGAGTGCTTGGCTTTGAATTTTTCGCCGTTTGCCGACGTAAATTCAGCCTCTATCGCCCAATAGGGCGCTTTGACGAAGTTCATTATCGCAAGCTCGCGGTTGACGAGCATCGCAAGGGTGGGCGTTTGCACTCTGCCGACGCTCATAACGCCTGCGCCGGGGTTCTTTAACGACATCGCGGCGGTGAGGTTTGCGCCGACAACCCAATCGGCGACAGAGCGCATTCTTCCCGCGGACTCGGTCAGCTTCATTTCGGAACCGAGCTTGATGTTTTTCGTGAAGCCCTCGATAATGCCCTCCTTCGTTTGCGAGGTGAAGCAGGCGCGTTTTACCGGCTTGTTGCATTTTGCAAGCTCGTAAATATAGGCGAAAATGACCTCGCCCTCGCGGTCGAAGTCGGTCGCGTTGATAATAAGGTCGCTCTTTTCAAAAAGACCTTTAACGATGTTGAACTGACGCTCGACCTTGGAATCCCACGACGAGCTTGAGCTTGTGCGGAGCTTTATTTCGTAATTTTGGGGAACGAAGGGCATCGGAAGCTTCGACCATAATTTATAGCTCGGATCGTAATCGTATGCCTGCTTAAGCGTGCAAAGGTGACCGTAGCCCCAAGTGACGTAGCATTCATGCCCTTTATAGTTGATTTTTAAGTATCCGTCGCGGTTTTGTTGCGATTTAACGGCTTTTTCGTTGGCTTTCAGCTTGGAAAATTCAACGATTTCTCCGTTTGACAGATAAATTTTATCCAACGCGGCGGCAATCTTGTTGCCGACGTCGGGCTTTTCCGCCAATATCGTTACCATTTTTTTGCCGCCTCCTTTTTAAGCGTGTTTGCTATTGTACCACAAAAAGCTCTCTTTTGCAATAAGAAAAGACCGAGCTGTCGGTCTTTAAAATTTTTTGGGTGTTTAATGAAGCACTCGCTTCGCTCGCGTGAAGCCTTGCGTCTCTTTTCGCGTAAAATCAACGGCGAAGCCGTGTATATCATCAAAGCAGAATGCTTTTTGATACACACCTTCGGTGTGATGATATACGCCTTCGGCGATGATATACCATTGCTTTCGCAATGGATAAAAAATCCAAGTCTTTCGACTTGGATTTTTGGTGTGGATGAATGGACTTGAACCAACGACCCCTTGCATGTCAAGCAAGTGCTCTAACCAACTGAGCTACACCCACATATTTCGTTTGCCGGATTATTCTATCATAACGTTTCACAAAAATCAAGTCCTTTTTTTATTCTAAATCAAATTTCCTTGAAATATAAATTAAAACAAACGAAAGGATGTTATAATATGAAAAATTGGTTGTTGCTTTATCTTGCGTTTGCCGTTGTCGCCGTTGCGATGCCGTTCGTTGCGGACGCCGCGATAAACAGAAGCGAGGTGCCGACGCTTTCGGTGCGGTTTTCAAGCGGAGTCATCGAGGAAATATCGGTCGAGGACTATGTTTTGCGCGCACTTGCCGCAAAAGAAAACGAGGTTACCGCGCTTGAGGCGAAAAAGGCGTTTGCCGTTTCGGTGCGCTCGATCGGGATGTATTTTTTGACCTTCGGCTGTAAGCACACCGATTTTGACTGCTGTGACAGCGGCGAATGCTGTGTTGAGCTTGCATCGGAGGCTTGGGCAAGCGAGGGAACGCACAACGCGGTGCGCGAAACGAAGGGGCAATACCTTGAAGCCGACGCCGCTCCCGCGATGGCGCTTTTTACGCTTTGCGCTTCGAGCGGAACCGTTCAAAGCGGCGAATTTGAATATCTTATACCCGTCGTTTCGGGTAACGGCTGTGACATTCACAGGCTTGAACGGACTTTTACCGCCAAAGAGGTGTTGGCTCTTTTCCCCGAGGCCGAAAAGGATTTGAAGTTTTATGCCGTTTACGGTGATAACAACAAGCTTTCCTTTGCTATCGTTGATAACAAACAGATAGACGGCGATATTTTGGCGACCGCATTCGGGATGAAAAGCGTTGAAATAGAAATGGAAGCGCTTGAGGACGGCATCCGAGTTACGTCGCGCGGGGCAGGACACGGAATGGGGCTTGACCTTTGCAATGCCGAAAAATTGGCGCGCGACGGTATGTATTACCAAAAAATACTCGAAATTTATTTTCCGAGGCTTAAATTAAAGCAGTAATGAATATTTTTTCCTCCCGAGGTAAACAATAGCTTTGACAAAAAACTTTCAGGGGGAAAACCAATGAACGACAATCAAGAAAACAGGGACTTATTTGAGGACGAGCCCAAGCGCGAGCCGTTAAGAAAAAGGATTGCAAGGTTCTCGGCGTTTATATATCTCGGATTGGCAATAACCGTCGTTATTTCCGCAACCGTCGGTATTTTCAGCATCTCCTATGATTACGATGCAAGCCTGCCGCCCGTTTCCTTTCCGGATATCGAGCTTAATATTCCCGACGTATCGCTTCCTTACGATGAGCCGACGCAGGGTGAACTTTCGGATTCGCCCGTAAACAACGAGCAAAGCGGTGTTACGCCCGACGTTTCGGTTCCCGAGCCGCCTCGCACAATGTATTACTTCCCCGTTGAGGGCGAAGTGATCAAGAATTACAGCATGGATGCGCTTGTTTACTCCGAAACGATGAAGGATTACCGCGTCCACAGCGGTGTTGACATTGCATCGTCGGTCGGTGCCGAGGTCATTGCATTCACCGACGGGGTGGTTTCGGCGGTATCCGACGATTATTTCAACGGAATGACTGTCGTAATCACTCACGAGCAGGGTGTGGTTTCTTATTATATGAACCTCGATTCCACACTTGCCGAGGGTATTGAGGTCGGCACCGAGGTTTTGGCAGGACAACCCGTCGGTTACGTCGGTACGACCGCAAGAGCAGAAGCGCTTGAGCCGCCGCATCTTCATTTTGAGCTTCGCGTTAACGGCTCGCATATCGACCCGTTGCCCGAATTACCCTAACGAACCGAATATAGCCCGTTCTACAAGACGAAAGGAGCAGTTCGATGAACTGCTCCTTTTTGTTTTGCATTGATTACTGAGCCAAAAGCGCTCTTACCTCGTCTTCGGTAGGTACCGAATTTACCGCGCCTATCTTCGTCACAGCCAAAGCGCCTGCCGCGTTTGCGAATTTTGCGGATGCAAGTATATCGCCCGTGCGGAGATATTCGGTCGTGATAGCGGCGGTGAAAACGTCGCCTGCGGCGGTTGTGTCGGCAACGGTAACGTCAAACGGCGAAATAAGATCGCAATATTTGCCGTCGTAAACATAGCATCCGCGGTTTCCGAGCTTCAAAACAACGTATTTGATATCAACACGGTTGCAAAGCGCGATAGATGCGCGCAAGCAATTTTCAAGGCTGTTGGGACGGATGCCCGTCAATATCTCGGTTTCGACCTCGTTGGGCGAGAATATTTCGACACGTTCAAGCTGCTCCAACGGGAAATCGCGGTTTGCGGGTCCTGCGTCGACAAAAAGCGGAACCGATTCGTCGGCGGCACATTTAGCCGCGGCAATGACCGCTTCGGGACGGATCTCAAATTGTGTAAGCACCGCATCGGGATAAGAGGTGGAAAAAGCATCTTCAACGTCAACGTCGTTTATCTTTGCATTTGCGCCGCTGTAAACGATGATTCTGTTTGCGCCGCTTTTTTCAAGCATAACTACAGCCAAGCCGGTTTGCTCCAAGCGATCAACGCGCACGTTGCGGGTGTCAAGACCGCGCTTTTTGAAAAGCTCGATCAATCTGTCACCGTAAGCATCGTCACCAACGCGTGAGCAGAAAACAACGTCTGCACCGAAGGAAGCCGCGGCAACGGCGGCGTTTGCGCCCTTACCGCCCGGAGTAAAGGCATATTTACCCGAGGAGATCATTGTTTCGCCGGGTGCGGGAATATAGGGCGTAGAAAGCAGGAAATCGATATTCGAGCTGCCTGCAACAAGTATGCGTTTTGCCATTTTTGCCCTCCTGAAATACATTATTCGATTTATTTTACAACATATAAACTTTATTGTCAAGGGGTGGAAGGAGCAGATAAAAATAACAACGCTTCTCAAAGCCGAGAAGCGTTGATTCTTTATTGTATTTTCTTTCTTTCAAGGGCGTAAAGAACGAGTTCCCGACCGATAACGCAAGGAACGAAGTTATTTTTCGCGAAAAACGAGCGTCGGCGCAGAAGTCTGCGACAGTCGAGTTTTTCGTGAAAGCCCTTGAAAATACAATGAAAAATTAATTCCTTATAAAAAAATCAAGCTTCGGGTAAATTGAAGCTTGATTCTTTGCTGTGTTTATTTCTTTCAAGGGCGTAAAGAACGAGTTCCCGACTTATTCTAATTCGAAGGCGCCGGTGTAGAGCATATAATACTGCCCCTTTTCGGAGATGAGTTTTTCATGATCGCCGCGCTCGATGATATGTCCGTTTGCAAGAACCATTATAACGTCGGAATTACGAACGGTCGAAAGCCTGTGCGCGATAACGAAAACGGTTCTGCCGTGCATAAGACTGTCCATACCCTTTTGAACTATCGATTCGGTTCTCGTATCGATGCTCGAGGTCGCCTCGTCGAGGATCATAACGGGCGGGTCGGCAACCGCCGCGCGTGCGATGGCAAGAAGCTGCCGCTGTCCCTGTGAAAGTCCGCTTCCGTCACCCGAAAGAAGAGTGTTGTAGCCGTCGGAAAGAAGCTCGATAAAGCCGTGCGCGTTTGCGAGCTTTGCCGCCGCAATACATTCCTCGTCGGTCGCATCAAGGCGTCCGTAACGGATATTTTCCATAACCGTACCCGTGAAAAGGTGGGTATCCTGAAGCACCATACCGAGTGAACGGCGAAGGTCGGCTTTCTTTATTTTGTTGATATTTATGCCGTCGTAGCGTATTTTACCGTCGGCAATATCGTAAAAGCGGTTGATAAGGTTCGTTATCGTCGTCTTGCCCGCGCCCGTTGCGCCGACAAACGCAACCTTTTGACCCGGCTCGGCATAAAGCGTTACGTCGTGAAGCACCGTTTTTTCGGGAACGTAGCCGAAATCGACCTCGACCATTCGCACGTCGCCCTTAAGCTCGGTATAGGTAAGCGTTCCGTCGCCGTGGGGATGCTTCCATGCCCAAAGGCCGGTGCGCTCCTCGGTTTCGACAATTTCGCCGTTTTCATCGCGCTTTGCGTTAACGAGGGTAACGTAGCCCTCATCGGATTCGGGCTCTTCGTCCATAATTTCGAAGATACGCTTTGCGCCCGCAAGCGCCATAATAACCGCGTTGATTTGCTGAGTGACCTGATTTATCGGGTTGGTAAAGCTCTTTGAAAGCTGTAAAAACGCAACCAAGCCGCCGGGGGTAAGCGATTCGGTAAGAATTACCAGCAAGCCGCCGAGCGTTGCAACGAAAATATACTGCAAATGGCTTAGATTGTTGGTAACGGGACCTAAGCTGTTCGCAAAAACGTTTGCGTTTTTCGCGTTTTCGCAAAGCTCGTCGTTAAGGGCATCGAATTCCTCCTTGGTCTTTTCCTCGCGGCAGAATACCTGAACGACCTTTTGACCGTTTATCATTTCCTCGATATAGCCGTTTACCTTACCGACCGATTTTTGCTGCTTTAGGAAGAAGGCGCCGCTTTTTCCGCCTATTTTTTTAACGATGACCATTATCAAAAATGCGGCAACCACAACGAAAAGCGTCAACCACACATTTGTGGTGAGCATTGCGAAAAAGACGGCAATGACCGTACAAAGCGACGAGAATATCGAAGGAATGCTTTGCGATATCATCATTCGAAGCGTGTCGGTATCGTTGGTGTAACGGCTCATCGTGTCGCCGAACGAATGGGTATCGAAATATTTTACGGGAAGCTTTTGCATTTTTATAAACATTCGGTCGCGTATGTCCTTGAGCACCGATTGAGCGACAACGCACATAATGCGGTTATATGCAAACGCCGCCAATGCGCCGAGCACGTAAACGATAGCGAGAACGATAATTTCCTTTAAAAGCCCCGACATATCGGTGCTTTTTGCCGTAATCAGCGGATCGATATAGCCGTCGACGAGAGTTTCAAGGAATTTCGAGCCGTAAACGCCTGCGAGCGAGCTTGCGACGATACACAAAACGACCAAGAAAAGACGCCATTTATAGGCTACGAGGTAGGAAAGAATGCGCTTTACGACCTTGAAGTCCATTTTTTGTCCGGGCACGCGCACGCCGCGCATCGGGCGCATCGGCTCTTGAGGTTTTTTGTCCTGATTCATTCCTTTTCCTCTCCTTTCATCTGGGATTCATATACCTCGCGGTAGATGACGTTGTTTTCGATCAATTCGGCGTGAGTGCCGATTCCGTTAATTTCGCCGTTGTCAATAACGATTATTCTGTCGCAATCCTGCACCGAAGAAATTCTTTGCGCGATGATAAGCTTTGTCGTGCCGGGGATCTTCGTTGCCATAGTCTTGCGGAGCATAGCGTCGGTTTTGGTGTCGACCGCGCTTGTGGAATCGTCCATAATAAGGATCTTAGGGCTCTTGAGCAACGCTCTTGCGATACAAAGACGCTGCTTCTGACCGCCCGAAACGTTCGTGCCGCCCTGCTCGATATAGGTATCGTAGCCATCGGGAAAAGCACTTACAAATTCGTCGGCGCAAGCGGCGATGCACGCCTCCTTCATTTCCTCGTCGGTCGCATTTTCGTTGCCCCAACGGAGATTATCCTTGATAGTACCCGAGAAAAGCACGTTTTTCTGGAGCACCATTGCAACCGAATCACGCAAAATGTGAAGATCGTAAGCCTTTACGTTACGGCCGCCGACGGTAACCTCGCCCTCACCTACGTCGTAAAGACGGGGGATGAGCTGAACGAGCGTCGATTTACTGCTGCCCGTACCGCCGATTATACCGATCGTTTCGCCCGATTCGATACGGAAATTGATGTTTTTAAGCACGTTTTTGCCCTCGTTGTAGGCAAAATTAACGTTTTTGAATTCGATACTGCCGTCGGTCACCTCGGTAACTGCACCGCTTTCGGGGGAACGGATGGTGCTTTCCTCGTCAAGCACCTCGCAAACACGCTCTGCCGACGCGCGCGACATAACGATGGTTACGAAGATCATCGAAAGCGACATAAGCGACATAAGTATCTGCATCGTGTAGTTAAGCAGTGCGGTAAGGTCGCCCGTTTGCATCTTATCGCCGATGCCGAGCACGTTGTAATTGACGATAACGCTTGCGCCCAGCCAGCTTAAAAGCAAAATACAGGCATATACCGATATCTGCATAAGCGGCATATTGAAGGCGAGTATCTTTTCCGCCTTTATCGAATCGGCCTTGATCTCGTCGGAAACCTCGGTGAACTTGTTTATTTCCTCTTCCTCGCGCACGAACGCCTTTACAACACGGACACCGCGCAGGTTTTCCTGCACGACACGGTTCAATTTGTCGTAGCGCTTGAACATTCTTTTGAAAATGGGGTGCGCCTTCACCATAATTAACCAAAGACCGATAATAAGAACAGGAACAGCGGCAAGGAATATAAGCGCGAGCTTCGCATTGATGGTAAATGCCATAATAAGCGAGAATATCATCATTGCGGGGCTTCTTACCGCGATGCGGATGAGCATGTGGAATACTTCCTGAAGACGGTTGACGTCGGTGGTCATTCTCGTTACGAGACTCGAGGTCGAGAATTTATCGATATTTTTAAACGAAAATTCCGAAACCTTTCCGAACATCCTCTTGCGAAGATTTTTCGCAAAGCCGGTGCTCGCAATTGCGGCGCTTCTGCCTGCAAAAACGCCGAAAAACAGCGAAAACAGAGCGCAAACGGCAATAAGTCCGCCCGTGATAAGAATATATTTCATATCACCCTGACCGTCGTTGCCGTAAATACCGACGTTTATGAGCTCGGCGATAAGAAGCGGGATGAACACCTCCATCGTAACCTCGCCGACCATAAACAGCGGCGAGAATACGGTGTGCTTAACGTATCCCTTAATATTTTTTGCAAGCTTTTTAATCATTTTTTTCCTCCTCGGAAGTAAAAGTATGCATTTTTTCGGCGTTTGCCGCGTTGTTCGCTATCTTTTCTGAAACCGAAAGCCAAACGGCTTTTTCTTCCTCGGTAATTCCGTTCAGAAGCGCGCGTTCGAACGATTGGATGTGCTTTTCGTGTCTTTCGTGAATAAGCAGTGCCTTTTCGGTAAGCCTTATTCTTTTCAGACGAGCATCACTTTCGCATTTTTCCCGAACGACAAGCCCGTTTTTTTCCATAAGCTTTAAAATTTCGGTCATAGTAGGTCGGCGCACAGAAAATTGCTTTTCTATATCGCGCTGAAAAATATCGCGGTCGCGGTTGTCGTAAAGGTATCCGATTACCCATCCGTGCGTGCCCGTGCATTCAAATCCGCTTCGTGATTTGCTGGCTTCAAACGCACGCTTTATGGCAACCGAAAGCGTTCTTACGCGGAACCCGACGCTGTTTTTTCGTTCCATAGTTAGCCCCCTAACAGTTAGTACCCTAACATTGTATTCATATGCTCTAATTTGTCAATAGTAAAGTTGTAACTTTTTCAAAAATTTGCATCTTGTCATGCCGCAGGAATGATAAACTACGATACAGAACGAAAAACAGATAGGCTGTTGCCTATCTGCTTTTATGTGCTATTAAATATAGTCAACATCTGTTCGATAACCATACACATATACACAATTATCAAACACTTCACCCGGAACATGGATTTTTCGTAAAATACCAAGAACAATTTCTTTGTTTACGGGAGTTAGATCGATTTTTAACCATTCAATCTCTTTTGATTTTTCCATACCGACTCCAAAATGAGTCCACGTAGTATCAGAGTATATATATCCGTTTGTCGATTTGGTTGTCCATGGAATTGGTATGCGGCTTAATTCTTCATCCTCTGCACATTCAATGCCGTAATAAAACTCTTTGAATATTTCTGTCCATTTCGTATTGTTCATTTCGCATTCTCCTTTGCGGTGTTCAAGGATGCAATCAGCATCCTCTTAATTTCTTCAGCAAGAGAAAGGAGTTCATCATAGTTATATTCCATCAGACTTGTTCTTTTCAGAAGCGTAAGCCAGTAAATACTTTCACCTGTTTCTTTGAGTGAAATATGAAGTTTTGATATAAAATCCGCTTTGCTGTTACCGTAAACTGCTTCGTTTATATTTGCACCGATGCTTGTCGCGGAACGAAGCAATTGTTTGGCGATAGTGGTATCTTTTTTAGATTTGGAAAACGCTTCATAAAACAATACGATTTGTGTTGCGAAATCGAGAGATTTATCGAGTAAAGGACTGCTCATTTGTTATCACCTCTGATTGAATTATACTACTAATTATTATATAATTCAATGCTTTGCGAAGCAAATCTTCCTTTTCTCTTCTCTTTTCTCTGTTATCTTTTCTCCGGAAACGACAATTTTAGAGAAGAGAGAAGAACGAAAAGACAAAAGTGAAAAGAACAAAAAGAAACGACAACCTTCTGTCGAAAATTGTCGTTTCTTTTTGGCAGGGGCACAAAGACTCGAACTCTGGACACGCGGTTTTGGAGACCGCTGCTCTACCAACTGAGCTATACCCCTATATGGTTGCCGTCATACGGCACTTCGATATTATATCACAGCTTTGCGATTAATGCAATAGGCAAATCGAAATTTTAAATATTAAATTTATGTGAATGAATTCGATTGCGTGTTGAATAAATCATAT
>JAZRTE010000015.1:0-15385 GCA_045651785.1 Eubacteriales bacterium | reverse complement strand
TCGCCCTCAAAAAGGCTGAGCACTCCGCCTTTTCCGATAACGTAATCGCCTTTTTCTGGATCACGCTCCAAAACGTATTTCAACGCGCGACCGTCGAGCTTTTTGCACATATATAATCTGAATTCGGGACTGTTCGTATCCTTTGGCGGTTTTTTCTTAAATCCAAACATATTTTATTCTGCCTTATCTTCTTCTGTTTCCGCAACGATATAATCGGGACGGCGCTTGGTTTCCATATACGTTTTTGACAGATACTGTCCAAGCACACCAATGCAAAGCAATTGCAATCCACCTACAAACAAAATAACGCAGATTGTAGAAGCCCAACCGCCGACAGAAGAAGTTGAATCGATAATCTTGCGAATTATGATTGCGAGCGCGCCGACGATCGAAAGCAAAAACATAAAGAAACCGCAAAACGAGCTTATTGCCAATGGCGCAGTCGAAAACGCGACGATACATTCAAGAGAATACTTGAACAATCCCCAAAAAGACCATTTAGTCTTACCTGCCACTCGCTCGATATTTTCATAGGTTATCCATTCGGTTTTAAAGCCGACCCATTCAAAAATGCCCTTCGAAAAGCGGTTGTATTCGCAAAGCGAAAGCACGGCATCGACCATACGGCGCGACATAAGACGGTAATCGCGCGCACCGGAAACAAGCTTCACTTTTGAAATTTTATTAACTATTCCGTAAAAGCATTTGGCAAAAAAGCTTCTGACGGGCGGTTCACCTTTACGGGTCCCGCGTCTTGTTGCTACGGAATCAACCTTTTTTTCATTAAGAAGCGCCATCATTTGTGGCAATAAAGATGGCGGATCCTGAAGATCGGCGTCCATAATAACGGCATAATCGCCTTTTGCAGAGCGAAGACCGGCAAGCATACCAGCTTCTTTACCGAAATTACGCGAAAAAGAAACAAATCGCGTACGACTATCCGCTTTTGCTCGGTTACGAACGATTTCCAAAGTTTGATCTTTGGAGCCGTCATCGACGTAAATAGCCTCAAAATCATATTCGGGCATCGAATCGATAACGCGCTCTAATTCAGCGAAAAAGAACGGCAACGCTTCAGCCTCATTATAGCAAGGAACGATTACGCTAATAAGTTTTTTATTCATACCATATCCGCCACAATAATGTACTTATTCTATAGGTAAAATATAGCATATTAGCATAAGGTTGTCAATAACGCCAAGGTGTTTTTTGGAAGTTTATTGACAATATTCTTGCGTTATGTTAATATCTTAAAAAAATAGTTTTGCGGAGAATTTTATGACAGAATACTCTAAACTTACAACCGAGGGCTTTAACAAAAATACAGAAAACATCGACAAAATGACCGCTTTGGAAATCGCAAGAGCAATTAACGAGGAAGATAAAAAGGTCGCTTTTGCAGTTGAAAAAGCCATAACACAAATTGCCGAAGGTATTGAAACGATGGCAAATTGCTTGAATGCCGGCGGCCACATATATTATTGCGGCGCAGGCACTTCGGGACGTTTGGGCGTTTTGGACGCGTCGGAATGTGTGCCTACATACGGTGTAAGTGCCGATACCGTTGTCGGACTTATGGCAGGCGGTTACGAAGCTCTTTATGCATCACGAGAGTTTGCTGAGGACGATTTTGAAAGCATCGTTTCTGAAATGCGTAAAAGAGATTTTTCGGCAAGGGATATTCTTGTCGCGATAAGCGCAAGCGGCAGTGCAAACTGTGTAAAGGGCGCTATAAGATATGCAAAGGAATGCGGCGCTTATACGCTTTGTATTTCTTGCAACCCTAACAGCGATCTTGTACCTATGGTCGATATTCCGATTGTTGCCGAGGTTGGTCCAGAGGTCATCAACGGAAGTACGAGAATGAAAGCGGGTACCGCGCAAAAAATGATTCTTAATATGCTTTCAACAGGCGCAATGATTCGTCACGGCAGAGTCAAAGGTAACTATATGGCATATATGGTACCTTCAAACATCAAGCTTGTCGACCGTGCAATAAGAATGATCTGTCAAAAGACAGGTTGCGATCCCGAACGCGCCGCAATCGAGCTTAAAAAGGCAAACAACGTAATTGCAGATGCGATGGATGCAATCGAAGGCGTTGAAAAAGAATAGTTTCTAAAAACGAAGGATCCGAGAGTTACTTCCCTCTCGGATCCATTTTTTATTCGTTTTTTGTCAATTCAATTTCAGGTCTTATTTTTTCTGCTTTTAAACAAGAAAAGCACCAAAATCCCAAGCAGAACAACGACCGCCGCAACGGCAACTACAGTTATAACTGTGCTATCGGAAGATGTGTCATCAACATCATCGCCCTCTTCAGAAGAAACGCTTTCGTCGGTAATCTCGGACGAATCGTTGGTATCAGGCTTTAATGATTCTTTGTATGAATTCTTTTCATCATCCAAGGAATTAACAGCCGCTTTTTCGGCGATTTTAAGAGAAGACAAAAGATAGTCGCTGATATTATCAGATACGGTATCGGTATCGGAAACGTATTTTTCCGCAAGCGCTTTTCCTTCTGCAACAAGACCGTTCAATTCGTTTTCGAATTCCGAAAGATTTTTATCGGCAAGCTGTTTTGTAAACGCGCCGAGCTTTTCGGCATACACCTTAAGAGCATCAACGTCGGCAGAAGAATTTTCGGTTTTCGCAACGCTTGCGATTCTCGAAACGATTGTATCTTTAATGTGGTCAAGCTGTGCAATTACAGCCGCCTTTGCATTATAAGACGGACAAATCGCTTCTTTTGAAAATACCGAATTTTTAATGTAGTCCTTATAGCTTCCGCTAACGTATTGACTGTACGAGAAAAACGCGGTTCCGTCAGCGCCGCATTTACGCGCGGCTATGATTTGTTCACGGTAAGTTTCAGGACCGTTATCGCGAAGTCCGATTACGGTTTGAATGCCGTCGCCCGAAAGGTCAACTGTATTATCGGTCCATTTGATTACCGCATCTGTCGTTCCGTATGCCATAGGATATATTACGTCGACAAGGCCTTCCTTAAGCCAAGTTTCGGTATCTTGGCACATTTTGGTCTTGGTCGATTCGTATCCGGGCGCTACGTCACAAGAGAAAAGAACGTCGGGACGGATTTCTTTAATAAGCTCTCCCGTTTTTCTTACGAGGTCGGTAACAAAGGAAGCTCGGAATTCACACCAATCCGACCAACCCGCTTGTGATGAGCTTGTGGGAACTTTTTCTATACCGTATTTTTCTTTGAACTGCGCTTTTGTATATTCGTCGTATCCGTAGTTCACCGTAGAGTTTTCGGGATAACGAACGTAATCAAGCTGGAATCCGTCAATTTCATAATTTTCAAGGATATAGCGATAGGTTTTTAACAAAAATTCCTGTACCTCGGGAAGTGCGGGGTTAAGAAAATACGCATTTCCGTATTCGTTTGTTACCGATTCTTTTCCGTTTTGGTCGATATTCAACCATTCGGGCTTTTTCTTGCCAACCGAAACGCCTACGTTTGACGAGCCGTCATGTCCGACTCTGTAGCAGGATACCCAAGCGTGAACCTCAATACCGACCGCATCAAATTCATCGGTATAGAGCTTAAGCATATCTTGTCCTTTAAAGACAGGGTTTTGTTCGAACAAGCTGTCTTCGGGCATCGGCATTATCATTGTAGAATCAAAAAGAACCTCGATACATACAGAATTAAAGCCCATTTCATAAATATCGTTTACGGTCTTTTTAACTGTAGCTTCATTTGCGCTCGTGGGGATACGAAGCCAAACGGTTCTCGTTTCAACGGGAATATAAGGCACAAGCGCAGTTTTAAGCTTTTCGGATTCAATATCAAAAAGATATCCGTTTCTTATAAAGTCATGAACCTTGTCATTTTCAAGATTGCTCTTGATTGTTTGTAAAATCGATTTAAGCTTTTTAGCAGATTCATCGACCATTTTATAGTCGATATCCGCAAAGCTCAAGGTAGCCGAATTGATTTGGGATTCAAATTCCTTCCATTTGAGCTCGTAGCTGTTGTATGCGTTTTCGTTTGTGTAGGAAACGGTTATAGTTTTTGCTTTTTCATCAAGAATCGCGGAATAGCCCAACACACAAGAATCGGTTATCGGTTGTTTTTTGTTGCCTACGCCCGATATAACAAAACCGCCTTGAGGAATTTTATTGTTGTTTCCGCCGACTGAAACGATGATTCCGTTCGCATCAACAACCGCTTCAACACCCCAAGTGTTTGTTTTGGTTTCTTCTCTGTCGCGGTATATGATGAGCTTATTTTCAGCGCGCGTTGCATTGATTGCATCGTAAGCAAGAACGCTTTCGCCAAAAGGAGAATAGTTTTCCGAAACAACAGTTACGCAGTTATAATCCTTATCGAAATAAACATAATCGCCTACATTGATTTCGGGAAGCTGATTTGCCTTTGCAGGTCCGAAGCTCAAAACAAAGCCGTCGGAAGGGATATCCGAATTTTTATTTCCGACGGCGATAATCTTTCCGTCCGATGCAACCGTAAATTCCGCACCTTGACCGCCGGTTCCCGTTTTTTCTCCGAATTCGGGCGTAAAAACAATGACAGAAACAGCCGCACGCTTTCCGTTAACCTCGGTGACAGAGAAATTTTCGGAAAATTCTTCATCCGCTGCTCTTGCGATAAAGGAATTGCCAATAGAAAACGTTAATAAAATCGCGAGCGACAAAGCCGCCAGTCTTTTTGTCATAAATTACCTCATAAATTATTTTAATTCGGTCACTACGAAATCATCGGATATTACTGTGTTAATACTAAGCTTTCTGAGTGATTCAAGCTGAGATTTTCCGTCCTCACCCGAATTTATGTAGGTAAAGTTATCGTTTTGCATCATCGGGTAAAATACGTTTGTAAGATTTCCCTCTTTGTCGATTGAAAGCTTCAGCATTCCGCAGGTAAGCTTAAAGCTTGAGAACACGAAGTTTCCGAGACTGTATGCGATAAGCTTGCCTTTGTAATATTCAAGGCCTTGCATGCAATGCGAATGCATACCGATAACAACATCAGCGCCTGCATCAACAAATGCTTTGCCCATGCTTTTTTGTCCGCTTGTAAGGTTTGTGGTGCTTTCAACGCCCCAATGCACATAAGCGACCACATAATCCGCCTTTTCTTTAGCCGCAGCGATTTCGTTCGACATTGAAACCGTATCAAAAATCTGGAACACGCCGCTTTGCGAATCGGTTGCACCGCGGGTGCTGTAGGGGTCGATTGCAGAGCCTGCGACGATGGCGACTACGTAACCGTTTATAACGTAATAATACGGTTCCTTTGCATCGTTTAAATTTTCGCCTGCGCCGACATGGGCAATTCCGGCACCGTCGAGATGAGTCAAGGTATCGGTAAGCGACAACGGTCCGTAATCGAAAGCGTGATTATTTGCCAAGCCGACTATATCAACACCGAGCTCGCCGAAAATCGATACGTTTTTCGGATCACCCCTGAACGTCCATTTTTTACCTTTTATCGGCGAGCCGCGGTCGGTCAAAGTAAATTCGTGGTTCGCCATCGTAATGTCGGCAGAACGCATGATTCCGAGAATCTCTTCCGAAACCAAGCCCTCGATACCCTTGCCGCGCGAATTATAGCGATTCATAACGCTGTATCCGTTGGGGAAGGCGGTATCGCCGACAAAAATGAAATCTGCAACTCCGTCGTCGGTATCTTCAAGAATTGTCGTACGTTCGGGATTGCTCAACGCAACGGCATAAAACGCCTTTGCAGAATAGCCGGTCGCCGTTTTGAAGGCATCGGAATCGACTTTCCCATTTTCGAGCATTGTCGCAAGAACCTCAACGGCTTCCTTGCCGCACAATTCATTAATTTTTTCAATTGTATCGCGATCAAATGAGGAGGAGAAAAACACGTCCAAATTTGATAAATTATCCATTATTGCATCGACCGTAAAGGAATAAGAATCCAATTCGTCGGGCTTGCTGATTTCATCAGGCTCGGAAACGTTTTCGGGCGGCGGATTAACGGAAAGCGGTGAATAGCCACTCGTTTCGTCAACCTCCCCGGCAAAAAACGAAGGTATGAGCAAAACACAACAAAGGAAAAGCGCAACGACCGATGTGATAATTGATATGATTTTTAAATTACTCATTTTTCACGACTCATTTTTCATTCTTGATATGAATGTCAACCTGAGGATAAGGAATTTCGATGTTCGAGGTCTTGAACGCTTTTTGAACGCCGCTTACAAGCTCCTCGCGAACGGTCCAATAATCTTCGTTTTTGCTCCAAACACGAAGCGTATAGCTAATTCCGTTATCGCCGCATTCTGACATAATCGATACGGGCCGGGGGTCTTTGAGCACCTTTTCACACGCGGTCGCAACCTCGAGCATAGTTGCTTTGACCTCGTCGGAATCGTGCTTATAGTCAGCGGTAAACACAACATCAATACGGCGCGTTTCTTCAACGGAATAGTTAGTAATGACGGAATTGGTAAGTGTGCCGTTGGGAACTGTTATTACCTTGTTGTCAGGGGTAACCAAAACGGTATAAAATACCGAAATATCGCGTACCGTACCCGACGCATTTTCGGCATCAATGTAATCACCTACGCGGAAAGGACGGAAGAAAAGTATCATTATACCGCCGACAAGGTTAGAAAGCGCACCTTGAACAGCCAAACCTATTGCAACACCGGCAGAAGCAACGAGCGCGATAACCGAGCTCATAGGAACGCCGAGAATGGCAATGACGGTAACCAAAATGACGATTTTAAGCGAAATCGACAAAAAGTTAGCAATAAAGCTTGCTGCAGAGGGGTCGATATTTTTAAGAATTTTGCCTTTTTTAATACGCTTGGAAACAACGTTTACAACTTTGAAGCCCATAAAAAACACCAAAATCGCTACCAAAAGATCTTTTGCGAGAGGCACGATCAATGATGTAAGGTCTTTTAAAATTTGTTCCATAAAATTCACCTCAGTACATATTATTTCATTTTGGATAATAACCTTTTTTTGTTACAATGTCAACAGTTAGAAAAACATTTGTCGCTCTTTTGCGAAAAAACATACCTTTTAATATAAAAAATATTGACTTTTTAAGTCTTTTTGTTATACTATTATATGATTATAATTATGTCTTAATATGTCTTTACGAGGCCTTTATGAATAAACCGAAAATCATTTGTTTTGCCAACCAAAAAGGCGGTGTCGGCAAAACCACGAGCGCGTTGAATATCGCGGCATGTATTGCAAGAAGCGGAAGGCGCGTCTTATTTATAGACTCAGACCCGCAGGGCAATGCGACGAGCGGCATCGGTATTAAAAAACGCAGTATTACCGGCAGTGTTTACGACTTACTTATCGGCAGAATGAAATGGGAGGAAGCCGCTTTAAAAACAAGCGTCCATAATCTTTCCATAATACCGTCGAGTATGAACTTAGTAGGTGCCGAATTAGAGCTTGTTGATGAAAATGACCGTGAATATAAGCTCAAAAAGGCATTGAGCGGAGCTGAAGATAAATTCGATTACATTATCATCGACTGCCCTCCTTCGCTTGGCTTACTTACTATAAATTCGCTTACGGCGGCAAAGTACGTTGTTATTCCGGTTCTTTGTGAATATTATTCGCTCGAGGGACTTTCACAATTAACATCGACGATCAAGCTTATTAAAAAGCTTTATAATCCCGAAATCGAACTGTTGGGCGTTTTGATAAATATGTTTGACGGGCGTCTAAATTTGACAGTTGCGGTTTTGGAGGAAATTAAAAAGTATTTTGCGGATAAGCTTTTCAGGACTCCGATTCCGAGAAGCGTCAAGATAAGCGAAGCGCCGAGCCACGGAATGGCTATTACCGATTACGATAAAAACGGTAAGGGAGCTGTTGCTTATTCCGCGGTTGCGCTTGAATTGATCCAGAGATGCGAAAAATAACGGAGGTTTGAATGGCAAAAAAAGGTTTGGGCAGAGGGCTTGATGCTCTTCTTGCCGATAACGATATTACCGAAAAAGAACAAAACGGAGTTACGATACTTAAAATATCCGATATTGAGCCGAACCGAGCACAGGCGAGAAAGCAATTTGATGAAACCGCTTTGCTTGAGCTTGCCGATTCAATAGGAAAGCACGGCATTCTTCAACCGATCGCCGTCAGAAAGAAAGCGAACGGATATTACGAGATCATCGCGGGCGAAAGACGTTGGAGAGCATCAAAGATTGCAGGTCTGAGCGAAATCCCCGCGTTGGTAAAGGAAATTGATGACCGCACCGCAAGCGAGCTTTCGCTTATCGAAAATCTTCAGCGCGAAAATCTTAATGCGGTCGAAGAAGCGTTCGGCTATCGAGATCTTATGGAAAAGTTTGATCTCACACAAGAAGAAGCGGCCGAAAGAGTCGGAAAATCACGTGCGTCCGTCGCGAATATTCTGAGGCTTTTGAAATTACCTAAAACGGTGCTCGATTTGATTGAAAATGACAGTCTTTCTTACGGACACGCAAGAGCGTTGATTCCTTTAACCTCGCATCTTGACGAGGACAGCATTCTTGAGCATGCCGAATATATAATCAAAAGCGCGCTTTCTGTCAGACAGACCGAGCAATACGTTAAAAACGTGCTAAACGGCGGAAAGAAAAATCCTTTGAACAACCGCAACAGCGTGAGCAACGCTTATTATAAGAAAATCGAAAACGATATGAGCGAAATTCTCGGCAGAAAAGCAAATATCAAACAGGACTCAAACGGAAACGGAAAAATCACGATATCTTTTTCCGGCTCGGATGACCTTGAGGATCTTATAAAACAAATATGCGGCGAATTATTTTTTGAAAACGAAAATTAAACGAATGGAGTAAAATATAATGATCGACATTAAATTTCTTCGCGAAAACCCCGACGTTGTACGCGAAAACATTAAGAAAAAGTTCCAAGACGATAAGCTTCCTTTGGTAGACGAAGCTATTGCTCTTGATATTCGCAACCGCGAAATTAAAACCGAGGTTGAAGCACTTCGCGCTAACCGTAACAAGGCGTCCAAGCAAATCGGCGCGTTGATGGGACAAGGCAAGCGCGAGGAAGCTGAAGAGGTTAAGCGCGCTGTTGCCGCTGACGGCAGCAAAATCGATGCACTTTCTGCAGAAGAAAAGGAAGTCGGCGAAAAGCTTAACACCATAATGATGCGTATCCCCAACATTATCGATCCTTCTGTTCCTATCGGCAGAAGCGATGAAGAAAACGTTGAGGTACAACGTTACGGCGAACCCCTCGTTCCCGATTTTGAAATTCCTTATCACGCAGAAATTTTAGAAAAGCTTAACGGTCTTGACCTTGACAGCGCGAGAAAGGTTGCGGGTAACGGTTTTTACTATCTTACCGGCGACATTGCACAGCTTCATTCCGCTGTTATCACCTATGCGCGTGATTTTATGATCCAACGAGGCTTTGAATATTGCATTCCTCCTTTTATGATCCGCAGCAACGTCGTAACCGGCGTTATGAGCTTTGCGGAAATGGAAGCAATGATGTATAAGATCGAAGGTGAAGATCTTTACCTTATGGGTACCAGCGAACACTCGATGATCGGCCGTTATATTGACACTATCATCCCCGAAAAGCAGCTTCCCAAAACTCTTACAAGCTATTCTCCTTGCTTCCGTAAGGAAAAGGGTGCTCACGGTATTGAGGAACGCGGCATTTACCGTATTCACCAGTTTGAAAAGCAGGAAATGGTTGTTATTTGTAAGCCCGAAGAAAGCATGATGTGGTTCGACAAGCTTTGGCAGAACACCGTTGACCTTTTCCGCACTCTTGATATTCCCGTTCGTACGCTTGAATGCTGCTCGGGCGACTTGGCAGATCTTAAGGTTAAATCGGTCGACGTTGAAGCTTGGTCTCCCAGACAGAAGAAGTATTTTGAGGTCGGTTCTTGCTCGAATCTCGGTGATGCTCAAGCGCGCAGACTTAAGATCCGCGTAGACGGTGAAAACGGCAAGTATCTTGCACACACTCTCAACAACACCGTTGTTGCACCTCCCAGAATGCTTATTGCGTTGATTGAAAACAATCTTAATGAAGACGGAAGCGTTAACATTCCCGAAGCTCTAAGACCCTATATGCTTGGTAAAACCGTAATTAAATAGGTGATATTAATGGATATTACTTTAATTATTTGGATGTTTGCGCTCGGCGCTGCTGTCGCAATGATGATAATGTATTACAACATACGTTTTTTAGGACGTCTTGTACGTAAGCTTATCGAAATCGATGCAACGTCACCCGAAAGCGCACTTACGCTTGAGGAGATCAATATGAAGCTCTCCCCGGCTTTAAAGCATTCATTACGACCGGGTACGAATTTTTCCGAAACGGTCCTTCGTACCGAAGACGGAAGATATTATATCGCACCCGATAAGTTGAGCATGGCAAAATCCAAATACAGAGGAAAAGACGTTAACCTTGTGTTTATCCTGCTTTCCTTTGTAATGCTTTTGATTTTTGCTTACGTTCTCACGCTCATTCTTCCTGATATCATCGAAGGTACAAGCGGACAGCTTTCCGACGCCTTTGGCGGAGATAATGGCGGAGGTGAAATTTTATGATCAAACGTAAAACTAACCCCATACTTTTAATTCTTATTGCCGCAGTAATTATGGTGGTGATTACCGTTTCGGTCATCTATCTTTCCGGCGGAAGGTTTTTAACCCTTTCGAATGGTGCAAAGTTCCTTGGCGAATGGGAAAATGACCAACCGATTTCGGGCACTATAAAGTACCAAAACGATACCGAGGCAACGCTTGATTATTTCAACAGAACAATCAACTATTCAAACGGCGACGTTTACGTTGGAGAAATCGTTGGCGGCTGCAGACACGGTCACGGTGTTATGAGCTTTGCCGCTACCGGCGATATTTATGAGGGTTATTTCCAAAACGATGAAATTACCGGCACGGGAGTTTTTAAATACTCCAACGGTGACGTTTACGAAGGCGGATTTATTAATTCTCAAAAGCACGGCGCAGGTGTTTTCACCTATGCCAACGGTAACAGCTATGAGGGCAATTACACAAACGACGTCAGAAGCGGTAAGGGTAAGTTCAAATGGGCCTCCGGAGCTTCTTACGAGGGTGAATTTGCCAACGATCTGAAAAACGGCTACGGCATTATGACCTATGAAAGCGGTGACCGTTACGAAGGATTTTTCAAAAACGACAAGCGTGACGGCACCAAGGGTATTTATATGTGGACCAACGGTGAGCGTTACAACGGCACCTTCCGCAACAATCTTATGGACACTCGCGAAGTTGATTCCGAAGGAAACTTTATTTTAAACGAGAAGGGTGAATATGTTCACGGCGAGAAAGCCATTTATACCTTTGAAACAGGAAGAACCTATACCGGTTATTTTATCGAAGGTCAGGCTGTCGGCGTAAACATTACTGAAGGTAATTGATATGGCAAACTTTATATTTTCTGCGTTTGCTGATGAAATTGACGCTGATTTTGATAAACAAATCGAAGGCCTTAAGGAATTAGGCATCGGTTTAATCGAGCTTCGCGGTGTAGACGGAAAGAGCTTTATTACTTTGACCGACGAAGAGGTTTATTCGGTTAAGGACAAGCTTCAAAAGAACAACATCGGCATTTCGGCGCTCGGTACCCCCATCGGCAAAATTAACGTAGATGACGATTTTGAAGCGCATAAGAAATTGCTTACGCGCATCATGGATATCGGTGATATTCTCGGCTGTAAGGTTTTGAGAATGTTCAGCTTTTATCCTGCTGACGGTATGAGCGATGAAGAATTCAAGAAGATCGCTTTTGAATATATCGGCGAATTGCTTAATATGGCTGATCGACGCGGATTTATTCTTTGCCACGAAAATGAAAAGGATATTTTCGGTTGCTCCCCCGAGCGTGAGCTTGAGCTTATGCAGTATTTCGGCGGACGCCTTAAGGCGGTTTTAGACCCCGGAAACTTTGCTTTCTGCTTTGAAGACGCATCGAAGGGTTATCCCCTTTTGAAGGATTATATTCATTACTTCCACATTAAGGATGCGGATGAAAGCGGCGCGATCGTTCCTCCCGGAAAGGGTGTTGCTTGTCTTGAAGAAACGCTTAAGGCGGTATCGCTTGACAGAGAAAACGAAAACGTTATTCTTACTATGGAACCGCACTTAATGAACTTCACCGGACTTTCAAGTCTTTCCAAGCTTGATGATATTCATCACGTTTATTCCTTCGAAACTCCTTTCGAGGCATTTAAAGTAGCCACGGAAGCGGTTAGAGCGATGGTAGCAAAGCTTTGAAAAATACAATAATTAAATTTGTCGCGGCAATTGACCGCGCAATAGTCAGCAAGCGCATCTCGCTGTTACTTTGCCTTTTGGCGGGTGCATTGGGTGCGCTTCCCTATTATGTTGAAGAGCTTTTTATATTTACGTTCATTTCGTTATTTGCGATTTTTTATATTGCGATAAAGCAAAGAAACGAGTATGAAAGGTTTTTCGCGCCGTTTTTTTGGTACTTTATGGGCTTTTACAGCCCGTTATATCTGTTTTTATCCGAAATGTATCCCTATTCAAGGTTTGGATTTTCGGAAGATCAGGCGGTATTTATTCTCGTTTGCTCTTGCATCGCCATTCCTTTACTGCATGCATTGGTAAGCGCAACCGTTTTGCTTCTTGCGAGGTTTTTCAAATCAAGTAAGCTCAATATAATTGGATATGCATCGGTTTTCGTTATTAACGAATGGGTTTTATCCTTGGGTATGCTTGCCTTTCCTTGGAGCGGTGTTTCGGTTTCTTTAACGGGATTTCTTCCCTATTTGCAAACGGCATCGCTTTTCGGGAAGTATTATATCACCTTCATAACCATATCGGCATGCTTTGCTTTAGCAAGGGCGGCAATTAATCGAAAGAGATTTTTTGCGTTGGTTGGCGCTTTGATAGTTGGTGTTAACTTGATTGTGGGCACGACGCTTTGGTTTATCCCTTATGAAAAAAGCGCTCCTATCAAGGCTTCCGCATTACAAGGCAACGTTTTGTCAAATGAAAAATGGGACAGCGAAAACAAGGGTTCGATTTTTGACATTTACGTCGATATGACCGAGGATGCGGCAAAAAGCGGCTCCAAGATAATCGTTTTGCCCGAAACGGCAATACCTACGGCTTTTGTGCCTAACGGTATAATTCATAAAGAACTTGCTAATATCGCAAAAGAATATGACGTTACGATAATTTCGGGCGTACATTATTATGGCGACAAAAACAAATATAACGCAGTAATTGCAATACTTCCCGACGGTACACTTTCGGATAGGTACGATAAACGTCACCTTGTTCCTTTCGGCGAATTTATTCCTTTTGCAGATTTCATTGGTGAGATGCTACCCTTTGTTGGTGAATTCAACGAGGGCACAAGCGACTTGACCGAGGGTAAAGAACCAATCGTAATAGAAACCGAATTTGGTGGTGTTGCGCCGTTGGTTTGCTTCGATTCGATATTCCCAGAATTTTCACGCGAGGCGGTCGAAAACGGCGCCGAAATGATTGCAATTGTTACGAACGACAGTTGGTTTAACGACAGCGTTGGCATTTACACTCATTTACGACACGCACAGCTTCGCGCGATTGAAAACCGACGTTACGTTATGCGTGCGGCAAACACAGGTGTTTCGGCATTTATTGACGAGCGAGGAAGAGTAATTACTTATACCGAGCCGTTGACCAAGGATATCGCCGACTGTGAAATTTTTGCAATCGAATCAACAACGCTTTACACTACGGTAGGCGACGTATTTCTTTACGTTTCGTTTATCATTATCATTTACTTTGCTATTTACAGTATTTATGATAAATTAAGGAGAAGATTAAATGGAAATTATTCGACTTCACAGCAATGAAATTTATGACGGCGCGACCACCGTTACAATGGAATTGATGATCCACCGCGTATCGCCCGAGCTTACCAAGGGCAGAAGACCTGCAATGGTCGTATTCCCCGGCGGAGGTTATCAGTTCACTTCCGACAGAGAAGCAGAACCGATTGCAAGTGCTTATTTTGCAGAGGGTTATAACACCTTTACGGTTAGATATATCACCGGTGACCGCGCCAAGGTTGCAAATCCGCTTCTTGATGCGGCTGCCGCTATTGCACACATAAGAATCAATGCCGAAAAATATTGTGTCGACCCCGACAAGATTGCCGTTATCGGATTTTCCGCAGGCGGACATCTTGCAGGATTTATTGCAACACAATGGCATCTTCCCTTCGTTTCGGAAAAATTGGGCATTGATAACGAATTATGTAAACCCAACGCCGCAATTCTTTCTTACCCCGTTGTTACACAAAACGTTCCTACTCACGAGGGCTCTTTTAACTACCTTTTGGGCTTTGAGCGCGATGATGCTCTTAATCATATGGGCAACCTTGACGAAAACGTTGACGAGCGCACCTGCCCTTGCTTTATCTGGCACACCGCAACAGACGATGCAGTACCCGTTGCTAACTCGCTTGCGTTTGCAAGAGCACTTACCGATAAGCGTATCGGATGTGAAATGCACATCTTCCCCGACGGAAGACACGGACTTTCGCGCGCAACCGCCGAAACCGCACCCGATTGGGGCACTAAGGAATATACCATTCCCTACATCGCAAGATGGGTTGATTGGTCGATCAAGTGGCTTGCTCAGGAGTTCTATGACGGAATTACCCGCATGACCTATATACAGTAATATCAGACGAAACAAAATACACCCGATTATTTATCTCATCGGGTGTATTTTTTAATTTCCAAGTTGTTTTTTGTATTATTGTTTTTTTTACAGATAATAAGCAAAAAGGAGATAATATGTGCTCGTCTTTATTTTCGGTATTTTTATAGGTTGCATCATCGGTGTTTTTCTTATGTGCTTAATGCAGGTCAACAGAAATTAAAAGAGGCTGAAAATGGCTACTTCTCTTAAGGATGTCAAAACCCCGACAGATATTCAAGTCTATCGGGGCTGTTTTATTCTGTTCGATAAATTGGAATTTGGCGAACTAATATACAAAAATCTACATTCCTAACGCAACTGTATAAATTTCGTCTACTGGAAACGATATTTTTACCAAGCCTATAGAAGCAAATTCTCCTGTCAGTTTCTGGAACTTATGAAGTATCAAATCACTGGCTTTATAAAACACTTCTTCCGCATCTTCTTTGGTGAGTGCTAATGTGCAGTGCGGCATCCATCTGTTTGGACAATACCATTCCCACCCCTTTGTATCAAAATCCTTCAAGCATTCATGCAATTCTCTCTGAAATTGATACATACTGTCATTCATCATTGGCGAAGCAAAAATTGTTTTTGTATCATTAAACATGCCAACAGAGGCAATATATGCAGGCATTTTTCCATGAGTTTGTGCAAACTTT
>JAZRTE010000014.1:0-7890 GCA_045651785.1 Eubacteriales bacterium | reverse complement strand
TGCATAGCATACCGAGTTGGATTGAGTATATTTAAGAGTGATAAGAGCAATGATAAGGTCGCGGATAGCGCTTTCGGGAAGCTCCTTGTTTTCGGTAACGACGTTATTAAGAAGTGCTTTGTTGATTTCAAAGTTGTTTCTTCCCTGCTCGAAGGTAATACCGAATACCTGCTTGTGTTCGATTTCGGCAGGAACGTAATCGGGATCGATCTTAACCACGTTGTAACCGCCCTTGCGCTTGGATTTGAGAATTTCCAAAGCTTCGGGTTCATAGCCGGGAGCGATGATGCCGTCGGAAACCTCACGCGCGATCATCTTTGCGGTGGTAACGTCGCAAACGTCGGAAAGCGCAACCCAGTCACCGAAGGAGCACATTCTGTCGGTACCTCTTGCGCGTGCATAAGCGCAAGCGAGAGGAGATTCATCAAGGCCTTCGATATCGTCAACGAAGCAAGCCTTTTTGAGGTTATCCGAAAGAGGCACACCAACTGCCGCAGAGGTGGGGCTTACGTGCTTAAAGGAGGTTACTGCAGGCAAGCCGAGAGCTTCTTTGAGCTCTTTGACCAACTGCCAAGAATTGAATGCATCAAGGAAATTAATGAAGCCGGGACGGCCGTTGAGGATTTCAATGGGAAGCTCGCTGCCGTCGTGCATAAATATTTTAGCCGGCTTTTGGTTGGGATTACAACCGTATTTAAGTTCAAATTCTTTCATTTTTAATCTCCTTTATGCGTTTTTGTTAACGATTCTGGTTTCGGTTTCACCGCTTGCGATATCGATATATCTTACAAAGAGCGAAACCTTGTTTTCTTCATTAAGGTTAGTCCAGATGAGGTCGGTGAGAGTGTCGATATCCACATTGGGAAGCTCGAGAGTTTTGGGTTCGCCCTCAAAGGAAGGAAGCGGATCGCCCTCATCGTTATATGTGTGGATAAATTTAGCTACGCCGCATTTGGGGTTAGAGTACGCATAAGTAAATCTTTCGCAAGAGGAATCATCGCCTTCCGCGCTTTTGAGGATCGACATAGCGTAGTTCATTTTACCGTCTTCGACGTGGATGATGCCCGAAATTCTGGGAGTGAAGTTGGGCTTATCGTCTTCAAATTCGCGTGTTCTGAGAGCTTGCTCGAAGGTCATTTGCTTGTCCATAAGGTCATAAATCGTATCGGTTTGGTCACCGTTGGTAACGATCGTTTTGTTGCCAAGCACTCTTACGGGATAATAGATGATAAGATGAGGATCGACCATCTTGGACTCATCGAACGCTTTGGTACGCATTGCTTCGCCTTCTGCAACGAAAACGCGGTTGCGGCTGTTAACACTGCGGCCCATAATGAAATATGCGGTTACGGCTTTATTTCCGTCGGCCGATTTGCCGATAACGATGCCTCTGCCGTGATATTTAAGTGAGTTGAGTTCGTTTGCGATAGTAGATACCTTCATTTTATTCTCCTTTTATTGTTACTCTGTTATTTTCAACTTTAATTCTTCCCTCGCAGAAAAGCTTAACGGCTTCGGGAAGTATTTTCCATTCGGCTTGCTCCATAATGCGCCTTTGAAGCGTTTCGGGTGTGTCGCCCTCCAATACCTCAACAGCCTTTTGCAGTACGATAGGTCCTGCATCACATTCGGGGGTAACGATGTGAACGGTTGCGCCCGAAACCTTAACGCCCTTTTCAAGTGCGGCTTCGTGAACACGAAGACCGTAATATCCCTTGCCGCAAAACGACGGAATTAACGCAGGATGAACGTTTAAGATGCGGTTTTCGAACTTTTCATAAACCTGTTCATCAAATATAGTGAGGAAGCCCGCAAGTACGACAAGATCCGCATTTTCTTCTATCAAAGCATCGGTAAGCGCTTTTGAATAGTCGGCGATGCTTTCGTAATCCCTTCTTGCAAGAACGAGTGATTTGATTGAATTGTTTTTTGCTCTTTCCAAAGCATAAACGTCGGGCTTTGAAGCGATTACAAGCGTAATTTTGCCGCAACCCAGTTCACCGCGCTTTTCCGCATCGATCAATGCTTGAAGGTTTGTACCGCCGCCCGAAACGAGAACAGCGATATTCTTTTGTTTTTCTTGCATTTTAACTTCCCTTTCATAAAACAACAACAGCATAGGCAGTAAAAACCGCCTATGTTATTGTTTTTTGGAGTATTTAACTGTTAAATAATTTCAATCTTATTTTCGGATTCAACGATCTCGCCGATAACGTATGCATCGATACCGTTGTTCTTAAGAACGTCGATTGCTTTTTCAACGTCGCTTGCGGGAACAACAACGCTCATACCAACACCCATATTAAAGGTATTGAACATATCGCGTTCGGTGATGTTACCGGTCTTTGCGATAAGGTCAAAGATAGGAAGAACCTTAACTGCGCTTCTTTCAATCTTTGCGCCCAAGCCGTCGGGAATGCTGCGCGGAATGTTTTCATAAAAACCGCCGCCGGTAATGTGGGAAATACCCTTAACGTCAACCGCTTCGATCAATGCGAGAACGGGTTTAACGTAAATCTTTGTGGGAACGAGAAGAGTTTCGGCAATGGTCTTACCGCCGAGGTCTGCATTGGGCTTATAGAGCTCGGGGTTGTTATTGTCGATATCGAATACCTTACGGCAAAGCGAGAAGCCGTTGGAATGGATACCTGTGGAGGGCAAAGCGATAACAACGTCGCCTGCAGCCATACGCTTGTTGTCGATAACCTTCTTTTTGTCAACAACGCCAACGGTAAAGCCTGCGAGGTCATATTCATCGTGAGGCATCATACCGGGGTGTTCAGCGGTTTCGCCGCCGATGAGCGCCGCGCCCGATTGAACACAGCCTTCTGCAACACCTGCAACCAATTCGGCAATCTTTTCGGGATAGTTTTTGCCGCAAGCGATATAGTCAAGGAAGAACAAGGGCTTTGCGCCGACGCAAACAACGTCGTTTACGCACATTGCAACACAGTCGATACCGATAGTATCGTGCTTGTCCATAAGGATAGCGAGCTTGAGCTTGGTGCCAACACCGTCGGTACCCGAAACGAGAACCGGCTCTTCCATACCCGCGATATTAAGTCCGAAGCATCCGCCGAAGCCGCCGACGTCATCAAGACAACCCTCGTTACGGGTACGTGCGATATGCTTTTTCATAAGTTCAACAGCCTTGTAGCCGGCGGTGATATCAACGCCTGCAGCTGCGTAGCTTTCAGATCTGGATTCGTTATGCATGATAATTATTCCTTTCCGCTCCAGCAATAGGTACAGAGCTCAGATTCGTCGATACCGATCGCCTTGATAATTCCTTCGAGAGATTGAAATTCGAGTGAAGCAAAGCCGAGCTTGTCGCAAATTGCTTTTCTGAAGTTCTTGCCTCGTTCAGTTGAAGAATCGCTGTATTCGTTAATATATTTAAAGCCCTCTTCGCCTTCAAGCTCCATTATGATACGTCTGCCGAGAAGCTCCATATCGTCACGGTTGCGTGAAAACGCCAAGTATTTACAGCCATACATAATAGGCGGGCAGGCGGAACGCATATGAACTGCCTTCGCGCCGTTTTCATAAAGAAAATCTACCGTTTCCTTTAGCTGAGTGCCGCGGACTATCGAATCGTCCACGAAAAGCAGGCTTTTGCCTTCGATGAGATCCTTTACGGGAATCTGCTTCATCTTCGCTACCTTAGAGCGTTCAGCCTGACGTGCGGTCATAAAGCTGCGCGGCCAGGTGGGAGTATATTTGATAAAGGGACGTGCAAAGGGGATGCGGCTCTTGTTGGCATATCCGATAGCGTGGGGAGTGCCCGAATCGGGAACACCGCAAGCATAATCGATATCGTTATAAAGTCCCGTCGCCATATCCGCTTCAGCCATGATTTCGCCGTTGCGGTAACGCATCATTTCGACGTTTACACCCTCGTAATCGGAGGTTGAATATCCGTAATACGACCAAAGAAATGCACAAACCCGCTTTTTATTAAGCGGCTTTGAGAGCTGTGTGGTACCGTCCGCCGTGACCTTTAAAATCTCGCCCGGTCCGAGCTCCATTTCATCAACGTAGCCAAGCTTTTCAAATGCGAACGATTCAAAAGAAACGCTGTAGCCTTCGTCGTTCTTGCCGACGTGGACCGGTGTTCTGCCGAGCTTGTCACGCGCTACTATCAAAGAGCCGTCGTTACAGAGCAACAATATAGATGCCGAGCCGTCGATCAGCTCCTGCGCAAACCGTATACCCTCGACAATGTCAGACTTTTGGTTGATCAAAGCCGAAAGGAGCTCGGTAGTATTTACCGCGCCGCCCGTCATTGCATCAAAATGCTCGTGACCCGATTCGAGGCACAGGTCGATAAGCTTTTCGGCATTATTGATAGTGCCGATGAAGCAAAGAGCATAGATGCCCAAGCGCGAGCGGATGAGCAGAGGCTGAGGATCGGAATCACATATACAACCGATCGCGGAGTTGCCGTGCATTTCCTCTAAAATATGGTCAAACTTAGTTCTGAAGGGTGTGCTTTCAATGTTGTGAATTACACGCTGAAGCCCGATTTTTTCATCATACGCGGCAACGCCTGCACGGCGTGTGCCCAAATGCGAATGATAGTCGGTGCCGAAGAAAACGTCGGCAAGGGCATCGCGCTTTGAAGCTATGCCAAAAAATCCGCCCATGGGATAAACCTTGCTTTCTTAGTTTTTATGCGAAAAAGAGTTCGGAGAGAGTCATGGGATCGATATATTCCCCATCCTTGTATACACGCATATTGCCGGATGCGATCTCATCGATAAGCATTACCTTACCGTCAGCATCGTAACCGAATTCAAACTTGATATCGTAAAGAACGAGTCCCTTTTCCAAGAGATCGTCAGCAACGATCTTGGTGATCTTCTGAGTCATTACCTTGATATCGTCATATTGTTCGGCAGTCATAACACCGAGGTCAACAAGTCCGTCCTTGGTAACGAGGGGGTCGCCCTTTTCATCGTTCTTGAAGGTGGTTTCAACGTATGCGGGAAGGTCCTGACCGAGCTCGCAGTAATCGCTGTAGCGACGGTAGAAGGAGCCGACTGCCTTATGACGGCAGATGACCTCCAAGCCCTTACCAAACACCTTACCGGGGAGAACCTCCATGGTGGTATTTGCAAGATCGGCACTTACGTAATGAGTTTTGATGCCTGCCGCGTTAACCTTTTCGAAGAACTAGATGCACATACGAAGATTTACGTCGCCAACGCCGTCGATGGTGAGGCCGACAGAGTTTTCACCGGGATCGAACACGCCGTCCTTGCCGGTGCAGTCATCCTTGAATTTGAGAAGGTAATTGCCGTTGTCAAGTGCGAATACGTCTTTGGTTTTACCGGTATAAACGAGTTTCATAGCTTTTAATCTCCTGATATTTAAGTTTTATTATAATCTTGTCATTATTTCCGCATCTTTTGAAAGAACCGCGTTCGCATCGCTTACGCGCTTTGCATCGAGCTTTGCGGCAAGCTCTTTATCCTCGACCGCCAATATCTGAGCCGCGAGGAGTGCCGCGTTTGCGCCGCCGTTGATTGCAACGGTAGCAACGGGAATGCCTGTGGGCATTTGAACGGTTGCGAGCAACGCATCCATACCGTCGAGCACGGGACCCTTGCAGGGGATACCGATGACGGGCAGAGTCGTGTTAGCCGCGACAGCACCCGCGAGATGCGCCGCCATACCTGCCGCCGCAATAATAACACCGAAGCCGTTTTCGCGCGCGTTGACAGAAAAATCGCGTGCTTGCTCGGGTGTGCGGTGTGCGGAATAGACGTGAACCTCAAAGGGGATACCGAGCGAATCTAACATATCGGTTGCTTTTTTGATAATGGGAAGGTCGCTGTCGCTTCCCATAACTATTCCAACTTTTTTCATCTTTTTAACTCCTGAAAAATATAATAAGGCGCACTTACTCAAGGAGCAAATGCGCCCAGACGGTCGGCGATTACAAGCCGTTGAATCAACAGCTCGGAACGTTAAAAAGTTCTTTGTTTCCTTGTGGTAACCCACAATTATCCGTCAGTCGCAAAGAACCGAAAAATTTATGCTTTAATTATATCATACCGCCATTTTTATGTCAAGGCACATCGTTACAAAAATATGCAAATTTAACGGTTTTTCAACATCAAATTTTACTAATTTTTTATAACCGTTTCGCAATATGCACAGCACTTGCCTTCGCCGTTGGAAACGACGGCAAATTCAAGTCCGCGCTCGGTTTGCGAGATGCAGCGCTTGTGATGGCAAAGATTGGTTTCGGTATAGATAAAATTACCGTTTCGAGCAGGATGATCAAGCTTTGCTTCGCTTAAAAGCTTGAGTATCAATGCTTTACGCATTATCTTGCCGTTTGCGACCTGCTTGAAATAGCAGGCTCTTTCATCCTTATCGACGTCAACCGAAATTTCTTCTACTCTGGGAAGCGGATGGAGAACGATCATATCGAATTTTGCGTTCTTAAGCTTTTCGGCATTAAGGATATAACGCGATTTGAGGCGTTCATATTCATCCTGATCGTCAAAGCGCTCGCCTTGGACTCTTGTCATATAAAGAATATCCAATTCGGGAAGAACCGATTCAAGGTCATCGGTTTCTTGATAGGGCATATTATGCTTTTCGATAACGTCACGCTTGATATTTTCGGGAAGCACGAGTTCATCGGGAGAGATAAGCACGATCTTGATACCGCTGTATCTCGAAAGGGCGTGAATTAGCGAATGAACGGGTCTGCCGTATTTCAAGTCGCCGCAAAAACCGACGGTAAGGTCGTTAAATCTTCCCTTTTCGCGGTGAATGGTAAGCAAATCGGCAAGAGTTTGGGTGGGATGTGCGTGTCCGCCGTCGCCTGCGTTGATAACCGGAATGCTTGCATTAAGCGAAGCAACCAACGGTGCGCCCTCCAAGGGGTGACGCATTGCGATTATATCGGCATAACAGCTTACCACACGCGCAGTATCGGAAACGGTTTCGCCCTTTGAAGCCGAGGTATTCTTCGCATCCGAAAAGCCGATGACAGAGCCGCCCAATTCGAGCATTGCAGACTCGAAGGAAAGACGGGTTCTTGTTGACGGCTCGAAAAAGAGGGTTGCGAGCTTTTTGCCGCGGCAGCATTCCGAATATTTTTCGGGGTTTTCGATCATATCGTAAGCGGTTTTGATAAGCTCATCCAATTCACTTACCGTAAGATCGAGGATATCGATTACGCTTCTCATTGCTTTGCTCCGTTTACAGCGAGATAATTTTTGATACGTTCAACGTTTTCCTTGTTGGATTCGTCTTCTTCAAGATATTCGATGATATCGTAAACGTCAACAACCGAATATACGGGGAAACCGAATTCCTCGCCGACTTCTGCCATAGCGGATTTTTCGGTCTTGCCCTTTTCCTTACGGTCAACCATTACGAAGGTTGCGGCAACACGCGCTCCTTCGACGGAGGAAAGGATAGCCATACTTTCGCGGATAGCGGTGCCTGCGGTAATAACGTCTTCAACGATAACGATTTCTTCGCCTGCCTTGGGAACGTAGCCGACGAAAACGCCGCCTTCACCGTGGTCCTTTGCCTCTTTACGGTTGAAGAAGAAAGGAACGTCAAGGCCGTTTTTCGCAAGTGCTACTGCCGCGGAAACGGCGATAGAGATGCCCTTGTATGCAGGTCCGTAAAGAACGGTTCTTTTGTTGCCTATTTTTTCAAAATATCCTTTCGCATAGAATTCGCCTAATTTTTGGATCTGTTCGCCCGTTTTGATTTCGCCCGCGTTGATGAAATAAGGGATCTTTCTGCCGCTTTTCGCGGTAAAATCGCCGAATTTAAGCACGCCTGCGGATTGTAAAAACTGTATAAATTCTCTTTTGTATCCTTCCATTATAAAGCCCTCCTGTTAATCAACGAACT
>JAZRTE010000013.1:0-9161 GCA_045651785.1 Eubacteriales bacterium | reverse complement strand
TGTACGCAACCCAAATGAAGCCGCCTTCGGGGAATGTAATAGCTTCGGAAGCTGCGCCGTTGGAAACTACTTCATATACGTTTTCAAGGCCTTCAACAGGAGCGAATGCAACCTGAGTATATGCACTGCTGATGAAGTTATCCCATGCTACTGCGTAAGCATCAGCATTGGTGTACGCGAACGAACCCTTGCCTCTGCCGTAGCGGGATTCCCAGTAATTGCCTGCGTTGAAGTCAGTAATTACGGAAGAAGGTTCTTCATAACCGATTTCAAATTCGGTAACGCCGAAGAATTCCCATCTGGGCTTTTCAGCGAAGGGGCTCTTCGGGAAATAAAGTTCTACTTTAACGAACTTGTAGGTCTGAGGATTGCGGAGCTTAAGTTCAGCGATAACGGTACCGGGAGCGGTTTGATCGTCACCGCCGTATACTGCGTCGGGAATGGTTTCGCCATAGCCGATGGATGCATTGCTGTAGCCGCCAACCCAGTTAATACCGTCATCGGAGAAGAACACGTCTTCTTCAGAGGGGTAACCTATCATCGAATTAACGTCGGTGTAAAGACCGAGTTTGATAGTATTGTATGCTTCGGGAGTTTCGCCGAATTCATAAATAAGGTTGATCTGACCCCATGCATCGGAAACGGTGGGGTTCTTGTTTTGGAAGGGAACTACGTTTGCGGTGCCGGTGCCCCATGCGCCTGCATCGAGTACCCAGTCGCCGTCAGTGAGAAGGTCGATAGCTTCATCAACGGTCTTGTCGAGGATGGTATCGTTGTCACTGAGTTCGATAGTGAGCTTATCTTCTACAGATTCGGGAACTTTTGCGCCAAATGCCTGAAGCTCAGCAATGAAGAGGAGGTTTTTGCCATCCTGAGGATAGCAAACTACCTTGATTGCCTTTGCTTGAACAGGCGCTTCGGATTCAACAGCACATTCGATGATGTAGCTGTTTGCGTTGCCGGAATAGGTGTATTCACCGAACTTTTCATAGGATTCACCGTCTGCGGTGTAGAAAACTTCGATCAATTTGAATTCTGCGATACCGGAACCGATTCTGTCGCCGCCGGTGTAAAGAACTACTTTAGAAAGATCGTAAAGAGATTCGCCGTCGCCGAGAGCGATGTCGATAACAGCATCACGATCCGAATTGGTGCAGTTCATGCAGAACCAGCTGGGATCCTTGTAGGATGCATGAGGAGCATCGATCAATTCCTTGTGAGTCAAGAAGATACCGTCAGTAAGTTCTTTATTGTCGGTATCGGGATAACTACCGGAAATAGTCTGATCAACAGTGTAAGAGTTACCGAGAACGAGATTTTCAAGAGTGTCATCATAAACTCTGGTAACGGTTGCATCGTTTTGAACGAATTCGTTTTCAATGTCAAAGCCCTTGAATTCGTAGATTTGACCAACCAACATGCCGTTCAAAATTTCAACAGCATTTTTGCCGGAAGAGCCGGAGGATGCGCCGGTTCTTGCAACCCAAATGAACCCGCCTTCGGGGAATGCAAGGTAATCGCCGCTGTTTCTGATGCCAACTACTTCGTATTGACCTGCTTTGCCTTCAACGGGTGCGAAAGCAACGTGCTTGAAGTCGTCAATGCCGTCTTCGCCGTTGAATTCAGCGAGATCGTAAGCATCTGCATTGTTGTAAATATAGGTTCCGTTCCAACCGCTGCGAGCTGCATAATATTCGCCGGGGTTAAAGTCGGGAACGAAAGTGGAAACTTCTACGTTACTGAAGCTGAACGCTTCGGTAAGACCGAAGAATTCCCATCTGGGCTTAGCGGTTTCTTCGGTGTATTCGCTGCCCTCAGGGCCTGCGCCTGCTACGAACGGGCTTCTGGTGAAGTAGAATTCAACCTTAACCTGCTTGTAGGTTTGAGGAGAACGGAGCTTAACTTCGCCGATAATAGTACCGGGCTTGGTAGGTCTTTCTTCGAAGTCTGCATAAGCAGTTACGAAGGTTTCGCCGTAACCGATAGTGCTGTAACTTGCCATCCATTCTTCGTCATCGGAATTACGGAAGAAAACGTTTTCTTCTGCAGGGTGACCGATCATGGATTCAACACTGGAATAAAGACCGAATTTAATAGTATTATATGCTTCGGGAGTTTCGTCAAACGTCCAGATGAGGTCGATTTTGCCGTAACCGTTGTCTGCGTCCAAGCAATCCAAGTTTTGGAAGAGAACAACGCCGTCGGTATTGCCGCCCCATTTTTCTGCATTGAGAGCCCATTCGCCATCGGTGAGCTTCTCAGCAGCTTCTTCGTTGGAGAGACCTACGATCTTATCAGTTTCGCTGAGTTCGATCTTAAGGCTGCCCTTGTAGGGGTTCTCAACTACTTCTTCGCCGTAAACTTCGATTTCGTTGAAGAAAAGGAAGGTCTTTTCACCCATGGTGAGCTCTACCTTAACGAAGCTTGCGGTACCGGTAACGGGACCTTCGATATAGTAAGCAACGTTGGTTTCTACGTCTTCGAGAGCGGTAACGGGAAGTGCGATAGCTTCGCC
Organism: Eubacteriales bacterium; assembly: GCA_045651785.1. Taxonomy (GTDB): domain Bacteria; phylum Bacillota; class Clostridia; order Oscillospirales; family CAG-382; genus Coliplasma. Next base: position 6,646 of record JAZRTE010000013.1, on the reverse strand, counting down.
CCAAGTTTGACCGTCATCGGAGAGGTATACGTTTGCTGCGGATGCGGGAGAAATACCCGAACCATCGTTAGCAATGGTATGGATCTTGACAGAGGTAAGATCGAACGAGCCGTCGAGATCGATAACGATCGCGCCGGTTCTCTGACCGCCAAGGTTACCCTGATGCTGAGTGGGGTGATCCTTGAAAGCGTACCACTTATCGCCATTGTAAGCCATAGCGGTATCCTTAACGCCGTCGGTAAGGCTTGCATTGTAGCCGTCGAGGGCTTCAGGAGCAGTGTATTCCTTGCCGAGTGCTACGTTGGTAGCTTCTTCTTCGGCAAAGGCAAGAAACGTGAAGGAGCTGAGCAACATAGCGCAAACTAAGAACACGCTCAACAGTTTCTTGAACGAGAATTTTTGTTCCATAATTTCCTCCTTATTTTTTACAAGGATTTTCGGCCGTTTCCACAAAGCTTGGAACTTGCCTTGCTGCTGTTACCGAAAACGCCTTATTTCTTTCGCCAAACAATGTCGGCGATTTTAGTGGTAATATGATAACATACTTTTTACAACTTTGCAATAGTTTTTTGACATTTATTACAAAAAAATATTTCTGCGATATAATCTCAAGGTAATATTTGAACAAAAAATACAAAAAACATTTTTTTGTTGTCGTTTTCAACAAATATTAACAATTTGTTTTTTACACTTCTCACAAAGAAAAAAAGGAAGACCGCAAAAAGTCTTCCTTTTATATTTATATATAATACACAACCGTTATTCGGCACGCTTGCCGAGCATATAAACCTGTTCTTCCTTAAAGGTCTTCCAATTGCCCTCCATAATAGCGTTGCGAATCTTTTCCATAAGCTTGTTGTAGAAATAAAGGTTATGGATAACGCACAAGCGCATACCGAGCAATTCACGCGCCTTGAACAGGTGACGGATATATGCGCGAGTATAGGTTTTGCAAACGGGACAATCGCAATTCGGGTCGATAGGTCTGCCGTCGAGAAGGTATTTATTGTTGTTAAGGTTCATAATACCTTCGCTTGTGAAAAGGTTTCCGTGACGCGCGTTACGCGAGGGCATTACGCAGTCGAAGAAATCAACGCCTCTGTCGACCGCCTCGAGAATGTTAACGGGAGTGCCGACACCCATAAGGTAACGCGGCTTATCGTAAGGCAGATAAGGCTCGCACGCTTCAATAACGCGATACATTTCATCGGCACTTTCGCCGACCGCAAGGCCGCCGATAGCATAGCCGGGAAGATCGAGTTGAGCGATTTCCTTAAGATGACGGATACGGATATCCTCGTAAACACCGCCCTGACCGATACCGAAAAGAAGCTGATCCTTGTTTATCGTTTCGGGAAGCGAATTAAGACGGTCCATTTCGGCTTTACAGCGGTAGAGCCAACGCGTTGTGCGGTCGACCGATTTGGAGATATATTGATGAGTCGCGACCGACGAGGGGCATTCGTCAAACGCCATCGCGATGGTGGATGCGAGCTTCGATTGGATTTGCATACTTACTTCGGGGCTCATAAATATCTTTGCGCCGTCCATATGCGATTGGAAGGTAACGCCTTCCTCTTTTATATTACGCAGATTTGCCAGAGAAAAGACCTGAAATCCGCCGCTGTCGGTAAGAACGGGCTTGTCCCAATTGAAGAACTTATGGATACCGCCCATTTTATAAACGACGTCTTCGCCCGGACGGACGTGGAGGTGATAGGTATTCGAAAGCTCGACCTGACAGCCGATGTGCTTAAGGTCGCCCGTCGAAATACCGCCCTTTATCGCAGCGCTTGTGCCGACGTTCATAAAAACGGGGGTCTGGATATCGCCGTGTACGGTCTTAAAGGTACCCGTGCGGGCGGTGCCGCAGGTTTTATGTATTGTAAAGCTCATAATATCACCTATCGAAATATTTTTCTATTTCCCTTTTGGGAAACTTTTTTATAAACGGTCTGCCGTGGGGGCAATAGCGAAGCTGCGGATTTTCGGCAAGCATACGCACCACGTTTTCATCGTCCTCGGGACGGTTTTTTATCCTCGCCTTAAGCGCCGCCTTGCAAGCGACGGTGTAAAGCGCACGGTCGCACCGTTCGGCAAAGGAAAGATGGTTTCCGTCGGAAAGCGAACGGGCAAAATCCTCAAGTATGCCGTTAAGACCTTTCAAATTTCCAAGCGTCGACGGAACCGTGCGCACGATTATCGAGCCCTCGCCGAAATCCTCGACGGCGAAGCCCTTTTCGGCAAGAAATTCGGCATTTTCAAGCAAGACCGATGCTTGCTCGCGACCGATTACAACCGGTACGCCGACAAGCAATTCCTGAACGTTAAGCTCTTTATTCGCCGCCAGCTTTTCGTAAAGCACGCGCTCGTGCGCGGCGTGCTTGTCGATGACAAGAATGTTTTCCTCGGTTTCGACGAAAATATATGAATCGTAAGCCTGTCCGATCATTCTCCAAGCAGGTGCTTCCTCGACCAAAACCGTTTGCTCGGGCTCTTCCTTGCGTTCGGTGTCCTCTTGGGGAACGGTTTTGATGCTGTCGCTGAAGAAAAATTCCTTTTCTGCATCGAAAAGATCTTCCTTGCCGATGTTTGCGTCGAATGAAGTTTTGGGTTTTTCCTTGATTTCTTCCTTTTTATCGTTGGGGAAGAAATCGATACCGTTTTGTTTTTGCGGTTCAACGGGCTTGAAATTCGGAAGAACGAAGGGGTCCTCTTCCTCGGGCAGGTTCGGCAGAAGCGGCTTTGCTTCAACCTTTTTCACGATAACCTCGCCGAGCGGCTTGTCCTCGGGCGTTGCCGAAAGAGTGTTTTTCACCGCATAATAGACCGCGCGGAAAACGTCACGCTCGGATGCGAATTTTATTTCGGTCTTCGCAGGGTGAACGTTAACGTCGGTAAGGTCGTGGTCAAGGCTTACGAAAAGAACGCATCCGGGGAATTTTCCGCGAGGAATATACGAACGGAACGCCTCTTCGAGCGCGGCTTGTACCGTTTTGCTTTTAACGTATCTTTCGTTGACGAAAACGGTTTGCATTGCGCGGCTTCCTCTGACGGCATCGGGCAGAGTAACGAAGCCCTTTACCGAAACGCCGCCCAGATTGTAATCGACCTCGGCGAGAGTTTTGGCAAATTCCCTGCCGAAAACCGAATAAACCGTGCCGTAAAGATCGCCGTCGCCCGCGGTCACAAATTTCCGTTCGCCGTCGCTGATGACCGAAAACGAGATCTCGGGGTGCGAAAGCGCCAATCTTTCAGCCGCCGCAACGCAGGATGCGCCCTCGGTTCCGTCCTTTTTAAGGAACTTTTGCCTTGCGGGCGTGTTGTAGAAAATGTCGCGCATCGAAACGGTCGTGCCGTCGGGACAGCCGACGTCCTCCATAACGATGCCGTTTTCATCAGCGGTAAGACGTGTACCGATAGCTTCGTCGCGATGCTTCGAAACGATTTCCAAACGCGATACCGAGCCGATAGCCGCCAAGGCTTCACCGCGGAAGCCGAGCGATTTGATGCCGTTTATATCGTCACCGCAGCTTATCTTACTCGTCGCGTGGCGAAGAAGCGCCTTCGGGATATCCTCACGCAGGAAGCCCTTGCCGTCGTCGGTGACGCGCACCAAGGTTCTTCCGCCGTTGCGTATCTCGAGTGTTATGCTTTTCGCATTTGCATCTATTGAATTTTCAAGCAATTCCTTTGCGGCAGACGAAGGGCGCTCGACCACCTCGCCCGCGGCGATAAGGTTGGACGTTTGGGCGTCCAAAATGTTGATAATTCCCAATTATTCAAGCTCCTTTTTAAGCTCGTAAAGAAGTGTTATTGCTTCATACGGTGTAAGAGTGTTGATGTCGACCTGTTTTATTTTTTCGATAACGCGTGCTTCGTTAAGCGCTTCGAAGCTTATATTATCGTTTTCGTCCTTTTTCTTAACAACGGGACGCGATTCGTTTTCGGTAAGCGAAGCAAGCACCTGCTTTGCACGGTTGACCACCGTTTCGGGCACACCGGCAAGATGCGCAACCTCGATACCATAGCTGTCGTCCGCCGCACCCTTGATTATCTTGCGGAGGAAAACGACGTCGTTACCGCGTTTTTTTGCGGCGATGTTGTAATTTACAACGCCGTCCGCTTCACCCTCAAGAGCAGTAAGCTCGTGATAGTGGGTTGCGAAAAGGGTTTTTGCGCCTATCCTTTTCGCAGTGTATTCAACAACGGCACGCGCAATGCTCATACCGTCATAGGTGCTCGTGCCTCTGCCTATCTCGTCATAGATGATAAGACTGTTTTTGGTAGCGTTTTTAAGAATGTCGGCAACCTCGTTCATTTCGAGCATAAAGGTCGAATTACCGCTTGCGAGGTCGTCGGATGCGCCGACACGGGTAAATACTCGGTCGCAAATGCCGATTCTTGCTTCGGTCGCAGGGACAAAGCAGCCTGCTTGGGCAAGTATAACGCAAAGCGCGACTTGACGCATATAGGTCGATTTACCTGCCATATTCGGTCCCGTGATAAGAAGCATTCGGTTTGCCGTACAATCAAGCAAGCAATCGTTGGGAACGAAATAATTTCCGTCAAGGAAGCGCTCGACCACAGGATGTCGGCTGTTTTTGAGAATTATTTTATCGGAGCGGTCTATTTCGGGACAAACGTATCCCTGCTCACGCGCGATTTCGGCGTTAGAGCAATAAACGTCCAATTCCGCCAAAGCGTTGGCGGCGCTTTTTATTTTATCAAGTGATTCAAGAACGTGCTCACGCAGAGCAACGAAGATTTCATATTCAAGTGCGTAAAGGCGATCTCTTGCGCCGATAACACGGCTTTCGGTCTCCTTAAGCTCGGGGGTAACGTAACGCTCGCCGTTTGCAAGGGTCTGACGGCGGATATATGTTTCGGGCACCTGCGAAATAAAGGACTTCGAAACCTCGATATAATAGCCGAAAACTCGGTTGTATCCGACCTTTAAGGTCTTGATTCCCGTCTTTTCGCGCTCGTATTCTTCGATCTTTGCGATCCAAGCCTTGCCGTTTGTAACCATATCGCAAAGCTCGTCAACCGCTTCGTTACAGCCCTGCTTGATAATTCCGCCCTCCTTAAGCACTGCCGAGGGTTCTTCGGCGATGGTGCGGAATATCGAATCGGCAAGGTCGGTCAAGGGATCGATTTCGGAATTGATTCGCTTCAACGGGTTGGATTTTGCGGTAGCCAAAAGCTCCTTGACCTGAGGAAACAGCTTAATTGTGCGTTCAAGCGCTTTAAGATCACGCGCGTTTGCGGTGCCGTAAACAAGTCGGGTCATCAAGCGCTCGATATCGGTGATATCCTTTAAAACGGTTCTTAATTCGTCACGCAAAACTCCGTCGCGGTAAAGCTCGTTTGCCGCTTCAAGACGCGAGCGTATTGCGTTTTCGTTAACGAGCGGTTTTTCGAGCCAACGGCGCAAAAGACGTGCGCCTGCGCTCGTTTTCGTTCTGTCGACAGCCCAAAGGAGCGAGCCCTTGCGCTGTTTTGCGCGCATCGATTCCGAAATTTCCAAATTTCTTCTCGATGCCGAATCTATTCCCATAAATTCCTCGCAGGAATAGAAATTTATCTTTTGAAGATAAGAAAGGTCGATTTTTTGGGTGCGCTTTATGTAGGCAAGCAATCCGCCTGCGGCGCGCAAAGCGTAATCGCTGTTTGTTTCGGGGGATTCGTTGTAAACGCTTTTGATCGTTTCAATTGCCGAGGTAACGGCAAAATCAAAAAGCTCGCCGTTTGTTATAAGCGTGTTGAATCTTGCGGTGAAAAGTCCGCTTATCGTGCTTGTGAAATCGGTCGGCACTATCAATTCGCTCGGAGAAAATGCCGCCGCCTCGGAAACGATACGGGCAGGAATATTTTCACCCAAAATCTCGGTCGCGCTTATTTCGCCAGTTGAAATATCGGCAAAGGCGATACCGCAACCGAAATCGTCGCAAACCGCAGAAGCGATATAGTTATTCTTCTTTTCGTCAAGATAGCCGCCCTCGGTCACCGTACCGGGAGTGATGATTCTAACAACGTCGCGTTTGACCAAGCCCTTTGCGGTTGCGGGGTCTTCCATTTGCTCACAGATCGCAACGCGGTATCCGCGCGAAACAAGTCTGGCAATATATCCGTCAACGGCGTGATGCGGCACACCGCACATGGGCGCGCGTTCTTCAAGTCCGCAATCTCTGCCGGTAAGGACAAGATCAAGCTCCTTGGATGCAATTTGAGCATCCTCGAAAAACATCTCGTAAAAGTCACCGAGACGGCACATAAGTATGCAATCCTGATGGTTTTGCTTGACCTCAAGATATTGTTTCATAAGCGGCGAAAGAGCCATGGAAAAATCCTCCGGATTTTTGAAGTAATAGGTAAGAGGTAAGGAAGCTTTTCGTTCCGAAAAGCCTCCGTTTCCGTTTTTACAATTACAAAATGCAAATTTTATAATAAAATAAACATATTTTTCGGCGACATGCGCGTCGAAAAATATACCTTAGAGTGCCGAGAGTTCGGACAAGCGAAGCGCGCACGAACTCTGCGCGAGCGCACGGCACTCACAAAATCCGCTTGAAAATATGGTTTTCAAGCGAGAGCGAAGCGACCTTAATGACAGCCGCCGCAGGTAGACGCTACGATTCATTGA
>JAZRTE010000012.1:0-6819 GCA_045651785.1 Eubacteriales bacterium | reverse complement strand
TGGCTTTTGCACCCGAAAATCTCGGTCTGCCGCGTGAGGAGATCCGCAAACGCGTTGACGATGCGCTGAAAACCGTCGATATGACGAAATACGCGGGACATTCCACCCATAAGCTTTCGGGCGGACAGAAGCAACGTATCGCAATCGCGGGTATCCTTGCGATGAGTCCCGAATGCATCGTTTTTGACGAAGCGACCGCAATGCTCGACCCTACGGGCAGAAAAGAGATTGTCGCGGCGATGAAACGGCTTAACCGAGAAATCGGCATTACCGTCGTTACCATTACCCACTATATGAACGAGGCGGTAGAGGCCGACAGAATTATCGTTATGAACCGCGGTGAAATTATTGCAGACGGCACACCGAAGGAGATTTTTTCGGAGGTCGAAAGGCTTAAATCGGTTTCGCTCGCCGTACCTCAGGTTACCGAATTGCTTTATCAGTTAGAGCAGGACGGACATAATTTGCCGCGCGGTATTATACACGCAATGGATGCCGCCGACGTGCTTGACGCATTTATCGGAGGGCAAAAATGAAAAATTACGCGCTTGAATTTAAAAACGTAAGCGTTATTTACGGCGAAGGCTCGCCCTTTCGTAAGGCCGCGCTTAACAATATAACCACCTCGTTCCCCAAGGGCGAGATAACCGGCATTATCGGTCACACGGGAAGCGGTAAAAGCACGCTTGCATCGCTTACCAACGGACTTTTAAAGCCGACGAGCGGCGAAATTCTGCTTGACGGCGAAAATATCTGGGCAAAGCCGAAGGAAATGATAAAGATCCGAAGCCGTGTCGGTTTGGTTTTCCAATATCCCGAATATCAGCTTTTCGACGAAACGGTCGAGGACGATATCGCTTTCGGCCCGAAGAATATGAAGCTTTCGGACGAGGAGATAAAGACTCGCGTTAAGCTTGCCGCCGAATTTTGCGGATTGAGCGAAAAGGAGCTTAAACGCTCACCCTTTGAGCTTTCGGGCGGACAGAAAAGGCGCGCCGCCATTGCAGGCGTGCTTGCGATGCGCCCCGAAATATTGGTGCTTGACGAGCCTGCCGCAGGGCTTGACCCCAAGGGCAAGGAGGAAATTCTTTCGGGCTTGGTGGAATATAAAAACACCTATGGCGCAACACTGCTTATAATTTCGCACAGTATGGAGGATATTGCAAAATATGCCGACGAGATACTTGTTATGAAGGACGGCGAAATTTATATGCAGGGCGGCGTTGAGGATATATTCAAGCAAGCCGAAAGGCTTTTTGATGCAAACCTCGACCTGCCTCAGATAACCAAGCTTTTTATCGAGCTTAAAAAACGCAATCTTGTTAAGGATACCGACGTTTACAGCGTCGGCTACGCAAAAAAAGAAATCGAAAAATTGATAACCGCCCGATAATCCCTTCGGGCAATAATTAGGAACACAAAATGCTTAAAGACGTAACGTTCGGTCAATATTATCCCGGAAATTCGCTTTTACACAGAACCGATCCGCGAATAAAGCTTTTGATACTTGTCGAATATCTTATCTTCGTGCTTGTCGCAAGCAGTGAGCTTGCGGCGGCAGTATCGCTTTCCTTTACGGTATTTCTTATCGCCGTTTCGGGCGTTAAGTTCAGAATACTGATAAAATCGGTAAAGCCGCTTCTTTTCGTGCTGATATTCACCGCTGTGATAAATTTGTTTTTCACAACGGGTGAAAGCGAACCGCTTGTTGATTGGAAATTTATAACTATATATAAAGAAGGCATCCGCAACGCGGTGATGATGCTTTTGCGCCTGCTTTCGCTCGTTTTGGGCTCGAGCGTGCTTATTTCCTTCACGACGAGTCCGCTTGAGCTTACCGATGCGATCGAAAGGGTGCTTTCGCCGCTTAAGGTCATTCGCGTGCCGGTGCACGAATTTGCGATGATGATGTCTATCGCGCTTCGCTTCATCCCCACGCTTATCGAGGAAACGAACAAGATAATCTCCGCCCAAAAGGCGAGATGCGCCGATTTTGAAAGCGGTAACGTCTTAAGGCGCATCAAGGCGCTTGTACCGATACTCATTCCCCTTTTCGTTTCGGCGGTAAGACGCGCCGAGGAGCTTGCAGATGCGATGGAATGCCGTTGCTATCACGGCGGCGAGGGCAGAACGAAGCTCAAGGTGATGAAGTCCTGCGCGAGAGATTACGTTTTCATCACCTTTACCACTCTTTTGACTGTCGGAATTTTCTTCATTAATAATATAACGGTCGCAGGAATAATTGAATTATGCAAGGATATATTTTAAAAATTGCATATAAGGGCACGAATTACTGCGGTTGGCAGGTTCAACCCGAAAAGCTTACTGTGCAAGCGGTGATTCAAGCCGCGTGCGAATCGGTTTTCGGATGCAGGGTTGACGTTACGGGCTGCAGCAGGACCGATTCGGGCGTACACGCAAGGGGCTTCGTCGCTTTGGTAAGCGGCGAAGGTCTGCCGAGCATTCCTCTAAATTCGCTTCCGCTTGCGATAAACACAAAATTGCCCGAGGATATTGCCGTTCTCGAAGCAAGCGTTGCTCCCGACGGGTTTCATCCCCGTTACGGCGCAAAGGGCAAGGAATACGTTTACACAGTGCATAACAGCCGTCTGCGCGACCCGTTTACTGCCGATACCGCTTGGCAGTTTCAAAGGCATATCGACGAAGATATCGCAAACGCGCTTTGCAAGGAATTTGTCGGCAGACAGGATTTTTCGGCATTTATGGCGAGCGGCTCGAAAATAACCGACGCCGTGCGCGAGATAAAATACTTCAACGCCGTGCGCGAGGGTGAAAACGTCATCCTTACGGTTGCGGCGGACGGATTCCTTTATAATATGATAAGAATTATGGTCGGCACCGTGGTTGAGGCGGCATCGGGCACGAAAATGTTACCGATAAAGGACATAATCGCCTCGCGTGACCGTGCAAACGCGGGTATAACCGCACCCGCAAAGGGCTTGACGTTAAACAGAGTTTTTTATTAATTAAAGATAAGAGATAAAATATGGGCGCTTTTTCTTGGTTTAAGGACAAAAACACAAAAAAGAATAAGCAGGAAACCCCCACGGTGGAATCGCACTACATTAAGCTTGCGCGCAGGGCGTCGTTTATGCGCTACGCGGTGCTTTTGTTCATCGTTTTGTTCGGGGTCTATTCCTTTTCCTTCCACAGCAGCGAGATAACCGTTGATAACTTCGATTATATGATGAAGTTTTTAAACGTGAACGAGGATGAGGAGGCATATAAGGGCAATCTTCTTTCCTTCGACGGAAGCGTCGGCAACCGCGGACTTATATATAAGGGCGACCTTGCGGTGCTTAACGAAAACGGACTTACCGTTACCGGCTGGGATGCCGAGGTGATACTTCGCGACAGCTTTTCGTTCGACCATCCGAAGATAATCGAAAACGGAAAAAATATTTTCTGCTACGACTTAGGCGGTAAGGAATTAAGGATATTCAACTCCTATTCGCGGCTATCGAAGATGAATTTCGATTATCCGATACATTTTGTCGATGCATCGGCAAACGGCGAATTTTGCGTTGTAAGCTCGGCAAAGGGCTATCGCTCGGCAGTATACGTTTACGACGGAGAATTCCGCGTTCGCTATTCGCGCCTTTTCAGCGACAAATACGTTAATTTTGCCGCAATGTCGCCCAACGGTCAGGAGTTTACCGTTGCGGCACAATATTCGAAAAACGGCAATATTGCGACACAGATATCGAAATTCTCGATAAACGAAAAGGAAGCGCTCTTCTCGCAGGAATTCATAGGCGAGATACCCTTGGGCATATATTACACAGAAAACGGCTACCGCTTACTTACGACCGACGCGCTCAGGTCCTTCAACGAAAATAACGAGATCGTTTCGGAAATACCCTTTACCGACCGAAAATTGCTTTCGGGCAAGGTGTTGGGAAGCCGTTCGCTGATAAATTACGGGCTTGACGGGCTTTCGGGCGGTACCGAAACCGTGATCTACCGCAACGACGGAAGCGTTGAATTTACAAAGCGGTTTGATACCGCGCTTTCCGATGCGACGGTTTGCGGAAATATTCTTTACACATTGTCCCCCGGCGTGCTTACGGTATGCGATATCGAAAGCGGCGAGGAGGAAAAATACGAAATACCCACATCATATTCCGCTTTGGTGCGTGACGGAGATTCGATAATACTGTTTTCGGAAAACCAAGCCGAATATTTCAGAAAGGATGAATCGAAATGAGCTTTTTACTTGATTTTATTATAATTGCAATAATAGGTATCACCGTATATTTTGCGGCTAAAAACGGGTTTGTAAAAACCACCGTAAGCGCGCTTTCGTTTATAATCTCCATCGTGCTGACCGCGGCGTTCGCGACCCCTCTCGAGCAGGCGCTTATAGACGCGCCCTTTGCCGAAACGGTTCAAAGCTCGGTTGCCGATATGGTTAAGGACTCTATCTTCGACGAGGAAGGACTTCAAAAATTCGTAAACGGCGAAACCGAGGCGCTCGATGCGGTGCTTTCGCTCGCGGGCGTTGAAAAAAGCGATTTTATCGAATGGTACAACGGCGCAAATGCGGACGGTTCGGACGTTTTGACTCAGGCGGCGGAATATATCGCCGAGCCGATAGTTCTGCTTTTGGCGAAGCTCGTTGCGATAATCATTCTGTTTATCGGTACTCAGATTTTGCTTGCGATTGCGGCATTCTTCCTTAACAAGCTCGCAAATCTGCCGATACTTCGCACGGCAAACAAGGGACTCGGCATACTTTTGGGCTGTGTGCTTGCACTGTTCAGAATTTTTATGTTCTGCTTCGTGATGAATATGCTTATAGAAAATGCAGAATTCCTTAACAGCGACTTTTTGTCGGGGCTCGATCCGCAAAGCACCTTCCTTTACAAGCTGTTTTACGGAATCGACGTGTTCGCGTTCTTTATGTAAGCATAAAAAGAGGTCTTAAAGGTTTTGTTTCCCGATGATTGGGAAACAATATGGTGTGAAAAATGAAAAATATCCCTAATATACTTTCTTTTATCAGATTGTTAATGATACCTGCGTTCGTTTATACCTATTTTACGTTCGACACGATGCCGAAATCGCTCATTGCGGCAGGCATTTACGCGCTTGCCTGGATCACCGATGCATTGGACGGCTATCTTGCAAGGCGGAACAATTGGATAACCGATCTCGGCAAATGGCTCGACCCTCTTGCCGACAAGGCGATGCAATTTACGGCGGCGGTATGCTTTGCCGTTGACAACCTTGTGTTTTTGCTCGTGGTCATCCCCATGTTCATCAAGGAGCTGCTTATGCTCATCGGAGGTATGGTCGTTATCAAGCGTAAGCATATCGTCGTTCAGGCACTTTGGTACGGAAAGGTCGCAACGATAATACTTTTCGCCTGCGCGTTCTTAAGGATAATCTTCCGCGAAAGCCCCGCGCTCGACATTACCGTGGCGGTGTGTATACTCACCACGATGATCTTTGCATTGGTGATGTACTGCATAAGAACGCTCAAGACCCTGACGGATAAAAACGAAACGAACGAAGCAAACAAGCCCGAAAGCAAATAACGAGGTGATTTTTTAGATGGAATTAAAGAGATGCTCACGCTGTAAGGTTCGCCCCGCGATAATCTTCGTACAGAAAAACGTGAACGGCAATATTACCAGCGAGGGCTTTTGCATCAAATGCGCGCAAGAGCTTGGCATTAAGCCTATCGACGATATTATAAATCAAATGAATATAAGCCCCGAGGAGCTCGATGCGATCAGCGAGGGAATGAACGGAATGATCCCCTTTGAAAACGACGGCGACGAGGAGGGCAGAGCGCCCTCGATCGATATCAATTCCTTTTTCGGCAACAACAAGCCCGTCGAAGGCGGCGATAAGACCGAAGGCGATGCAAAGGGCAATGCAAAGCCCAAGGAAAAGGGCAAAAGAGGTATGAGCTACCTTCGCGATTTCTGCATTTGCCTTACCGAACGCGCAAGAGAAAACAAGCTTGACAATATTATCGGACGTGATAACGAGCTTGAACGCGTTATTCAAATTCTCACAAGACGTCAAAAGAACAACCCCTGCCTTATCGGTGAGCCCGGTGTCGGTAAGACCGCCGTTGCCGAAGCGCTTGCACAAAAAATCGCAAGCGGCAACGTGCCTTATAAGCTTAAGGACAAGGAAATTTATCTTGTCGATATGACCGCGATCGTTGCAGGCACTCAATTCCGCGGACAGTTTGAAAACCGTATGCGCGGACTTATTGAGGAAACCAAAAAATCGGGCAACGCGATACTCGTTATCGACGAGGTTCATTCCATCGTCGGCGCGGGCAATGCCGAGGGCGGTATGAATGCCGCAAATATCTTGAAGCCCGCGCTTTCACGCGGTGAGATTCAGCTTATCGGCGCAACCACCTTAAAGGAATACCGCCAATATATCGAAAAGGATGCCGCGCTCGAGCGCCGTTTCCAACCCGTTATGATCGGCGAGCCGTCTATCGAGGACAGCGTAAAGATACTTTTGGGTATCAAAAAATATTATGAATCGCACCACGGAATCAACATTCCCGACTATCTCGTGCGCAGAATGGTCACCCTTTCCGAGCGATATATTACCGACCGCTTTCTTCCCGACAAGGCGATCGACCTTATGGACGAGGCGTGCGCGCACATGGCGATGCATTCACCGCTTATTACCGAAATTTCGATGGTAAGCGACGAAATAAAGAAGATACGCGACGAGCTTTCTCCCCTTGAAAGCAAGGATACTCCCGAGGAGGAGGATTTCCGCCGTATTGCCGAATTGAGATCGAATCTGCTTCAAAAGGAG
>JAZRTE010000011.1:0-30105 GCA_045651785.1 Eubacteriales bacterium | reverse complement strand
TTTTACTTAAAATTTATTTCTTATTATTGAAAAAACAAATAATTCGTGGTATCATATAATGAATATTCAGAAAGGTTGAATCATAAAATGTCGATAAGCGTTATTTATTCCGCTGCTATTCGCGGTATAGAGGGACAAATTGTTACAGTAGAATCAACAAACGTATCGAGTCCCAACCCCAGACTCGACATTATCGGTTTACCTGATGCCGCCATTAAAGAATCACAAGGACGTGTCAGGTCAGCTGCACGGGCTTGCGACCTTCCGTTAAAGAAGGGTGTTCTTACTGTTAACTTAGCACCGGCAGACATAAAAAAGGAAGGCACGGTTTACGATCTTCCGATCTTGCTTTCCCTATTGGATATGCCCGGTCTTAACAGGATAGATTTTTCCGAATGCTGCTTTCTCGGAGAACTTTCGCTTTCCGGCGATTTACGACCGGTCAACGGTGTACTCCCTATGGCCGTCGCGGCAAGAGACGCCGGCTTTAAATATCTTTTTGTCCCTGCCGATAATGCTTCTGAAGCATCTGCAGCATGCGGAATAACTGTTTATCCCGTTAAGAACGCCGTTCAATTGATGGACCATTTTCTTACACGGAAAAGAATTATTCCGATGCAATTCAATAAAAATGATTTTTTCGCTATCGCTGACGACACCTTGCTTGATTTTTCCGACGTTAAGGGTCAAGACCAAGCTAAAAAAGCTTTGGAAATTGCCGCAGCAGGCGAACACAATGTTCTTCTTATCGGTCCTCCCGGTACCGGTAAAAGCATGCTTGCATCGAGAGTTCCTTATATCCTCCCGCCGATAACGCTTGAGGAATCGATCGAAACGTCCAAGATCTATTCAATTGCCGGATTAAATAAAGAACTTAATCCCCTACTGACGAGCAGACCTTTTCGTGCTCCGCACCACTCACTGTCTCCTGCCGCACTTATCGGAGGCGGCACCAACCCCAAGCCGGGAGAAATATCACTTTCAAATAACGGTGTACTTTTCCTTGACGAATTTCCCGAATTTGATAAACACAGCTGCGAGGTCCTGCGTCAACCGATCGAGGAACGCACTGTTACAATTTCTCGCGTCAATGCCAGCGTGACATATCCCTGCTCATTTATGATGATATGCGCAATGAACCCTTGTAAATGCGGCTTTTACGGTCACCCGACAAAGCCATGCACATGTACACCGCAATCAAGAAGAAATTATCTCTCGATGATCTCCGGTCCTATTCTCGACAGAATCGATATTCAAGTTGAAGTAAATGCTCTTGATTTCTCCGAGTTAGATACCACCGTTGCCGCAGAATCGAGCGACAGGATCAGAAGGCGTGTTTCAAGAGCGCGTAACTTTGCAATGAGTCGTTTTGACGGCGAAAAATTGGCTAACGGACAACCCCTTACCTGCAACGCACGTATGCAACCAAAACACGTTCGTAAGTTCTGTACATTCGATGAAGGCGGACGAGAGGTATTACAAATGGCATATGATAAGCTTGGTCTGTCCGCTCGCGGTTATGACAGAATTCTTAAAGTCGCACGCACCATTGCCGACTTTGACGAAAGCAATATCATCCGCAGACCGCACGTCGCTTTAGCCGTTCAAATGAGAAGTCTTGACAGAAAATATTTTAACAATTAAGCAATAAGTTTACATAACTTTTGTGCAAAACCTTACTGTTTTGTGGAAAACAATGTGGATTACACATAAAAAGCAATGAAATTCTTGAGTTTATCACGATTTCGTTTTCCACAAATGTGCAAAAGTGTGTGGAAAACTTTCGCGTAACATTTACACACATCTTAAGAAAAGAGAGTCTTTATGGATTATCAAGGCAATTATTTTCCTGAAGAACAGGATGAAAACGAATCTAAAATATATAGGAACGTTAAAAGATTTTTCAAATGGAGTATGTACGGTATTTCATTTATAATTTATGCAATATTAATGGTCATTCTGTTTGCAAACTGCGACAGTGACATTCTTGAAACAAACTATATGACCGAATTGCCGGGCATGACCGAGGTTAACGGTGACGATATCGAACTATATCGCATAAACACACGTGTTTTTATGAATGAATTAGGATCACTTCAACTTTATAGTGTAGATTACGCTCCGGAATACGGGCTAATCGAGATAGGTGTTAAATTCAACGCAAAAAAGCTTACAAACGATGATTACGGAGATTGCCTTGAATACGTTCTTTCGGACAGCAACGGAAATGTCTATAGGCTTGTCAACAAGGTAATTGACAGTGGCGGAAGATACGGTTTTTCACGTGTGTGCTTTGAGGGTGTAAATCTTGATTTTAAATCAAACGATTTGAAATATAATGAAGCCCTTACCAACACCGCAACCCCTGCGTTCGTTGACCCTTCTCAATTATGGAAGCGAAGTGAATTGAAATTCAATTTTGCAGTATACCGCAAGGTTGACGGTGAATTACTTTACGATTTCGTCCTTTACGATAATTCAACCGTTTTCAACAGCACAGATTATGTGGATTAAACTAGGAGATAATTATGAATGATAATCATATCGAGATCAAGGAAAGACGTAACAGCCTGATCGCTAAGGGGATCATCTTTCTTTTCCTTTCGGTCTTCTCGCTTACAATTGCGTTGTTGCCTTATCTGGTAAGCGAATTTAAAGAAAATTCGACGGCATTTTATCTTGGCGGCGGCATTGCGTTTTGCTGTTTTTCTACAATATTTGTGTTCCTTCTTTTTAAAGAATACAAACCTGACAGCATCATTGTATTAAATTCTCGCGGATTTAAAGATATAAAAAACGTCGGAGCGTCCGTTGAGATTGAATGGACAAACGTTGCTTCAATCAAGCTGATGGGAAAAAAAGAAACCCCTTACCTCGGGATCACTCTTGAAAACGCAGATCTCGTAATGGCACATATGAAGAAGCCTTACGCAGAGGAGATGCGAGAAAACATCGAAGAAGGCCTTCCGCATATTCTTCTGTCGCAAAGAGATATTAGATATCCGATAAACGAACTTAAAGAATTATTTGTAAAATTCACAAGAGAAGCAAGAGCGCTCAAAAATGATGTTCCTTCAAAACCCAAAAACAATCCGTTTACCACCGAAGATGTGCTTAGAGCGTTCGGCAAGCTTGATCCGATCGAAACCGAAAAAGAAGCTTCGGAGCCTGAAAAAGCCGAAGTTGCGATTAATTATCCCGAAACGACCACCGAAGAACCTATCGAAACAAATTATACCGAATCGCTTGAAAACGAAAATGATTCTAATATAAGCGAAAACATATCGATCGATTCTTTTTATGAAAACCTTCTCCGACAGTCCGAAACACTGATAAAGCCTGCGCAAAACGAAAACCAAGCTACAGCAGATGAAAATAATGATCAAGCAACTTCCCTTTTGCAAACAGAAGAAATCAACGAAGAGAAAAGCGACAGTGATCTTTCGGACGAATTTGAAGAATTAATGTCAAAAGCAAGATCCTCCAAAATTGCAGAGATCGAAAAAATGCTCAACGAAAAGGATCTCCCCTTTTCAACAGTCAGAGAAACAGAAAGCTGCGTTGAAGATGCCCCGTCCGAAGCCAAAAAAGTTCAAGAGCAAACAAATAATAGCTTAAACATAACCGAAAACGATAGTTCGGATGGAGTTCCTAAAGCAGAAAGCCACAGCGATACAAAAGAATTTTACCCTGAAATCATTCATTTTGATGATCTTTAAATTTAAAACCTCCGTGAATTAAACACGGAGGTTTTATTTGTACCAATACTTTATTTTACAATTGCTTTGATAAACTTATTTTTGCCCTTGCTTATAACGTATTCGCCCGCTGTATCGAGAACGGTGTTGGGATCGGTAACCTGATTACCGTCTACCTTTACGCCGCCGCCTTGAATCAAACGACGAGCTTCGCTGTTTGAAGGTGCAAGACCTGACTTGCTGAGAACCTCAAGAAGACGTACACCGATTTCAAATTCGCGTTCTTCAATATTTTGAGGAACGCCGCCACCTGCTACGCTTGCATATCTTGCAACTGCAGCAGGAACAGCATCCGCACCGTGATACAGAGTAACGATTGCCTCTGCATAAAGCGCGTGCGCTTTTCGAATATCGGTTTCGCAAAGCTCCTTATATTTCTCTTCCTCAAGGTCTGTTGTAAGGTTGAAATACGTAAGAAGAAGACTGTCGGGTACTTTCATACATTTTTCATACATGATTTCCGCAGGCTCGTCAATGCCGATATAGTTATCAAGAGATTTGGACATCTTTTCAACGCCGTCAAGACCGGGGAGCAACGGGAAGGTGATAACCTCTTGAGACGTTTGTCCGTAATCTTTTTGGAGCTCTCTGCCAACGAGAAGGTTAAAGGTTTGGTCATTACCGCCCACTTCTATGTCCGCTTCAAGAGCAACGCTGTCATAACCCTGCATAAGCGGATAGAAAAGCTCGTGCATACCAATAGGGCGCTGTTCAGCATAACGCTTTGCAAAATCATCTCTTTCAAGTATACGGGCAAGAGTATATTTTCCTGCCAGCGACAAAACGTCTTCAAAGGACATCTTACCGAGCCAATCGGAGTTGTAAACGATGCGAGTCTTGTCTTTATCAAGAATCTTAATAACCTGCTCGTAATAGCTTACCGCATTAGCGCGTGTCTGCTCAAAGGTAAGGGGAACTCTTGTTTTGCTCTTTCCGGAAGGGTCACCGATCATAGCGGTAAAATCACCTATAACGAAAATGATTTCGTGTCCAAGATCCTGAAGCATTTTGAGCTTACGAAGCACTACGGAGTGTCCAAGATGGAGGTCAGGTCTGCTGGGGTCGGCTCCCATCTTGATTTTAAGTGTTTTTCCGCTTTCAAGCTTATCCTTGAGTCCTTCTGCCGAATATACGCTCAATGCATCGCGCATTATATTTTCATAAACCTGTTGTACTGTCATTTTTTACCTCTTATCCAAATGTATAAAGTTCGCCGTCAAGCTTGGGAATTGTAACTACGTCAAATTTTGCAAGGAGTTCATCATTCAATTCGATCTTATCATAGAACGACTTGATATATTCACCGAATTCAGTCATTATAAGATCGTCTTCGATTTTCGTATAGATTGTTGCAGTAATGTCCTTTTCTGTCATAGGAAGTCTTCTGATAACGTATGTCGCATCATTAACAAAATCCTTTTCGGCATATTTGCCTTCTTCAATATTGTTTAGCATTTCGATAAATGAAGCATAATTTGCATCGTCTTTATTAATAAAGTTAGCTTCCAAAGGAATGTAATAAGCTTTTTCGCTATTCTTTTCGGGATATGTTTTAACTTCACCGCTCTGCAACTTCGCCAAAAGCTCCAACGCTTCTGCACGAATCTGCTTAACTGTCATCGCTTTGATGACATTCGCCTTATTGCCGCCGGTAGTTTTACCGTCTTCGCCCGTTTTACCCGAAAAATCTTCTTCGGTCTTTTCAAGCTTTTCGATAATATGAAAACCATATTCGGTCTCAACGAGACGAACATCGCCCACGTTCATTTCAAATGCAGCCGTTTCAAAATTTTTAACCATTTTGCCGTATGTAAATACGTATTCGTACCCACTGTCTTCGGTATCCTTTTTATAATCGTCAAGCTTTTTTTCGCCGGCTTGGATTGCCGCTAAAGCAGCTTCCGCCTTCGCTTTCTTTTCGGCCACCTTTTCATCGGAAAGCTTTTTATTGGACTCGTCGACCGTTTTATAAAGAATATGACGAACCTTTACAAATTCAGTATCAAAGAACGCGCGCACTTCATCATCGGCAAATTCAAAAGAATACGCCGAGCCATCGTTGTAATTGACGTACGCAAATAACGCGCCGTCATAATGAAGATACTCTTTCAAGAACTTTTCGTGAACCTTTTCCGAGGGGAGCTGAGCAATGCCGTTATCTCCGTAACGGTAATCGCGTATAAGCGAATAATAAAATTCAGATCGGAGATATCGTTCAATAGAATATCTGCTCAAGCCAAGACGTGCAAGCTCGATTTCAAAAAGATCTTCACCACCGTAGGAATATTCAAGGTCATCAATAAAGCCGTTGATCTTATCTATATCGGTTTGATTAGTAATAGTAATGCCGGCATCGCCGCAAAGCTTTTCAAAAACAAGCATTTGCTGTGCGAATTCAAGTGAAATATCCTCGATATATTTAGCAAACGTTGTGTTCTCATCCATTTTCATTTCAAGAATATCCGATTCACTGTATGAAACACCGTACTGTGAAAAATACGCTTGATAATAATCGATCATTTGACTTTTGAACATACTGAGAATATACATATAATCTTTTTCACTGAGAGTATATTCACCAAGGGTGAGTATTACTTCCCCTTCAGCACCGCCGGACGAAGATTCTTCGCTGCATGCGGAAAATGCAAAAAGCATAACAATCGCTAAAATAAACGCGATCAATCGTGTTTGTCTTTTCATATCCTTCAACCTTTCAAATTCGTGTTTAAACCATATACAAATTACAGTATACAATATTTTTTTGCGTTTGTCTACACTAATTTTGCTCTAATTTTGAATATCTTTCAATAATCTTCTCGCACATATCGAGAATTTTTTCACCGTCACGCAACTTATAGGCAATATGAGGTCTGCCTCCAAGTGAGATCATTACAGCACCGCGAAACGGGTCTTCGGAGGCTATAACGGAACAACGCTCAATGTTGATATTGGGATTATAAAACCCGATAACTCTGCCGTTTTGCTCGATAGAGGTAAAATCACAATTCATCGCCATATTACGCAAATGGGAAATTCTGATAAGATTTGTTATCGGAGTCGGTATTTCACCGAATCGATCGTTCAATTCATCGATTAGATCATCGTATTCATCTCGATTGGAAACCGCAGCGATTTTCTTGTATACGTCAATACGTAACGAAAGCGAAGAAATATAATCTTCGGGAATATACGCATCTGCCGTAACCTCGATCGTGCAGTTCTTTTCCGCTTTCGGTGCAATGCCTTTTTCGGCGTTGATCGCATCCTCGAGAATCTTAATATAAAGATCATAGCCTATAGCTTCAAGATGTCCGCTTTGTTCGGCACCGAGCAAATTGCCCGCGCCTCTTATTTCAAGGTCACGCATTGCAATTTTAAAGCCCGAACCGAACTCTGTAAATTCGCGTATTGCCTCAAGACGCTTTTCTGCAACCTCATTTATGACCGAGCCTGACTTATAGGTCAAATATGCATACGCTTTTCTTGTGGAGCGACCAACTCGTCCCCTGATCTGATGAAGCTGTGAAAGCCCCATTCTGTCTGCATCCTCGATAATAAGCGTATTTGCATTGGGCACATTAACACCTGATTCAATGATCGTCGTACTTACAAGTATATCAACATTTCCTTCTACCATATCGGTCCAGACGTCGGAGAGCTGCTCCTTGTCCATTTTTCCGTGTCCTACGGCAATATTAGCATCCGGAAAAGCGTTTTTTAATGAAGTGGCCTTAGAATAAATAGAATCGACGAAATTATGCAGATAAAATACCTGACCGCCTCTCCGCAATTCGCGACGTATCGCCTCATAAATGACGTCTTCGTCATGTTCAAGAACAAAGGTCTGTACGGGAACACGGTCAATCGGAGCCTCTTCAAGCACGGACATATCGCGTATACCGCTAAGTGCCATATTTAGTGTTCTCGGAATAGGTGTTGCGGAAAGCGTGAGAACGTCTACGCCCTTTGAAAGCTCCTTGAGTTTTTCTTTATGAGATACACCGAATCGCTGTTCTTCATCAACGACCAAAAGACCAAGATCTTTAAAAGCGATGTCCTTCTGTAATAAGCGATGTGTACCGATGACAATATCGACCGTGCCGTTTTTTAAACCGGAAATGATTTCCGCTTGTTCCTTTGACGAAACGAACCGCGAAAGCATTCCGACGCGAACCGGATATCCTCTAAAACGCGCTAAAACGGTCTGATAATGCTGAAAAGACAAAATCGTTGTCGGTACAAGGATAGCTGCCTGCTTTCCGGAAAACACACACTTGAAAACAGCTCGCAAGGAAACCTCGGTCTTGCCAAATCCAACGTCGCCGCAAAGCAAACGATCCATAGGATACGGATTTTCCATATCCCTTTTTATTTCATTAGCCGCACGGCTTTGTCCGTCGGTTTCTGAATATTCAAATCCTGCCTCAAACTCATCCTGCAATTCATCATCTGGCGGGAATGAATAGCCCTGCATACTTCGCCTTTCGGCATATAGCTTAATTAACTCTTTTGCAATATTGGAAGCTGCAGCCTTCGCACGGCTCTTTGCACGTTTCCATTCGGCACCGCCCATTTTCGACAGCTTTGTTCCTTCGGCGCCGATATATTTACTGACAAGATCCAACTGATCGCACGGAACGTAAAGTATGCCGTTATCAGCATAAACTATTTTAATATAATCTCGCGAAACACCTTGCGAGGTAAGCTTTTTTATACCTTCATATCTACCGATACCGTGATTTACGTGTACAACAAGGTCACCGATAGAAAGATCGGCATAAGAAGTAATCTTCTCAGCCTTAGTGACTTTTGAGGAGCGTTTTTTGCGTTTTATCTCGTCGCGAGAGCGCAGTGCCATATAATCTGTTAACAGCACAAAACCGCCCTTAGGCAATTCGAATCCGCGTTTAATACAATCATCTTCGCAATTTGCTACGGCAACGCGGCATTCATAAAGAGTGCCGTTATATGGATATGCCGAAATTCCTTCTTCGCATAGCAAATCCAACATAACGCTTACTGCATGATCACCGGAGCAAAGTAATAAAATTTTACGCGATGCGGCAATGTAAGATTCTAAATCTTCCAAAAGAACATCGGTCTTTTCGGTAAACTGCATTGTTGATTTAGTCACTACGGAATAGTTTGCAACAGCGCCGATAACATTGCCCGAATTATGGAACAGATCAAGTGCGATGGTATTTTTACCCAGCGAACTTAAAAATTGATCCGATTGACAAAATGGTCTGCAGAACTTCATTTTGCACATTCCGTTTGCCGATAAAGTTTCAATAATAGCGTTATTGCTATCTTCAAAGCCTTTTGCACGCTCGGCAACGCGCTTTGTTTCAAAAACAAATTTAACTGTATCGTTCAATACGTCGAGCAAAGTTTCATTCTTCTGATATATCAATGAATAATACTTATCGACAAAAAGATTTTTAGTGCCGTTTTCAATAGCATCACGTTCGCCAAGAAGAGTTTGCCGCCGTTTCTCCGGTCCCTTGAAAGCGGAAATCAGATTGTTGATCTCACGAAGTATCAAAATCTTTGAGTATTCGGATACATTAATCTCATTACACGGAATTATTCTTACAGACTCGGAATTCTCGGTTCTTCTTTGAGAAACGATGTCAAAATGACCTATCAGATCGACCTCATCGCCCCAAAAATCTATACGAACGGGCATGCTGTAATTCGGCGTAAAAATATCGACAATGCCGCCTCTGACCGAATATTGACCTGCCCCCTCGACAATATCACTTCGAATATATCCCATACTGTCAAGCTTTATACAAACGTCTTTTTGATTAACCGTCGATCCGCGCGAAAGCTCAAAGCAGTTATCTTCAAAAACGTCTCGCGGCATTGTATACTGCATCAACGCATCGGGAACCGTAACAATAACATCATATTCATTGCGCATCACTGCATCCTGTACCAAAAGACGCTCATGCTCCCACTCACGAGAATACGCAGTAACGTTTTCAAACACAAAATCCCTTGCAGGATATATCATTACACGATCAAAAAACAACCGCAACGTTTCGGCAATAGCGTGTGCCTCTTTTTCCTCGGAAACTATTACAACGCCTTTCTTTTTAAGGTCTTTTAGCATTGAAGCAACTAAAAAAGGGCGCGCAGAATCGCACATACCGCTGATAACACAGGGTATGTGTCCTTCCGAAAAACCGTTTAATAACGATTTGTATTCACTGTCGTTTGAAAACTGCTCAAGAATGCTTTTCATCGAATTCACTCAATACTTATTCGTTATACAGTTGAATTGCTCGGTCGATTCCGTAATTAAAAATACAAGAAATCGCATTTTTAATCTGAATGTATTGGTCTTGAATCTGTTTATATTCTTTATCGGTCAAGCGTGATAACACATATTTTGACATATCAAATTCCTCGGGCTTTTCACCTACACCGACACGAATACGAATAAATTCGTCGGTGTGCAGATGCTGAATGATAGATTTAATTCCGTTATGCCCGACTGCACTGCCGCCTTTTTTAATTTTGAAATTACCGATATTCACCTTTGTGTCGTCATGAATAACGATCAATTGTTGCGGATTCATTCGGTAATAATTCATAACGTCTTTTACCGCCATACCAGAATTATTCATAAAGGTTTGCGGCTTCACAAAATACACAATGTAGCCGTCAAGCACACACTTATCGCACAAAGATGAATGAAGCATACGCTTTATGCCCCTACTGCATGCGCAGACCTTATCTAAATGATCAACAACGTCAAATCCGATATTATGCCTTGTTCTTTCATATCTTTGACCCGGATTGCCCAAACCGACTATAATATATTCGGGATGTTCTCCGGGATTTACACCGTCAAAACGCATTTTTGCCCTCTATTTAATAAATCTACAGCAATTAATTTTAAACTTAAACGATTTATTTGTCAAGCAGAATGTGCAAACCTATATGCTTTAGCTGATTTTTCCATAAATCTATTGACAAACTACAACAAAAATTATATTATATATGTATATTTCTATCAGGAGGCAAATTATGTCTAAAAAGTATGTTTATCTCTTCTCTGAAGGCAATGGCAAGATGAGAGAGCTTCTCGGCGGCAAGGGTGCTAACTTGGCCGAGATGACGAACCTTGGTCTCCCTGTACCCCAAGGATTTACTATTTCTACTGAAGCTTGTACCCAATATTATGATGACGGAAAGGTTATCAACGACGATATCGTTGCTGAAATCACCGAAAACATCGCAAAAATGGAAGCTATCACCGGCAAGAAATTCGGCGATAAAGAAAATCCTTTACTCGTTTCGGTACGTTCCGGTGCAAGAGCATCTATGCCCGGCATGATGGATACCATTCTCAACCTCGGTCTTAATGAAGAGGTTGTTGAGGTTCTCGCCGCTAAATCCGGCAATCCCCGTTGGGCTTGGGACTGTTATAGAAGATTTATCCAAATGTTCTCCGACGTTGTTATGGAGGTCGGTAAGAAATATTTTGAAGAGCTTATCGACAAAATGAAGGAAGAAAAGGGAGTTACTCAAGACGTTGACCTTACTGCCGACGATCTTAAGGAACTTGCCAACCAATTCAAGGCCGAATATAAGGGCAAAATCGGTTCCGACTTCCCTTCTGATCCCCGTACCCAGCTTATGGAAGCTATCAAAGCGGTATTCCGTTCTTGGGACAACCCCAGAGCAAACATCTACCGTCGTGATAACGATATTCCTTATTCTTGGGGTACCGCAGTTAACGTTCAAATGATGGTATTCGGCAATATGGGCAATACCTCAGGCACCGGCGTTGCATTTACCCGCGATCCCGCAACCGGTGAAAAGAAGCTTATGGGCGAGTTCCTAATGAACGCTCAGGGCGAAGACGTTGTTGCAGGTGTTCGTACTCCTCAGAAGATCGAACAGCTTAAAGAAGTTATGCCCGATGTTTACGATAAATTCGTTAACATATGCGGCATCCTTGAAAACCATTACAGAGATATGCAGGATATGGAGTTTACTATCGAAGATAAGAAGCTCTTTATGCTCCAGACCAGAAACGGCAAGAGAACCGCAAAGGCCGCTCTCAAGATCGCTTGCGACCTCGTTGATGAAGGTATGATTACCGAAAAGCAAGCAGTTGCAATGATCGATCCCCGTAACCTTGATACCCTTCTCCACCCCCAATTCGATGCAAAAGCATTGAAGGAAGCGGCCCCTATCGGCAGAGCGCTCGGTGCTTCTCCCGGAGCAGCTTGCGGTAAGGTTGTATTTACCGCAGACGATGCAAAAGCTTGGGCAGAACGCGGTGAAAAGGTTATTCTCGTTCGTCTTGAAACCTCTCCCGAAGATATTGAAGGTATGAAAGCCGCTCAGGGTATTCTCACTGTTCGCGGCGGTATGACCTCTCACGCAGCGGTTGTTGCGAGAGGTATGGGCACATGCTGTGTATCCGGTTGCGGCGACATTAAGATGGACGAAGCTAACAAGAAATTTACACTTGCCGGTAAGGAATATTCCGAAGGCGATTGCATCTCCCTCGACGGCTCTACCGGTTGTATCTATGACGGAATCGTAAAGACTGTTGATGCAGTTATTGCAGGCGAATTCGGCAGAATCATGGCTTGGGCAGATATGTACCGCACTATGAAGGTTCGTACCAATGCCGACACCCCTGCTGATGCTAAGAAGGCTCGCGAGCTTGGTGCTGAAGGTATCGGTCTTTGCCGTACCGAGCATATGTTCTTCGAAGCTGACAGAATCGCAGCATTCCGCGAAATGATCTGCTCCGACACTGTTGAAGAAAGAGAAATCGCACTTGAAAAGATACTTCCCATGCAGCAAGGCGACTTTGAAAAGCTTTATGAAGCTCTTGAAGGTAACCCTGTAACCGTTCGTTTCCTTGATCCTCCTCTTCACGAATTCGTTCCCACCGAAGAAGAAGATATTGCTAAGCTTGCTGAAGCACAAGGAAAGACCGTTCAGCAGATCAAGGACAGCATCGCATCGCGTCACGAATTTAACCACATGATGGGTCACAGAGGATGCCGTCTTGCGGTTACCTACCCCGAAATTGCTAAGATGCAAACAAAAGCGATCATACGCGCTGCTATCAACGTTCAAAAGGCACATCCCGATTGGAACGTTAAGCCCGAAATTATGATTCCGCTCATTGGCGATGTTAAGGAATTCAAGTTTGTTAAGAAGATCGTTGTGGATACTGCAGATGCAGAAATCGCAAGCGCTTCTTCCAACCTTAAATATGAAGTTGGTACAATGATTGAAATCCCCAGAGCTGCGCTTACCGCCGACGATATCGCTGCTGAAGCTGATTTCTTCTGCTTTGGTACCAATGACCTTACCCAGATGACATACGGCTTCTCCCGTGATGACGCAGGTAAGTTCCTCGATTGCTACTACAATACCAAGATATTTGAAAACGATCCGTTTGCTAAGCTCGACAGAGTTGGTGTTGGTAAGCTTATGGAAACCGCTATCAAGCTTGGTAAACCCGTAAACGACAATCTCCACGTCGGTATCTGCGGCGAACACGGCGGTGACCCGAGCTCTGTTGAATATTGCAACGAAATCGGTCTCGATTACGTTTCTTGCTCCCCCTTCAGAGTTCCGATTGCACGTCTTGCCGCTGCTCAGGCTGCAATTAAAGCATCAAAGTAATTAGGTTTATTTAACAAAATTATCCGCCCAAAGAAATTTGGGCGGATTTTGTATTGCAATAGCTTTACTTTTATGGTATACTATTATTGGTTCAAATGAACCAAATCTATAATGCATCATATCAATATGGTCCGTGCCCGTTATGGCACAGGTGTTTTTTTGAAACTGAATAAAAGAAACTGCGGTATGCGAATTAGACTGACTCCCTTCGATTGCGATATGCTTCGAATACATTGGCGGATAGATGGTGAAAACTACTATTTTATTGCCAGTGGTGTGATGGGAAGTCAGTTTTCTGCGTTTTTATCGGCAGTATATGGTCTTTACGAGGAAGAAGACCATTCACATTATCTGCATTGTAAGTATTACGACAATATTTCGCACGAGCACCCGCATAACCGTGAGGATAAGAAACATTGTTTTAATACAAGTGTAACTTGGGATGGCGAGGGTCCGTATTATACAATCTCATTTACAAGAATTTGCGAACACGAGGGACCGATACTTGACCCCAACACACCAGACCCTATTCAGGTAAAAATCGAGAGCACCAGGCAACCTTTCAAAGAATGTACTATTGATGGTCGTGATTTATGTTATGCCGTCGCAAAGGGTTGTACAGAAGCATTAAAGAAATATGGGTTCAAAGGTTACACAAAGACATCGGGTGGGTACGACGTTGGAGATTCGTTCAGTATCGAAAAACTACTGTTCGTTAAGGCATACGCTTTGGATGCATTTGATGTCTGTAAAGCAGAAGAACTATGGAAGAACCCAAACAGTTGGAGACAAATCGAAGCAACCAACTTCGAGAAAGAAATGGAATTATTCTTGTTTGACATGTAATTTCCCCTTTGCTGACTTCACCACAGGCTGCTATCAAGGACAACAAGTAATTGATAACTTTATACAGCAAATCGAATCCCCTTGGAGAAATCGAAGGGGATTTTTGCATTTCTATTGAACTGTAATAACAAAAATGATATAATGAAAATACTAAATTTATTTAACCACCACACTGATCACACTTCATCCGTATGTAAATCTATATTTGAATCGAGGAATAAAAATGAGCAAGTTTCTGTTACATAAATATTCAGGGATGAGATATGAACCTAATCAAATTATTTCTTTTTCAGATAACGCATCTTTTTCAACATCCGATATTGATGAAATAATGAAAAATCACATAGGCGTAACAGCTGTTCATGTTATGGAAATGAAACAGCAAGAATTTGATTATTTTATTACTAACTATGGCGATACTTTTGAATCTATTTACTTTTTTCATAACACAAAAGTTAAAGACTTGTCGGTGTTGTCTAAATTAAAAAAAGTAAAGTATTTGTTGTTTTATAATTTTCGAAGCGAATCTTTGTGGGATATGAGCGAAAACGAAAGTTTGCGAGGAATTATGATTTCCTATAGCAAAAAATGATTTATAATCTTGAACAAATGCAATATGCTCCAAATCTCGAAGAATTGCTTTTGTTTAGTACAACGTTCAATAAGTATTGCGTGAAATCAATTGCTCCATTGAAAAAATGCCAAAAATTAAAACGGTTATTTATTGAATTTAATACTGAAGATAAAAGCTTTATACCAGAAGAATTTGATTTTTTGGATGAATTCCAATATCAATGTGATAAAAAAAGAAATTTCACATATTAAACCCTCATTTGCTGATAGCACCTTAGGCTACAATTAAGGCAAACAAGTAATTGCTGACTTTATAAAGCAAAACTATCCGCCCGAAGAAATTCGGGCGGATTTTTCTTTATAAAGTCCTTTTTATTGGACATAAGATGTGATATACTGTATTCAAGAGGTGAGAAGAAATGTATAAACAGTATATGGAATTATGTGAGAATCAGTTTTTTGATGAGGAAGAAGCAAAAAGAGTATTTGCTATAATTGACCCATCCAAAGAATTCAAACTTGAACCAAGATGGAAAGGCAAAACCTATTCTGCTATGTCTTTTACTCCCTTGAGTATGGCGGTTTTTTATTACAACATTGCAATGGTTGAACTATTGCTTTCTCTTGGAGCCAATCCTAATGTAATATATAATGGTTATGAAAATGTATTATGGGACTTGCAGTATAATGATGGTGAAACGGATGAGGAGAACGAAACTCGTCTTGCTATAGCAAAAATACTCTTGGAAAAAGGCGCCGACCCGTGTATAGTTGTTGAAGGTGAAGATTTATACCACTACGTTCTTTCTTGTTCCCAAGATGATATGGGAGCGTTAGCAGACTATCGTATGAGATTTCTTGATTTGCTTGAAGAGTTTATTGATGATTAATTTCCCTCTTTTGCCGATAGCTGCACAGGCTGCAATTAAAGCATCAAAGTAATTAGGTTAATTTAACAAAATTATCCGCCCAAAGAAATTTGGGCGGATTTCTTTTAGCACAGTCCGTTTTATTGGACACCAAGTATGTTAGAATAAGCTTAATCAAAATTTAAATGTTTGGGGTATGGTTATGGTAGAAAGAAATATCGGTTCATTAAATCTTACAGTTAAACAAATGGTACATCAACTTTCAAAAGCGTATGTTTCAATTATTAAATCCGATACCGCATTTAAAAATTTCCCATCAGTGATGCTTTGGGGCCCTCCGGGTGTTGGAAAATCACAAGGCATACGTCAAGTTGCAAAAGAAATTGCTGAAAAAACCGGAAAAAAGGTAAAAATTACAGACGTTCGACTTTTACTCTTCAATCCCGTTGATTTAAGAGGTATACCAACCGCCAATGAAGACAAAACCTTAGCCGTGTGGCTTAAACCAAAGATATTCCAAATGGATGATAGCGACGATACTGTTAACATACTTTTTCTTGATGAAATTTCAGCGGCGCCGCAATCCGTTCAAGCGGCGTCTTATCAAATTACCTTAGACCGAACTGTCGGTGAGCACCGTCTTCCCGATAACTGTATCGTTATTGCCGCGGGCAACAGAGTGACTGACCGCTCGGTTGCTTTTACGATGCCGAAGGCGTTAGCAAACCGTCTTTGTCATATTGAAATTGTCGCCGACAGTAAAAGCTGGCATGATTGGGCGATCAACCGCGGTGTTAACAGTATCGTGTTAGGTTTTTTGGATTGCAATCCAAGTATGTTAATGAAGTTTGACCCAATTTCTGATAGTTTATCCTTCCCTACCCCTCGTTCGTGGGAAATGGTTAGTAATATATTGAATAACGTTTCGGAAAACATAGGTGATGTATATCCATTAATTGCTGGATGCATCGGTGATGCTGCGGCATATGAGTTGCGTTCTTGGAGCGAGATATACAGTAAAATACCAAAAGTTGAAACAGTATTTAACGGTACAGCACAAGATATCCCCGCACGACCGGAAATACTGTTTGCACTCTCTTCTAAAATAACAATTCATTCGCAAAAACATCATTCTGATGAGGAAATAAGAAACGTCGTTAAATATGCTTCGAAGCTTCCCCTTGAGTTTAGAAACAAAATTTTTACTGACTTGTTGCAGATTAAGGAAATTCGTAAATTGTTATCACTGATACCGGACTATGATATTTGGTTCTTACGTTCGGGAAGAGATTGGGAAGATTACAGCCTATGATGACAAAGCAAAGAAAATTACGTTTAAGGCAAAAAATACAAGCTGCACGCGGAAGACTTATGTCTTCTCATCCGTTTTTTGCGCTTTTACTTATGTACCTAAAATTTGTTGCGGTTTACGATATGAAAAAAATGTCTACAAATGGTCGTTGCATATATTTTGCTCCCGATTTTGTGGAAAAGCTTTATGACAGAGAATTAGATTACATTCTTTGTCATCAGATAATGCACATAATTTATGGTCATATTTGGCGTCCTCGCGACCGCGAGATCGAAGATTACCATTTTGCATGTGATATTTTTATCAACGCACTTTTAGCGAGGTCCGGATTTGTTGAAGACAGATACGCTCATCTCGGCAACGTATATAGAACAGTTCAAGGCATTGATGAAAGTCCTGCAAAAATGACTCCGGAAGAAATATATGAACGCTTACCGTATAGCCTTTATGTCTTTGATGAGCGAACAAGAAGTAATTTTCTAATAGATAGCGATATGTGGTGGAATGAAAGGGTTGACAACGGAAGCGTTGGAGAAATAATACTTGAAATACCGGAATTGGATGGTATGCTAAGAGACAAGGGCGCGCGCGGGAACTCCGCAGAAAAAGGCGATTTCGAAGTAACAGATGATCGTACGCAAATAATGGAAGAAGACTTTAAACAGGAATGGCAAGGCCGTACCGCTTTAACCGCAAGCAGTGTAACGTCAATGGGATATGATTTTAAAAACTTAGATGAAGTTCCGGATTTTATAAAGCGAATGATCAACAAAATGAAAGAACCTACAATCGATTGGAAGAAGATTTTAAACAACTTCGTTCAGGAACGCATTTGCGATTACTCTTTTGTTCCACCCGACCGACGATTTTCTGAAACAGATTTCTTTTTACCGGATTTTAACGAAAAGGATTTTATTTCAAAAGAGGTGCTTTTTATGGTTGACACCTCCGGTTCGGTTGAAGATGATGATTTAGCAATCGTATATTCAGAAATCCGTGGCGCGATTGAACACTTTGCCGGCAAACTTACAGGAAAGCTCGGCTTTTTCGATGCAGATGTAACACCACCGTTACCGTTTGAAAACGTGGGTGATTTGATGAGTATAGTCCCATACGGTGGAGGAGGAACAGATTTTACAGTTATTTTTGATTATATCCGTAATAACTGCAAAGATGAATTGCCTGCCTGTATCGTTATATTTACCGATGGTGACGGTCCATATCCATCTCAAGCAGAGGCAATGGGTATTCCCGTTTTATGGATAATTAATAATTATGAGTTTACTCCTCCATGGGGCAAATTGGCGCGCCTTGTTTAAAACGCTATGACTGATTGGCGTAATTTGTTATAATCCAAAAATATCTTCCTGCTAAATTCGGCAGGGAGATTTTTGCTATCTATTGATAAGCAAGATAATTTGTGCTATAATTACACAATCAAAAATACAAAGGAAACGTTATGAAAAATCTTGGATACTACAACGGCAAGTGGGACGAAATTGAAAATATGTTTATTCCAATGAGCGATAGAGTTTGCTTTTTTGGAGATGGCGTTTATGACGCAACATACAGCCGTAATTATAAAATTTTCGCACTAGATGAACACATCGATCGTTTTTATAACAGTGCAAAGCTTTTGGAAATCGAACTACCCTACACAAAAGATGAACTTAAAACCATCCTTTCGGATATGGTAGCCAAAATGGATACAGGCGAAAACTTTGTGTACTTCCAAGCGACACGCGGAAGCAACGGCGCAAGGAATCACGTTTTTGATCCGTCTATAAAAGCAAACATTTGGATAAACATTTATCATAAAGAAATTCTTGATCTAGATAAGCGAGTAAAGCTTATCACAATGGAAGACACACGTTTTTTGCACTGCAACATAAAGACTCTCAACCTTATTCCGTCTGTAGTTGCATCGCAAAGAGCAAAGGAAGCCGGATGTTTTGAGGCAGTTTTCCACAGAAACGGCAGAGTTACCGAATGCGCACATAGTAACATACACATAATTAAAGATGGAAAATTGATAACCGCGCCTGCTGATAATCTGATTTTACCCGGGATTGCACGCAAGCATATTATCGAGGCATGTGAAAAGCTCGGCGTATCCGTTTTGGAAGAGCCTTATTATTTGGAACAGTTATTTGATGCAGACGAGGTTTTGGTATCTTCTGCAGGTGCATTATGTCTTGTTGCAAATGAAATCGACGGTATCACCGTGGGCGGCAAGTCAACAGAAACAGTTAAAGCATTACAAAAATTGTTAATAACAGATTTCATAACTCAAACGGAGTAAATTTATGGTTTTAAAAGAATTTCGTATAACTCACAGCACGTTAATTGAGCACTATCAGTTTATCGAAGCTCATCTTGAGGGTATATATGCCGCCGTTTCCGATAAAAATTTTTCCGACGGGATAAAGGACGTCGAAAAAGACAGCTTAAGCGGTATCATCAGGGAAATTAGAGAGATCGAACAAGAAAAAAGCATTATTATTTTTACAGAAGAAGAATATCAACAACTACGAGAGATTATTAACAGACGTAATTTTTGGTGTCATTCATGCTATTTTGAGCTTGCATTTGACAGAAAAACAGGCGGACCCGCAAAAGTAAGAGACGTCAAAAAGCTTATCGAAGACATACGAGATGCTGAATATTGGCGCGAGGCACTTTTCAACAAGAAAATAGAACTCCTTAAAAAAAGAAACAAAATCTAGATTTATTGAGGTAAGAAATGAGAAAAACGATCGGAGTTATTATATCTTTCATTCTAATTCTTTCAGCTTGCCGTACAACAGAGAATGACGCCAACGATATAAAAATTCAGCTTTCCGATGATATAATAACCGTTAACGGAAATGCGATCTCAAACGATGCTTCAAGCGATGTATATTCTGCTAACGATATTATTTGTTACCTCGCAGGCAATGGTTTCACATATGGCGAGGGCACGGAAGAAGATGAGCACGAACAAAGCGAAGCGGATGAGCATACGGTCGTTCATATTACCAAGCCCGGTAAATATATTTTAAGCGGCTCGCTTTCAAAAGGTCAGATCGCCGTTGACCTTGGCGAAAACTCAAAAGACGATGAAAATGCAGTTGTAACACTCGTTTTCAACGGAGTTGACATCACTTGTACCGTCGCGCCCGCTGTTATATTTTACAACGTATATGAATGCGGCAATAAAAACGAAAAAAATGCCGACAAAGTCGTCGACACCACAAAAGCAGGCGCAAACGTAATTATCGCCGAGGGCACCACAAATAACGTAAACGGTTCTTACGTTGCAAAGATTTATGAACCCGAAAGCGTTGAATTGAATGAAAGCGAAACTAAAGTTGAGGATGCTGACAAGCTTCATAAATATGACGGCGCATTTTATTCAAAAATGTCGATGAATATTTCAGGCGGTAAGAGTAACACCGGCATACTAAACATTAATGCCAAAAACGAGGGTATAGGCAGCGAGATGCATCTTACGATCAACGGCGGAATTATTAACATTAATTCCGGCAATGACGGCATTAATACCAATGAAGATAACGTTTCCGTTACTACCGTAAACGGCGGTACACTTAACATCCGTTGCGAAGGCAGCACAGGTGAAGGAGACGGAATCGATTCAAACGGTTGGCTGGTTATAAACGGCGGGACGGTAATATCCCAAGCTTGCGCTACAAGCGGAGATTCGGGAATTGATTCAGACAAGGGAATTTATATAAACGGCGGTAAAGTCGTTGCAACGGGCAATATGTTTGACAGAATCGCGGGTGGAGATCAAAACTTTGCCGTATTTAAATTTAGCGAAAGGCAAAACGGAAACGCTACTTATAAACTGATAAATTCGAACGGCAACGTTATAGGAGAGTATTTAACAAACAATGCATTTACCTATCTGATTATTGCCGGTGATGAGCTCGCCGAAGGAGATTATACCTTTTGGCAGAACAAATTACAATTAAGCGGCAGTAAGGTAAATGCCGACCAAGGCGGTATGCCGAACGGCGAAAGGCCTCAAAGACCAAACGGAATTGCTCCTCAAAAGCCCCCCGTTGAAACACCCGCGCCTCCCAACGGCGAAAGGCCTGAACCTCCCAACGGTTCAGAAGGAGATTTCAACGCGGCTGTATCAAAAACCTTTACGATCACCAAAGGCGAGAATCAATTCACCAACGTTTCCCCTTCCGACTGAGTAGCTTGAAATATGTAAACTGATTGTTTGTTATTATAATTTGAAACCATATTTCAAACTCACTTTTTAGAAAGCGATAAAATATGAAAGAAATAAACAGATGCTTTTGGTGTAACACAAAAAATGTACTATACGTTGAATACCATGATAACGAATGGTGCAAACCAAATTTCAACGAGCAATATCTTTACGAAATGTTGATTTTGGAATCATTTCAAGCAGGCTTATCCTGGGAGTGCATTCTAAATAAGCGTGAAGCGTTCAGAATTGCTTATGATAACTTTGATATTGAAAAAGTGTGCAAATACGACGATAATAAAATATATACTTTGATGAATAACAATGATATCGTGCGCAACGAATTTAAAATTAAAGCAAGCATCAAAAACAGCGTTGTTTTTAAACAAATTTCAAACGAGTTCGGTTCTTTTTATAACTATTTAAAAACATTTGCCTCAGATAATATCATTTATGAAATAGGCAAAACGACAAATCAATTATCCGATGCCGTTTCGTCCGACCTAAAAAAGCGCGGAATGAAATTTGTAGGTTCGACAATTATTTATTCTTATCTTCAAGCAATCGGCTTGATTTATTCACACGAAAAGGAATGTTTTTTACACAAGAGGTACGAAAATGATTGATATTAATCCTTGGTTAGATGAATTTATGGCCAATTTAAATGAAACCTTTCCCAACCGCGTTTGGTTTGTAGGTTTACAAGGGAGCTACGGAAGAAACGAAGCTAACGAAAACAGCGATATCGACGTCGTCGTTATACTGAACGAATTAACCGCTAAGGATATACGCTCCTACAGCTTAATGCTTGATAGTCTTCCGCACAGAGAGAAAATATGTGGCTTTCTTTCGGGTAAAAGCGAAATATTAAATTGGGACAGGTCTGATCTGTTTCAGTTTCTCCACGACACAAAACCGATAAAAGGCTCTCTGGACAAGTTGCTCCTCTTGATCGATGAATATGCAGTTGAAAAAGCGATAAAAATCGGAGCTTGCAACATCTATCACGGCTGTGTGCATAATATGCTACATGAAAAGAGCGTGGATATTTTGAGGGAGTTATACAAATCCGCCTGCTTCGTCATACAAGCGATTTATTTCAAACAATCGGGCGAATACTTACGTTTTAAAAAAGATCTTATCGCAAAAACAGCGAATAGTGAAAAGTTGATTTTAGAAAATTGTTTAAACTTGAAAAGAGGTTTCTGCGTCGATTTTGAATTTTTGTCCGATGCACTGTTTAATTGGTCGAAAAATATAATTTCAAATTAATGATTGATTTTAAATCCGCCTACAAATGTCGGCGGATTTTATTATTATACGGCGTTTAAATGTATTGACTCTTTGACTAAAATATGATATTATATAATGAATTTGTATAGATTCATTTTTTAGGTTAAAAATGCATTCTATTTTCTCCTTTGGAGGAGCATTATGAACGTCGCAGAAGTCTTTGAAACCGAAAAGCTCAAAAGAAAAGCCACGGGTAAACGCGCACGATTAATTGTCACCGTTTGCGTTTTTTCGTTATCCTTAATGTTAGTGTTGATGCTGACGTCTTCAATGATTATGTCAAAGCTATCGAAAAATCCCATTTTCGATCATGTGACGTTATCCTATTTGATTGATATTGCTTTTTACGCTCTCTATATTGTCATCCCATTCGCATTTGCCGCATTAATCTTTAAAAAAATTAACAATAATGCCGAGATGTTCTTGCCAAAAAGATCATCACCTAAATACGGAGCACTTTACGTTGTCGGCACAATAGGAATCAGTTACATTATCAATATGTCGATTGGATTGTTATTTCCGGACTTTGTTGAATTTTTCAACAATGAAAGCGCTTCAACCGTAAAAGATCCTCTCGAGATTATTCTGTCCGTAATAATGATCGCAGTTCTTCCCGCCGTGCTTGAGGAATGGGCATTTCGCGGTGTATTGTTAAAAAATATGCTGCCCTACGGCAGAGGCGGCGCAATTGTAATCTGGTCAGTCTTATTCGGGTTAGCGCATATCGACCCGCCGCGCATCATATTCGCCACCGCTTTCGGGTTAATGCTCGGTGTTTGTTATGAATATACAGGCTCGATACTTGTTCCGATGTTAATTCACTTTATTAACAATTCAATTTCTGTTATCGGTACGCTTATTCCGCAAGACTCGATATTCCTGTTGTTATTGGGCTTTTTAATGTACGCCTTTATGGGATGCGGTATCGCGGCGATAATTGTTTATTCAATCAAAGGAATCAAAAAGAACAATATTTCATTGGTCAAGCGAACACATCACGGTTATAGCTTATCACTATTCGGATACGTAAGCAGAATGTTTCTGAACTTCGCTTTCATACCGTTATCGGCAATTTATGCCTTTATATTAATTTTATCCTATTTTCCGGGATTATTAAACGGTTGTTTATGGTTAAAGATGACGTTTATTATATGAAAAAAGCCCTTTCTCGCGCAAGAGAAGCCGCAAAACACGGCGAAGTGCCAATCGGCGCGGTAATAGTTGATGCAAACGGTAATATCGTATCAACGGGAAGAAATATGCGAGAAAGCAAAAAAAACGCTTTGCATCATGCAGAGATTATAGCGATCGACCGCGCTTGCAAGAAGCTTTCTGCGTGGCGTTTAACCGACTGTACGCTTTACGTTACAATGGAGCCCTGCCCCATGTGCGCAGGCGCAATTGTAAATTCAAGAATAAAGCGCGTAGTATACGGTTGCTTTGATAAGAAGGCTGGTGCATACGGAAGTGTTTTTGATCTTCACGAATATCCGCTCAATCACAAATACGAAATAACCGGCGGTATTATGGAATATGAATGCGCCGCAATTTTATCAGAATTTTTTGCAGAATTAAGAAAGAGACCGAAAGGAAATAAAAATGAAAACTAAAGCAGTAATTTCAGTTACAGGTAAAGATAATGTCGGCATTATAGCAAAGGTTAGTAACGTTTGTGCAGATTATGGCGCGAATATCATTGATATTTCTCAAACGGTACTGAAGGATTATTTTGCAATGATAATGTTGGTTGAAATTAATTCACTCACCGTTCCTTTTACCGAATTTGTTGATAAGGTTGCGCTCCTTGGTAAAGAAATCGGTTTGGAAATCCACGCGATGCACGAAGATATTTTTGATTCCATGCACAAAATTTAACGGAGCGAATTATGATCGATACAAAGGATATACTTGAAACAATAAATATGATACGTGAAGAGAACCTTGATATACGCACGGTTACCGTGGGAATATCGCTCTTCGATTGTGTCAGCGACGATAAAAATAGGTTTTTGAATAACGTATACGATAAAATAACAAAAACCGCAGAAAGATTGGTGCCGATTTGCAACGAGTTGGAAAAGATGTACGGCATTCCTATCATCAACAAGCGTGTTTCCGTAACCCCTCTTTCGCTTGTCGGCGGTAAGCTCGACAGTGAAGGATACGTTGAAGCCGCAAGGATGCTCGACAAAGCCGCTGACGCGCTTGGCATTAACTTTATAGGCGGCTTCGGTGCGCTTGTGCATAAAGGAAGCACACGTTGCGACAATGCGCTTATCGATGCGATCCCAGAAGCTTTAGCAACAACCAAAATGGTTTGCTCGTCTGTTAACGTTGCTACTACAAAAGCAGGCATTAATATGGATGCTATTGCAAAAATGGGCAGCATAATCAAGAAAACCGCTTATCTTACAAGAGATAAAAACTCTATCGGCTGTGCAAAATTAGTCGTGTTTGCTAACGTGCCCGAGGATAACCCCTTTATGGCAGGCGCATTCCACGGCGTCGGCGAGCCTGATGCAATTATCAACGTTGGCGTTTCCGGTCCCGGTGTTGTCAGCTCTGCTATTAAAAGAGCCGGTAATTGCAGTCTGTCCGAGCTTGCCGAGGTTATTAAAAAGCAATCCTTCAAGATTACACGAGTCGGTCAGTTGATTGCAAGAGAAGCATCCAACCGTTTGAACATACCGTTCGGCATTGTTGACCTTTCGTTGGCTCCCACCCCTGCAATCGGCGATTCGGTTGCTGACATTTTGGAAAGCATGGGACTTGAAACTTGCGGTGCGCACGGCACCACGGCGGCACTCGCAATGCTTAACGATGCGGTTAAAAAGGGCGGAGTAATGGCTTCGTCACACGTCGGCGGACTTTCGGGCGCTTTCATTCCCGTTTCCGAGGATGCCGGCATGATTGCGGCAGTTGAGAAGGGCGTTCTTTCTATTGAAAAGCTCGAAGCGATGACTGCAGTATGCTCGGTCGGTCTTGATATGATTGCAGTCCCCGGCGATACAAGTGAAGCTGTAATTTGCGGTATTATTGCCGATGAGATTTCGATAGGTGTTGCCAACACAAAAACCACCGCGGTAAGAATTATACCCGCTTACGGTAAAACTGTTGGCGAATCGGTGGATTTCGGCGGACTTTTGGGAACAGCGCCCATAATGAAGCTCAGATCCGAATCACCCGAAATATTTATCAACCGCGGCGGAAGAATCCCCGCACCTATCCACAGTCTTAAAAACTAAAGTTAGGAGTAAAAATTTTATGGGAAATAAATTTTATATCACAACCGCTATTGCCTATACATCAAAAAAGCCTCACATAGGCAACACTTATGAAGCGGTTTTAACCGATGCCATAGCAAGATATAAAAGACTTCGCGGATTCGATGTGTTTTTTCTTACCGGCACCGATGAACACGGACAAAAAATCCAACAGGAAGCTGAAACCGCAGGCATCAATCCCCAGGAATACGTTGACAACGTAGCGGGACAAATCAAAGCGATTTGGGATCTTTTTAACGTAAGCTACGATAAATTCATTCGCACCACAGATGATGAACACGTTAAATGTGTGCAGAAGATATTTACGAAGCTTTATGAGCAGGGCGATATTTACAAAGGTGTCTATGAGGGTCCTTACTGTACCCCTTGCGAATCTTTTTGGACTGATACTCAGTTAGTCGACGGAAAATGTCCTGACTGCGGTCGCGAATGCAAAAAGGCAAGCGAAGAAGCATACTACCTTAAAATGTCCAAATATGCTGACCGTCTTGTTGAGTATTATAACAGCAACGAAGACTTTATCACACCCGTTTCTCGCAAAAACGAGATGATAAACAACTTCATCAAGCCCGGTCTTCAAGACCTTTGCGTTTCAAGAACAAGCTTTACTTGGGGTATTCCCGTTGAGTTTGATCCCAAGCACGTAACCTACGTTTGGCTTGATGCACTTTCCAACTATATCACCGCAATCGGCTATGATATAAATAATCCGTCAGAGCTTTACAACAAGCTTTGGCCTGCAGACGTACAGGTAATCGGTAAGGATATCGTGCGTTTCCACACTATTTATTGGCCTATCATCCTTATGGCTTTGGGACTTCCCCTCCCCAAGCAAGTACTTTGCCATCCATGGTTGTTATTCGGCGAAGACAAGATGAGCAAATCCAAGGGTAACGTTATCTATGGTGATGACCTTGTTGCAGAATTCGGTCTTGATCCCGTAAGACACTATTTGCTTGCGGAAATGGGATATTTCAACGATGGCAGCATTACCTATGAAAATCTTATCAAGCGCACAAATTCTGACCTTGCAAACACCTTAGGTAACCTCGTTTCGCGTACCGGCGCAATGATCAAGCAATATTTCAACGGTATCATCCCCAAAAACGACGGCAATGACGACGAATTTGCCGTAACGCTTAAAAACGCTGTCAACGAAGGCATAAAGGACACCGTTTCCAAATTCGATAAGTTCTTTATTGCAGATGCAGATAACGCACTTTTCAACACCATCAAAGCTTGTAACAAATATATCGACGAAACAACGCCTTGGGCTCTTGCAAAAGACCCTGAAAAGAAGCAAGAGCTTGCAAACGTGCTTTCAAACCTCGTCGAAAGCATCCGTATCTGCAACGTACTTCTTGGGCCGCTTGTTCCCGATACCTCAAAGAAGATAAACGAGATATTCAACGCGCCTGCGCTTGATTTCGATTCCGCTATCAAGTACGGATATTACTGCGAAGGTGTTGAGCTTCAAGAAATTCCCATTCTTTTTGCAAGAATAGACGAAAAGAAATATTTTGCAGAGCTTGAAAAGAAGGCAAAAGAGGCTAAAAAAGCCGCAAAAGAAGCAAAGAAGACCGAAAAGAAGGAAGAAAAAGCACCGGAGGAAATCGTAATTGAAGATTTTGCTAAAATTGACCTCCGCGTCGGCAAAATCAAAGAGTGCGCAAAAGCCGAAAACAGCGATAAATTGCTCGTTCTTCAAGTCGATATGGGCAATGAAACCCGTCAGGTAGTTTCGGGTATCGCCAAATACTATGAACCCGATTCGCTTATCGGCAAAAACGTTATCGTTGTTTCCAATCTTAAGCCTGCCAAGCTTCGCGGCATTGACAGCTTCGGTATGATTCTCGCAGCTGACACCGAAGATGGCGTAAAGGTTATGTTTGCAGACGAAAACGCAAAGCCCGGCAGCAAGGTAAGATAAATGATCGATATTCACGCACATTATGACGACGATGCTTTTGATTCCGACCGTGATGAGCTTTTAGCTTCGCTTTTTAATGAAAAAGGCGTAAGTAAAATTATCAATGCGGGATGTAATATCGAAACTTCCCTATTTGCGATAAATCTTGCGGAAAAATATGACAATATTTATGCAACGGTCGGTTTCCATCCGTCTGACGTTGATAAATTCGACGATGATTCATTTCAAAGAATGAAGGAGCTTATCAAGCACGAAAAAGTCGTTGCAATCGGAGAAATCGGTCTTGATTACCATTGGGTCAGCGACAATAAGGATAAGCAAAAGGCGGTTTTTCGCAAACAGCTTGAATTAGCCGTCGAAAACGATATGCCCGTTGTTATTCACGAACGTGACGCCGTTGCAGACTGCTTGGAAATTGTGCTCGATTACAACGTAAAAGGAGTTTTTCACGCCTTTTCTGGCAGTAAGGAAACCGCCAAGATACTTATCGACCGCGGTTGGTATATCTCCTTCCCCGGCACGGTAACCTTTAAAAACGCTAAGCATCCCGTCGAAAACGCACTATTTTTACCCGAAGACAGAATTTTGACCGAAACCGATTCGCCGTATTTAACCGCGCATCCGTTTCGAGGCAAGCGCAACGACTCAAGTTATATGAGATACACGCTTGAAAAAATAGCAGAAATCAGAGGAACCTCTTTTGAACACATCGAACGAATCACAGAAGAAAATGCAAAGCGGCTTTTTGGGCTCTAAAAAGCGTTCACAAACCTTTGCATATATTGTCGGCAACGGAATTTATTTAAATCTAACAAACCGTTGCACAAACGACTGTACCTTTTGTTTGCGCAACAACGGCGATACCGCATACGGCAGTAACAGTCTTTGGCTTGAACGTGAACCCACTCCTGACGAGATTATAGACCAAGTCGATAAAATATTTTTCGAAAACTGCGAAAGCTTTGTATTTTGCGGTTACGGCGAACCGACTTGCAGATTTGATGCATTAATCGAAACTGCACAAAAATTAAAAAAAGCATACCCCAATATCCCTATCCGCCTTAATACTAACGGTCAATCCGAGCTCATTAACGGCGAAGACAGCACAAAAATGCTTTTCGGACTTATCGACAGCATTTCGATAAGCATGAACGCTTCAAACGAATGCGATTACGACAAGATTTGCCATTCGGTTTTTGGCAAAAAAGCATATAACGCAATGATTGAATTTGCATCACGTTGTGTTGGCAATATCGGTATGGTTCAGTTCTCGGTTGTCGAAACCACTTTAAGCGATGACGACATCAAAAAATGTCAGGAAACCGTTGATAAAATCGGTGCAAAATTGCGTATTCGCAAATTCATTAGCGAAAACGACAAAAACCCAGAAGGAAATTAATACCATTTTTTTTAAAATAACTATTGTAATTTTTCACCAAATGGTATAAACTATCGTACGGTGAATTAAATTAAATTTATGGAGGACTTTTAAAATGTCTGTAAAAGTTGCTATTAACGGCTTTGGCCGTATCGGCCGTCTTGCATTCCGCCAGATGGTTGACGCTGAAGGTTATGAAGTTGTTGCTATCAATGACCTCACCAGCCCCAAAATGCTCGCTCACCTTCTTAAGTATGACACTGCTCAAGGCGGTTTCTGCGGCAAGCTCGGTACCAACCCTGCTCACACCGTTTCCTGCACCGATGATTCCATCATCGTTGACGGCAAGGAAATCAAGATCTACGCTGAAAAGGATGCAGCTAACTGCCCTTGGAAGGCACTCGACGTAGACGTAGTTCTCGAATGCACCGGTTTCTACACCTCTAAGGAAAAGGCTTCTGCTCACATCGTAGCAGGCGCAAAGAAGGTTGTTATCTCTGCTCCCGCAGGCAACGATCTTCCCACCATCGTTTACAACGTAAACAATGAAACGCTTACTGCTGAAGATACCGTTATCACCGCAGCTTCCTGCACCACCAACTGCCTCGCTCCTATGGCAAAGGCTCTTAACGACTATGCAGCTATCCAGAGCGGTATTATGACCACCGTTCACGCATACACCGGCGACCAGATGATCCTCGACGGTCCTCAGAGAAAGGGCGACCTCAGAAGATCCAGAGCAGGCGCTGTTAACATCGTTCCCAACAGCACCGGCGCTGCTAAGGCTATCGGTCTGGTTATCCCTGAGCTGGATGGCAAGCTGATCGGTTCCGCACAGCGTGTTCCCGTAGCTTCCGGTTCCATTACCATTCTGGATGCTACCCTGAAGGATGAGACCGATTCCGTAAGTGTGGAAGGCATCAATGCAGCTATGAAGGCAGCTGCCAACGAGTAAGTCGGAGGCCAAGCGG
>JAZRTE010000010.1:0-10520 GCA_045651785.1 Eubacteriales bacterium | reverse complement strand
CTTTCGGCAGAAAGAGATAAGCTTTGCCTTTCCGATGATGAGATTGCACGCGTTATCGAGGTTTGGACGGGCATCCCCGCCACAAACGTCAGCGAAAACGAATTCGTTAAGATCGAGCGTCTTGAAAACGAGGTCAAAAAGCGCATTATCGGTCAGGACGGTGCCGTTACCTCGGTCGCAAAGGCGATAAAGCGCTCGCGCGCTGGCATTTCTTATAAAAAGAAGCCGGTTTCGTTTATTTTTGCGGGCAGCACGGGTGTCGGCAAGACCGAGCTTGTAAAGGTTTTGGCAAATTATCTTTTCGATTCGCCCGAGGCGTTGATTCGCCTTGATATGAGCGAATTTATGGAAAAGCATTCGGTTTCGCGCATTATCGGCTCGCCTCCCGGATACGTCGGTTATGACGATGCGGGTCAGCTTACCGAAAAGATCCGCAGAAAGCCTTATACCGTGATTCTTTTCGACGAGATCGAAAAGGCGCACCCCGACGTTATGAATATTCTGCTTCAGATACTCGACGACGGCAGGATAACCGACGCGCACGGCAAAGAGGTCAATTTTGAAAACACCGTTATCATTATGACCACGAACGCGGGCAGTAACGAGGGTAGCTCGGTCGCAGGCTTCGGCGAAAGCGTGCAAAGCAACGACAGAACGAAGGTCATGAAGGCGCTCGAAGCCTTCCTCCGCCCCGAATTTATCAACCGCGTTGACGAGATCGTTGTATTCAACCGCCTTACGAAAGCAGATTTCACCGAAATTTGCAAAATTATGCTCGGCGATCTGCAAACCGTGCTTGCCGAAAAGGGCATAAAATTAACCTATACCGACAAGCTTGTCGAATACCTTACCGAAAAGGGCTATTCCGAAAAATACGGTGCAAGAAACCTTCGCCGTCTTATTCAGACCGACGTTGAGGATGAGCTTGCAAACGAGATCGTTGCTGCCTACCGCGAACCTGTCGAAAGAATTTCGGTTACTGTCAAAAACGATAAGGTCAAGGTAAGCGTTCTTAAATAATATTAAAACGAAGAAGATTTTTCTATGGAAAAAAACCAAAGCACCCGAAACGGATTTTCGGGCAACCAAGAAAAATTGAAAACAAAAACCGTTACCGATTCCTACGGCGACGACGGATTGACCTTCTCGCCCGAGGAAAT
The DNA here is from genome assembly GCA_045651785.1 of Eubacteriales bacterium. GTDB lineage: Bacteria > Bacillota > Clostridia > Oscillospirales > CAG-382 > Coliplasma. The sequence goes on along the minus strand of JAZRTE010000010.1, from coordinate 9,360 downwards.
GCACCCGATCGAGGTCGCGGATGCGCTTGAAAGCGATCTTGTTATGGGCAAGACCCAAAAGCAGGTCAAAAAGGCGCGCAGGCTTTTCGGCGTCAACGAATTAAAAAGCGAATTCACGCTTTCCTTCCGCGACAGCCTTAAAAATCAGCTAAAGGGACTTGTCGGAATTTTCTTAACGCTTTCCTCGGTGATAATGTATATCTACCGCCCCGACGTGCCGAGCTATTTGGCGATGGCGTTCGTCGTTGCGGCGATAACCGTGCTTAACGCCTTTGCCGAATACCGCGCAAGCATCGCTTTGCGCCTGCCGAAGAAATATTCCTCGCTTAAGGCAAAGGTCGTGCGCGACGGCGACGAAAGCATTATCGATTCGAGATTGCTCGTGCCGGGCGACGTTATCGTGCTTGAGGAGGGTATGATGGTGCCTGCAGATTGCCGACTTATCGACGATCTGAACTTTGCGGTGCTTGAAACCCACGTCAGCGGTCAAGCGGCAAGCGCGCACAAGGATTCGCGTTATCTTGCAAAAAGCGGTAACGAGGTAATTTGCGCCAACAGCGTTTACGCAGGCAGTATTGTAACCTCGGGCCACGCAAGTGCAATCGTTTGCCGTATCGGCAACGAAACACTTGCAAAAAGAATGCGTACGGGCAAGGACGAAAGCACCCCCTCGATTATGAAATACGTCCACGCGGTTTGCAAAACCGTTTCGGTCGCTTCGGTCATCGCCTGCTTCACGTTGCTCGCAATCGGTGTTATTTGCAATTCCGACGTTACCGAATGGTTCATTCCCGCGCTTGCGATAGGAGCAAGCTCGCTTGCCGACAGTATGGTTTCGCTTTGCGCAGCCTCGCTCGGATTTGGCGTTAAGAAGATGGCGGAGGATGGCACAGTTGTAAAAAAATACGACTGTATCGGCACGCTTGCAAAGACAAACACGGTTATGTGCGGTAAAAACCTTGCGTTTCCGCCGAAAAGGATCGCACTTACGGGGCTTTTCCTTTCGGGAAGAAATTACGACCGCGAAAAACGTCCCGACGAAGCGGCAGAGGAGCTTTTGAAGCTTCTGCTCATTTGCTCGGACGCGCGCAAGATTACCGCCGCAGAAAAGAAAAAAACGCGTGGTCTTCCCGAATACAAGGGAAACGCGCTTGACGATGCTATTGTTGAATATTTCGGCGAATGGAACAAGCCGATTGGCGACATACGCGATAACTACATCCGTATGGATGCCGAATATACCCTTTCGGGCGATATTTCGAGATTACTCGCCCTACATAACGGCAAAAATACTGTTATCGTCCGCGGCTCGCCCGAAAATATACTTTCGCGCTGTATCGGCTATACTCTTGACGGTACCGATTATAAATTAAGCGATTTCACACGGAAAAAGATACTTTCCGCCGCGGAGGATGCGGCAAGAACGGCAAAATTCCTTATCGCGGTCGCTTGCGGCGAAACCGAAAGCGAACGCTTGCGTGATATCGATACCGAGCAACGTCTTATCTTCAAGGGATTCGTTGCATTTTCAAGCTCGCTCGATGCGGGCGTTGCATCGTCGGTCTACCGCTGTGAGGCGGCAGGCATTGAAACGGTGCTTAATTCCAACGATGCTTATTATACCGCGCTTAATTCGGCAAAAAGCGCGGGAATCATTACCGACGAAACGCAAATCATCACTGCCGAGCAGCTTCGAGCGTCGAGCCGAGGCTTGGTTATCGCAAACGCGCCCTATTACCGTATGTTCCTTAACGTCGACGACGGCGAATGGCTTGACATTATCCGTCTTCGCAAGGAAAACGGAAGAATTACCGCCGTGACGGCAGAGCGCATTAACGAGCTTCCCATTATGAACGAGGCAGACGTTTCGATAGTGCCCGAAAGCTCCTGCGATACGTTAAGAATGACCGCCGATGCATTGATGCTCGGCAAGGGTATAAACCTTATTACCGACGGCATATTAAACGCAAAAACCATTTGCCGAAGAATCGCCTCGGTTGTAAGCTATTTGCCCGTCGGCGCATTGATAATGCTCGTTGCGTCGCTGTTTTCGGTATTTTACGACCAAACGCCGACCTTCCGCGTGCAAGACGTTATGTTTGGCGGCTTGATTTTCAATCTTGCGTTCGGCTTTGCCTTGGCTTACGAGCCGAGAAGCGTTAAAAATCTGCGCGATAAATATCCGTTTCACTCGGAAAAGCCGTCGCTTAACGATTTTATGTATCCCCTTATGTTCGGCATCGGCGGCGGTATTGCGCTTTTCGTTTGCCAAACCGCAACAAAAAGCTACACAAGCACGATGATATCGCTCACGCTTATGCTTTTCCTTTATGCCTGCTCGGTAGGAGGACACGGAAGCGTGTTTGCAACGAAGCGATTCGGCAACCGTTTGCTTTACCTTTGCGGCTTCGGCTCGCTTTTGGTTATCGCGGCGCTTGTCCTTACGACCTTCGGTCATTCGCTTTTCGGCTACGGCGTGCCCGAAATGCCCAAGCTTGCGCTTTCGCTCATCGTAACGGTTGCTTATTTCCTCATCACTCAATTGATAAGATATTTCCTCTCGCCCAACGGCAAAGGCAGTAAATCCTCAAAGCCCGAAGCGGATGATTCCGATTCTGCCGAGGATGACGTTGCCGCCGAGGAAAGAAGCGATTCCTTTGTAATCTTCGATGATGACGATTACGCAGATGCTGAGGAAGAAGACGAAGAATAATAAAAAATAAAAATAAATCAACGAAAGGAGTAATTATTATGACCAAGATCACCGCAGATATGCTCGTTGGCGACGTGCTCGACGCACATCCCGAACTTGCAAAATACTTCCTTGAAATCGGTATGCACTGCCTCGGCTGTCCTATGTCGCGCGGAGAAAGCATTAAAGACGCTTGCTCGGCACACGGTCAGGATGCAGATGCGCTTATCGAAAAGCTTAACGCGGCTCTCTAATTCAATCGGCGTATGTCCGTAAAGTATTTTTGCGGACACGCGCCCCAAAAATCGAAATAAGGAGAAAAAACAATGAAAAAGATGAAATTTGTTTCTGATTTCAAAACCTTTATCACCAAGGGTAATATTCTCGATATGGCAGTCGGTGTTATCATCGGCGGCGCGTTCGGTAAAATCGTTTCCTCGCTCGTTGCGGATATCATTATGCCTCTCGTCGGCGCACTTTGCAACACCAAATCCTTGGCAGACCTGAAGTACGTTATCACCGAAGCCGTTCCCGCAAGTGAAGACGGCACCGTTGCCGCTGTTGCCGAGGTTTCGGTAAAATACGGTCAGTTCATTATGTACATCATCGATTTCCTTATCGTTGCGCTTTGTATGTTCATCGTTATCAAGATGTTCGTCGGTATGCGTACCAAGGTTGACAACCTTAAGAAGAAGGAAGAAGAAGAGGTTAAGGCAGAAGAAAAGCCTGCTGAACCTACCGTTGAAGAAAAGACCTTGGCAACCCTTAACGATATCAAGGCACTTCTCGAAAAGAATTCGAAGTAATGAAAAAATATCTTTTGGGTATTGACGGCGGAGGAAGCAAAACCGATTTTTTGGTTTGTGACCTCGAGCTTAACGAGGTCGCGCGGAGAATCTCCTCGCGCTCAAATCCCAACGATATAGGCATTACCGCACTTGAATCGCTTCTGCGCGAAAACGTTTCGCTTCTTCTGACGGAAAACGGTATCGATAAAGACGAAATCGTTTCTGCTTATGCGGGAATTGCGGGGCTGACAAGCTCGGATTACGCAAAAAGGGTCAACGCCTTGCTTACTTCCCTGCTTCCGAACGCTTTCGTCGACGCGCTTCACGACGGGATAAACGTGCTTTACGGCGCGTTTCCGTTTGATGACGGCGTGAGCGTTATTTGCGGTACCGGCTCGAGCTGCTTTGTAAAGCGCAAGAACGAAATAATCCGCATCGGCGGATACGGAAGCTTTGACCTTATCGGCAACGGCTATGAAATCGGCAGAGCCGGCTTAGCACACGCGTTGCGGACTGCCGACGGCAGAGAAAAAGAAGGCGTTCTTGAGGAATTGCTTCACAAAAAGCTCGGCGATGATTTTGTTCGTGCGCTTGATAACCTGCTTAAAATGAGCAAGGACGAGCTTGCTTCGTTTGCGCCGACCGTTTTTGAAGCCGCCGAAAAGGAAGATCCGAACGCATTGGCGATAATCTGCGAAAATATGCGCTATATCGCAACGCTCATTAACCGCGCAGGCGATTATTTTGAGGGCGATTTCTCTGTCGCGCTTGCAGGCGGAATACTTAATAACGATATATCCCTATCGTTCCTGCAAAACGCAGTAACCGACCGCGCAAAACTTATAAAAAGCGACCGCGCCCCCGTTTTCGGCGCCGCCGCAAAAGCTTTGACGCTTGTAAAATAACATAAAAGGCTCTTACTTTGCCCAAGTGTTCTTAAGGACGCTTGGGCAAGTCTTTTATAATTGACATTTGAATGTCAAAGTGATAGAATAATATTATTATAGTAACAATTTGAACGCATCCCCAAAAAAGAATGAAAGAGGGAAACAAAATGAAACGCTTTAGACTTTTCTATGCAATTTTGTCGGTTCTTTTAATAGTTTCGACGTGCATCCTTCCTGCGGCGGCAACGGTTGCACAGGGGACTGACGACAACTTGGTTTATTACCACGGCGACCTTAACGGCAACGGCGAAATTGACAAATTCGACTATATTGTCATTAAGCGTCATTGCATGAAAACCATTTCGCTTAATGAAGAGCAACTTCTTCGCGGCGATATAAACCAAAACGGCGAAATCGAAAAGTTTGACTATATCCTTGTCAAACGCCACGTTATGAAGACCTATGCTATTCCTATGGTTTCAAGCTCCTGCAATCACGCGCTTGAGCTTGTTGCCGCAAAGGAAGCGACCTGTACCGAAGACGGTAATATCGCTTATTACGATTGCAAAAACTGTGATAAGCTTTTTTCGGATGAAAACGCTGAAAACGAAATCACTATCTCGAGCACCGTTATTCCCGAAAACGGACATACCGAGGTCATCGACAAGGCTGTCGAGCCGACCTGCTCGGCAATCGGTCTTACCGAAGGCAAGCACTGCTCGGAATGTAACGCGGTTATTACGGCACAAAAAGAAATCGGCAAGCTCAACCACACTCCCAACGACCCGACCTGTACCGAAGACCAAATCTGCACCGTATGCAAGGAAGTTATTAAGAGTGCACAAGGTCATATTGCAGGTGTTGACGCTACCTGCACCGAGGATCAAATATGTACCGTTTGCCAAGCCGTTTTGAAGGAAGCGACCGATCACAGCTTGAAATACGTGCCCGAAAAACCGTTTGTAGACGCCAACGATCCCGGCAACTGCGCTTATTGGCAGTGTGAAAACTGCAAAAAGTGCTATCTCGACGAAAAAGCGAATAACGAGATAGCGATCGAAGACACTGTCGGTAAATTCTTTAAAATTACATACTTCTGTGACGAAAACAACACCAAGCAAACAATATGGTATAAGGTCGGCGCAGAAATCGAAGACCTCCTTATTCCCGAAATTGACGGATATAATTTTAAATACTGGCAGGACGGATACGGCAAGCGTGTAAACAGCATTCCTGCAAACAACACCGAAAATATCGAGCTTTATGCGGTGGTTGAGCTTGAAACCTATACCATCTATTTTGGCGGCACTTGGAAATACGACAACGTTACTTATACCGTAAAAGACCAAGTCGACCTTCCCATACCCGTTGAAGACGGCTTGACCTTTGGCGGCTGGAGAGATTCGGAGGGCAGAGTTGAAGCCTATACCGATTCCGTCGGAATCCAAAGATGGCGTATCCCCAAAGGAACCACCGGCGACGTCGAATTGATGGCGCAATGGAAGGACAACCGAAATTTGGTCGTTCCCGACACAAGAACCGCCGAGAACCGTTACGTAAGCAGCGGATATGACGAAGCCGAAAAATGCTATTGGTTCGTATACAGCTTGGGCGAAATCCGAAACGTTGTTTTGGATCCCGAAAGCACTCTTGTAAAGACCAAGCACAGCGGCGGACATATTGCAGGCTCGCTTACGCTTGCGGAAACCGTATCGGTTGAAGAATCTGTCGGAAAGAGCGTTAGCGAAACCGTTTCGCATACCGTTACAAACAGCACCAATTGGGAAATGACAAACGATTGGGAGCAATCCTCCTCTGCAGGAGTTGAGGTTTCGGTAATGGTTGGTGCGGAAATCGGCCCCGAATTTGCAAAATCTAAGGTAGAAACCTCCATCGGCGTTTCGTGCGAGATAAGCGCAAGCGTCGGCGGCAGCATTACCGAGGGCGGAAGCGGCGAAGAAAGCGACGAAAACTCCAACACGATAGAAACCAATTTTGCATATAACAAGGCAATCAGCCAATCGAAGGACCGCAACATATCCTTTACTCACGACGTAGCGCCCGGTAACTATTATTACGCAAACGTCGGTACGGTTAAGGTTTATGCATTCGTTGTGTTCGACCCCGTTACAAACACCTTCGGCTTGGAAACCTTCAGCGTTTTGGATGAAGATACCTCTACCGCCGTTTTGTGCGACAAGAAGGACGGACGCGAATATGTTTCCGACGCACTTTCCTATGACGTATATATCGACGGAATCAACAACGAGGTCAACGGCAACTTCTTCGTTCAGTATTTTGCAAACAACGGCACAAATGAAAGCGTTGTGAAAATGTATCCCAGAGATACCGACGTTAAATTGGCAAGCAATCCTTTTGCTTACACGGGATATACCTTTGATAAGTGGACCGATGCGACCGGCACCGATTACACCGAAGGTAAAACCGTAAAGAACTTGGCGGGCGCAGGTCAAATGTTGGTAATGAACGCTCAATGGAACGCAAACAAATACACCGTTAAGTATGAAGCAAACAAACCGAGCAACGCAAGCAACGCTGTCACAAATATGCCGACAAGCATCGATGCAATTTACGACACAAGCGTTACGCTCGGACAAGCGCCCTCGCTTATCGGCTGGACGTTTGACGGCTGGTATCTCGATGCCGCTTGTACGAACAAGGTCGGCAAAGGAAACGAAACCGTAGAAAAAGCAAACCTTGCTTCGGCGGCAAACGGAACTGCCACCCTGTTTGCAAAATGGAAGGCACGAACCTACACCGTTGTTTACAATGCAAACGGCGGCAACGGAGTTGTTAACAACACGACTCACACCTATGATTCCGCAAGCGCGCTTGCAAGCGGCGGATACACCAAAACGAACTACACTCTTATCGGTTGGAGCACCGACGCTAAAGCAACAACGCCTATGTACAAGCTCGGACAAGCCGTTACCGACGTAACGCCGAACAGTACAGTAATGCTTTATGCCGTTTGGGCCAAGACAAAATACGATACAAGCTTCCTTAAAAAATCCGGCGATTCAAAACGCGCACACCTTCCTGCAGGAAAAAGTCATACCGACAACGTCAGCACCGGATTCAACAAGCAACAATTGCTCGATAGCGGATTTACGAAAATTAAGATAAGTCTTGCTTTCGATTGTGACAGAACACAATGGATATGCTATAACGAGGCAAAGATTGCGATAAAATCCGGAGATACAACAATAGCTTCCTATGAATATGGTGACGTGTTCGGATGGAGCACCGAACGAAAAACGTATACGTTCGAAATTGACGTTTCTAAGTTTAACGGCAACATAAGCTTCGAGATTGTTTGGAGCACACCGGACGACGGAAACGGTTCGGGTGACGGCTGGAATCTTGGCGATACTTATATCAGCATCGAAGCAAAATAACCAAAAAAGGACTTCCGAATCGGAAGTCCTTTTTGTATTGAAGGTTTTTGGGAGTTCAAGAACACTTTTTTCAAAAAAGGTTCTTGGGAACTAACGCATTGTCTGAAATTACTTCGCCTTGGTTGCGATTTCGAGGGTGAATTTCGCAAGCATTTCGTCAACGGGCATTGCGCCGAGGTCTTCGCCCTTACGGGTACGAACGGATACCGAATTGGTTTCCTGCTCCTTGCCGCCGACGATGAGCATATAGGGAATCTTTTCGATTTGCGCTTCGCGGATGCGCTTGCCCATTGTTTCGTTACGGTCGTCAAGGCGGACACGGATGCCGCAGGCTTCCATTTTTGCAGTGATTTCTGCCGCGTAAGAGTTCATATCGGCATTAACGGGGATAACGGTTGCCTGAGTGGGCGAGAGCCACATCGGGAGTGCGCCTGCATATTTTTCGAGCAGGAGCGCGAGCGTTCTTTCGTAACATCCCATACTTGTACGGTGGATGATATAGGGGTTGACGAGCTTGTTTTCGGAGTCAACGTATTCCATACCGAACTTCTTTGCGAGAAGCATATCGATTTGGATGGTAACGATGGTATCCTCCTTGCCGAATACGTTCTTGCACTGAATGTCGAGCTTGGGTCCGTAGAACGCCGCTTCGTCGATACCGATTTCGTAATTTATGCCGAGCTTATCGAGCAATCTGCCCATAATGTCCTGAGCCTCGTTCCATTGCTCGGGAGTGCCCTCGTATTTATCGGTGCGGTTGGGATCCCATTGCGAGAAGCGGAAGGTACAGTCTTCCCACATTCCAACGGTATCCAACACGTGTTTGGCAAGTTCCAGACAACCCTTGAACTCTTCTTCCAACTGATCGGGACGCAGGATCAGGTGACCTTCGGAAATGGTGAATTGGCGTACCCGGATCAATCCGTGCATTTCGCCGCTGTCCTCGTTGCGGAACAAGGTGGACGTCTCGCCCAGACGCATCGGCAGATCACGGTACGAGCGGGCGCGGTTGAGAAACACCTGATACTGGAAGGGGCAGGTCATCGGACGCATTGCCAGGCATTCCTTGGATTCGTCTTTGGGATCGCCCAGGACGAACATACCGTCCAGATAGTGGTCCCAGTGTCCCGAAATTTTATAGAGATCGCTCTTTGCCATCAGCGGGGTTTTGGTCAACAGATAGCCGCGCTTTTGTTCCTCGTCCTCGATCCAACGTTGCAACAGCTGTACCACACGCGCACCTTTCGGGAGCAGGATCGGCAGACCTTGACCGATTACATCGACGGTGGTGAACAGTTCAAGTTCACGGCCGAGTTTATTATGGTCACGTTTTTTGGCTTCTTCCAAACGGTTGAGGTGTTCTTCCAATTCGGCCGCTTTCGGGAACGAGATGCCGTAGATGCGTTGTAACATCTTGTTATTGGAATCACCGCGCCAGTATGCGCCCGTCGCGCTAAGCAGTTTCACCGCTTTCAGGCGGCCGGTATCCGGCAGGTGAGGACCGGCACACAAATCGGTAAAGTCCCCTTGACGGTAGAAAGAGATCTCGCTTTCAGCGGGTAATGCCTCGATCA
>JAZRTE010000009.1:0-47384 GCA_045651785.1 Eubacteriales bacterium | reverse complement strand
AAGCGCTTGGGAATTCGATGAAGCGACGGGACAGTATTATCTCCACCTTTTCTCGAAAAAGCAACCCGACCTTAACTGGGAAAACCCGAAGGTGCGCCAAGAGATCGCCGATATGATAAATTATTGGCTCGATATGGGCGTGGACGGCTTCCGTTGCGACGTTATAAACAACATCTCGAAGGATTTCACACGTCCCTATGCAGGCGGAAACGGACCGAGATTGCACGAATTTCTGCACGAGCTTCATGTCCGCGCGCTTGAACCTCACAAGGCGTTGACGGTAGGAGAAACTTGGGGTCTGACCCCCGCGCAGGCGCTTGAGCTTACCGGCAAGGAGCGCGGTGAATTAACAATGACCTTCCAATTCGAGCATCTTTTGCTCGGCAGAGTCAACGGCGATAAATTCGACCCCGAGCCCTTAGACAAAAAGGCATTTGTCGATATTCTTGCGAAATGGGAGATCGGTCTTAAGGACGACAGCTATCCCGTGCTTGTTATTGAAAATCACGACCAGCCGCGCGCGCTTTCGCGCTTCGGTGACCTTAATTACCCTTATGAAAGCGCAACGATGCTTGCTTCTATGCTTTACGGTATGCGCGGTGTCGGATTTATTTATCAGGGTCAGGAATTGGGACTTCACGACCCGACCTTTAATTCGATGGACGAATACCGCGACATTGAAACGCTTAACGCTTATAAAGAGCTTAAGGAAAGCGGAAAATTCACCGAAAGCGAGCTTTTGGCGAAGATGCAATACGGCTCACGCGATTGCGGACGAACCCCCATTCCTTGGACGATCGGAGAAAACGGCGGATTTACAAGCGGCACGCCTTGGATAAAAACGCAGGTCGATAAGGGCTTTACGGTACAAGAGCAGGATAACGACGAAAATTCGGTGCTTAATTTCTACCGCAAAATGTTAAAGCTCCGTTCGGGCGACGAATGTCTTAAAAACGGCGAATTTGAGCTTTTGCTCAACGAAAACGATACAAGCGTTTACACCCGTACGCTCGGCGATGAAAAAATATTCGCCGTTTGCCGTTTTGCCGACAGCGAAGGCGCAATGCCCGAATGTATTCCCGACGGCTGTGAGGTGATTTTGAACAACTACAAAGATATTTACGAAGCCTTAAAGCCTTACCAAGCGATCTGGTTTAAAAAGAAAATATAACAAAAAGGAAGGGATAGCGAGACTTCCCGAAACGGAAGTCTCGCAGTTTTATTCGCCTCGTTTTCCTCGGCGAGTTATATTGCCTTTGGCAGTTTAATGGCGAATAAAATATCACTGAATCGAAAGATTTCAATATCACTTCCCGAAAGGGAAATATCACTCTGTGCGAAAAGCACAGAATATCACTATATAAAAAGTACTACCCGAAAAAGAGTTTTGTTTTCTCTTCTTCGGGTAGTTTTATCTTTTCTTGTTACAAGCAGGGAATTTTTGCGCCAAATTCCGTTTTATTGAAGGTAACTGTCCTTGGGAAACCTGCTCCTTTCCCTTCCTTTGATTTTTTTCAAATTTATTCGGCAGCTTTATTTTTTGCCTTTTTGATTCTAAAAACAAGTATTACAACAAGCACCGCCGCAAAGACAAGGCTTATGAATTGGCTTGTCGATATGCCGAGCAAAGCGCCGCGTTCTTTATCGCCGCGCAAAAATTCAAGAGAAAAGCGAAGCAGACAGTAAACGAAGCCGTAGGTAAGCACTTGAATGCCCAAGTCGCGCTTTTTCATATAAAGCAAAAGCAAAACGAAAAACAGGCAGAGCAAAAGCGAAGCTTCGGCAAGCTGAACGGGGAACAAGGGTACTCCGAGCGGTGTGTTGCCGATGTTTATGTGATAGGTGCAGGAAAGCGGGCCGTCATATTCGATACCGTAACAGCAGCCTCCCAAAAAGCATCCCACTCTGCCGATAGAATGTCCCAAGGGAACCACTGTCGCATAAATCTCGAAAAACTTAAAGGCGTTGAGCTTATATATCTTTACATACAAATACAAGCCGATAATACCGCCGATAAGTCCGCCATAGAAAACGAAGCCGCCCTGAAACGCCTGCAAAAACGGAAGCTCACCCGAAATTATCTTATCAAGATTTACGATCAAAAACAAAAGCTTTGCTCCGACAACAGCACCGATGCCCGCATAAACGGCAGAGCAAGCGACGTCGATCTGAGGTATTTCCTTGTATCTGCGCGCAAGAAGCCAAACGGTCAAAACCGCAAGTCCCATACCGACAACAAAGCACACGCCGTACATCGGGATCATTTTGCCGAAAAGTTCAATATAAGGTAACATAGCGCCTCCGATAGAGCAAAAACAAAACGAATAAACGGTCCGACATATTTACTATGTCGAACCGTTTAACCTGCTTAATTAATCAGCGATTATTTACCGAGGTAAATTCTCAAACCGTTGAGAGCGTCGTTCAAAGCATTTTCGAGATCGTCGAGATCGCCAACTGCGTCTTCGATTGCATCTTCAACACAGAGAGTGCAAACGCCGCAAGTGAAGAAGAAGATAGAAGCGAAAACAACTGCGATGATGCCGATAACGAGACCTGCAGTACCGATGCCTGCGGGCTGACCTGCAGCAGCGAGTGCCTTCTTACCGCTAACGGAAAGAACGAGACCTACGATTGCCATAGGAAGTGCGAGGATGGAGAACCAACCGCTCATAAAGCTGAATACGAGACCTACGATACCAAGTACGAGGCCGGCTGTAGCCTTACCTTTCATGATAAAAACTCCTTAAAATTTTTTTCAAAATGGTAACATTTTGTTGCGGATATTTTAGCACACTCTCGCGCTAAAGTCAAGTGTTTTTTCTCAATTTATTCACAATTTGTTCTTTTTTACCGTTGCTTCGATCAAAAAACCGCAGAATTGTTTTCCTGCGGTTTTTGCTGTTTTGTTGCTTAAAGAACGAATTGTGCGCCCTTTTCGATCATTATGCCGCGAACCTCTTTACCGTCAACGTCGCGGGGGAGAATATTTCTGTCAAGCGCGATCGCGGATGCGATACCTGCGGCTTCGCCCGATGCGCGGCAGGAGTGCTGAACGCGAAGCGAGCTTTGAGCCAAAAATTCCGCACCCAAGCAGCGACCTGTGATAAAGAGATTATCGAAGCCCTTGACTACCAAGGAGCGATAGGGGATCTCATACCAAAGCTTGCCGTCGTCGACCGGCTCGAGATTTGCCGAGAAGTTTAATACCTTGCCGTGAATGTCAACGGGATAGTTGGATTGGCAGAACATATCGTCAAACTTCACGCGGCGGAGAAGGTCGGTTGCCGAAAGAACGTATTCGGTTTCGATATTGCGGCTTTCGCGAATGCCGACCATTGCCGCGATATCCGAAACGTATGCGTTTTCAAAGCCCTTGAGATACTTTTTATAAAATTGAAGCTGACGGAGGATGCGCTGCTTACCTGCGATCTGAGTCTTGGTAAGGTGAGTAGGATCGGTACCGTCGGTCTCATCGAAGAATTCGGGGTTATTGAATGCGAGAGTGTGCTTACGGCCGGTAACCATAAAGCCTTGCCAGTAAGCCTTGTCATCCTCGGTAAGGTCGCCGTTTGCGATAGCCTCGTCAAATACGTCGGAGAAGGTCCATTTATCGCCCGCACAGCAAGCAACGTAAACGCTGCCGTTGTCATCATAGCTTGCGCCGGAATTCTTACCGCTCTTTTCCATAAGCTCCTTGATGAACATACCGAGAGCATCGATATCGACGTTGGAAACCATATAACGCAAGGAAATGGGTTGGTTCTTGCCGGTTTCGGGATTGCCCTTGGTATAGCCTGCGCCTGCGCGTACGCAAATATCGCCGTCGCCGGTAGCATCGATAAACATCTTGCCCTTGATGATGCCGAGACCGTTTTTGTTTGCGACCACGATAGCCTCGAGCTTGCCGTCGTTAACAACGGTTTCTGCGATAAAGGTATGAAGAAGGATCTTAACGCCTGCTTCGTCGCACATACCCTCAAGAACCGCCTTAAGAACGATAGGGTCGAAGTTTGCGCCGTTTGCGCTTGCCGCGCCGAGTTCGATCATTTTGTCACGAACGATGTTGGAAATGTACGAGCATTGGGGGTTTTGGGGAATATGGGTATGCATTATCGGAAGTACCAAGCCGTTTGTTGCGGTGCCTCCGAGCGAGCCGAATTGCTCGACTATCAAAACATCGCGTCCCATATCAGCCGCCGCTTTTGCGGCAAACGCGCCTGCGGTACCGCCGCCGCAAACAACTACTTCTGCTTCGGCAAAAACCGGTAACTTAGTGTAATCCATAATTTTTTTCTCCTTTGAACGGAAAATTTAATTTTTTTGATTTTTATTTATCATTTCGAGGAACTGCTCCTCGTTTATGATCGGAACATTGAGTGACTGTGCCTTCGTAAGCTTGCTTCCCGCATCGCTTCCGCAAAGCAAATAGGTCGTTTTTTTGGAAACAGAGCCCGAAGCGTTACCGCCGTTCAAGCGAATGAGCGCTTCCGCCTCCTGACGCTTCAGTGTGGGGAGCGTGCCCGTGACAACGATCGTCATTCCGTTTAAAGCGTCACCTTGCGCCTTTTCCTTGCTTTCGCCCGAAACGCCTGCGTCAAGAAGGCGCTTTATAAGGGCTTTCGCGTGCTCGCCGCTAAAGAAATTTACCACCGATTCGGCACTTTCGACACCGATATCGTCAACGGCAAGAAGGTCCTCGACGCTCGCATCCATCACCGCTTGTATATTGCCGAAGCGAGCCGCGACTGATTGCGCCGCCTTTTCGCCGATATGACGGATGCCAAGACCGCACAGCAATTTTTCAAGTCCTGCCTCACGGCTCTTATCGATTGCGTTGATGATATTTTGCGCGCTCTTAACGCCCAGACGGTCAAGGCTTGCGATATCCTCTTTTTTGAGGTAATAAAGGTCTGCCGCGCTTTGGATAAGACCGTTTGCGATAAATTGCTCGACAACGCTTTCGCCGAGATTATCGATATTCATCGCGCTTCGGGAAACGAAATGGATTATGCTTCGGCTTAGCTGTGCCGAGCAATCGGGGTTGATGCAACGAACCGCCGCTTCGCCGTTTTCACGAACGGTTCTTTCACCGCACGAAGGACAGATTTCGGGCATTTCGAAGGGGATTTCGTTACCCGTTCTTACATCGGTAACCACCGAAATGATTTCGGGGATTATATCGCCAGCCTTACGAATACGAACCGTATCGCCGATACGAATATCGCGCTCACGGATGAAATCGATATTGTGAAGCGTTGCATAAGAAACCGTGCTTCCCGCCAAGCGCACCGGCTCGAGCACGGCGCGAGGAGTCAACACACCCGTTCTGCCGACTTGGATTTCGATATCGGTAAGACGTGTTTGCGCTATTTCCGCAGGGAATTTATAGGCGACCGCCCAACGCGGAGCGTTTGCCGTACTGCCCAATCGCTCACGCAAAGCAAGACTGTCGACCTTTATCACCGCGCCGTCGGTATCGTAAGGAAGATTCGGGCGCGATTCACCGATAGCGCGTACCGCCGCAACTACCTCGTCGGCGGTATGGCAAAGACGGCTTCCGTCGGAAACGGTAAAGCCGAGCGATTTTAAATATTCAAGCGATTCGGAATGGCGAACAGGCATATCTTCCGCCGATTGGAGATTGAAAACGAAAATTTCAAGCCCTCTTTCGGCGCAAATACGCGAATCGAGCTGACGAAGTGAGCCTGCCGCCGCATTGCGCGGATTTGCAAAATGCTTTTCGCCGTTTGCATCACGCTTTTCGTTTAATTTTGCAAAGACCTTTCGCGGCATATAAACCTCGCCGCGAACGAGCACTGTAGCATCGCTGTTTAATTTCAAGGGCGCCGAGCGAATGGTTTTTACGTTTTCGCTTACGTCCTCGCCGAAAATACCGTCGCCGCGCGTTAATCCGCGCACGAAAAGTCCGTTTTCATACTCGAGCGAGACCGAAAGTCCGTCGAATTTCTTTTCAACGGTAAAATCCGCATCGGGATATTCGGTTTTTATTTTGTTTACGAACTCGTAAATTTCCTCCTCCGAAAAAATATCGCCGAACGAGTCCATAGGCACTGCATGGCGCACCTTTTCGAATTTATCCGAAACCTTTCCGCCGACACGCTGTGTAGGGGAATTGGGGGAGGCGAATTGAGGGTATTCCCTCTCAAGCTCGACAAGACGGGCAAAAAGTCTGTCGTATTCCTCGTCCTCGATTATCGGGGAATCGAGCTCGTAATATAAACGCGAATGATAATTTATCTGTTCCTCGAGCTCTTTTATCAAAAGCTCTGCATTTATGCCTTTTTGCATACTATCGCAACCCAATCATTCTTTTCTTTAAGCTCTTCAACGACAAAGCCGTTATTTTTGAGTGCATCGAGCACGAATTCTTTTCTCGGAGATATAATGCCCGAGCAGACCATTCTGCCGTCTTGCTCAAGACAGGAATCGAACAAGGGAAGCATATCGCTGATAATATCGGCAACGATGTTCGCAAGGATTATGCCGTATTTTCTTTCGGCAAAGGAATCCCAAAGCGCTTTATCGGTAAGCACGTTTCCGCAATATACCTCCATAACGCTCTTATCAACACCGTTCTTTTCGGCATTTTCCTCGGCAATACGGGTTGCGACCATATCGATATCGACAGCGTCGATATGCTTTGCGCCCAAAAGTGCGGCGCCTATGCCCAAAATACCGCTTCCGCAGCCCATATCAAGCACGTTTTTATTCTCGGGCGAGAGTGTTTCGAGCGCTTCAAGACAAAGCGCGGTGGTTTCGTGTCTGCCCGTACCAAAGGAGGATGCAGGGTCTATTTCGATAACCGTTCTGCCGTTGCCCTCCTCCTTTTCCCAAGAGGGAACGACAAGGAATTTTTCGCCGATGGGAAGCGGATGGAAATATTGCTTCCAATTGTTTTCCCAATCCTTTTCGTCGGTAACCGAAAGCTCGGTTTCAAGTGTGCCGAGCCAATCCTCGCCCAAGGTCTTTAATTTTTCAATACCTGCAAGCACACCCTCAAGCTGAAGCTGTCCCTGCTCGTTTTCGGCAAGATAAACGCGAACCAAAACGTCGCCGTCCTCGCGGAGAAGTCCCTCCTCGACGTAATCGACGGGAACGTATTTATTTTCGAGCAATTCGGCAAGGTCGCGCGGGTCGTCTACCGAAAAGCAGCTTATTCCCTCGTTAAACAGCACGCCCGAAACGACTTCGCTTCCTGCGGTCGTGGTGTGGATAGTAATTTCGTTAAATTTCATAATTCCTTTTTTCATCCGTCAGAAGCGGATGCATCTCCCCATATTGGTATAGCCTCGCCCAAGAATTTGGGTTCGGGCTTAAAAATCGCATCAAAAGCGTATTTTACCCGCGCAAATATCTCGCGTGTTTCATTTTTTATTCCGCCCGAAGCGCCTGCATCGCTGGCGACGCCCCAAGCTTCAAGTCCCAACTCCCGTGCAATAAACACGGCGCGCGAAAGGTGAAAATTCTGTGTAACTATAACAACGCGTTTCGCCTTGAAAACCTCTTTTGCTCGGTAAAAGGTGTCGTATGTGTCGAATCCGGCGTGGTCAGTGAAAATAACGTTGGGCTCTATTCCCCTCTTCGACATATACGACTTCATCGAGCCGACCTCGTTATATTCGATTCGTGAATGGTCGCCGCTTACAAGTATTCTGTCCGACACGCCCGAACCGTAAAGCGATATTCCGCAATCCAAGCGTTGTCGAAGCACAAACGACGGTGTGCCGTCGCGCTTGAGCCCTGCACCGAGCACGATTATACAGTCGATATCCTCAAGCTCGCTCGCTTTTTCGGCATTGATAATATAATCGTCCGCGGAGTACAACACCGTAAGATTACACACCAAAACCGTAACGACCGACACAAGCATGAGCGAAACGAATAGATTTCGTATCAGCTTTATTATATTTCTTTTGTTTGTTTTCTTATTTGTTTTGTCTGATTTTTTCACTTTCATAAGTCATTTTCATAAATGCAGCATCGTGGGATTGAGTGCCTGCCGATTCGCAAATGATCGTAGGCGCAACGCCGAGCGAAACGATTGCCTCGGCAAGCGGCTCGAAATTCGGGCCGTAAATATTATCCTCAAAGGTAAGATGCTTCTTTTCGCCCATTTCCGTGAACATTATTTTTGAAAAATGGCAATGCAGGTCTTCGGCATAATTGCTTCCCAATTCCGAAGCGATGCGGTCGAAAACCCGTTTGTAATCGTCGGCGGTATAGAAAACGCCTCTGTCACGCGCGTTAAGGTGACCGAAATCCACAACGGGTGCAAAGCAGGACGAGATCTTGCAAAGCTCAATTACCTCGTCAAGCGTGCCCAACTGATTTACCTTGCCCATCGTTTCGATTCCGACGATCGTTTTAAAATTATTTTCCTGCATCATCAGTGCAACGCCCTCGAGCGTTTCGCGCGCGTAATCCATTGCGGTTTCGCGACTTATTTTCGCGCAGGAGCCGCAATGCACGACCATCGTTTTTGCGCCGAGCAATGCGCTTACCTCAGCGCTTCTGCGTATGTATTCGATGCTGTTGTCGCGTTTTTCCTTTTCGGTTGAGGAAAGCGATATGAAATACGGCGTGTGAAACGACATCAAAATACCGTGCTCGGTTGCCTTTCTGCCGATTGCGGCAAAAAGGTCGAAGCTTCCGCTTATGCCGTTGCCTGCTTCGTATTCATAGGCGTCAAGCCCCATCGATTTTACAAAGCCCGGCGCTTGGAGAGTCGATTTTCCGCCTGCGGCACGAAATGCATCGCAATTGCCGCCGGGGCCGAATTTTGCGGTCTTGCTCATTCCTTATCCTTCGCTTTCTTTTTACGGTTGCGTATTTTTTGCATTGCGTTTTTGGGGTTAAGCCAATCGAGCTTGCGCACAAACGGGCGCTCGAAAAAGCGCTTTATGCGGAAGAATTTGCTTTCA
The DNA here is from genome assembly GCA_045651785.1 of Eubacteriales bacterium. Classification (GTDB taxonomy): domain Bacteria; phylum Bacillota; class Clostridia; order Oscillospirales; family CAG-382; genus Coliplasma. The sequence continues at coordinate 38,439 of JAZRTE010000009.1, read as the reverse complement.
ACGGGTTGGATCGGCTTAACCAGCGCAAACCGAATGCCTGCGCGGTGCGCGGCGATACAGTCGGTGAATATCTGATCTCCCACCGCCATGACCTCGCCCTTGTCCAAGCCGAAATGAGCAACGCATTTACGCACGCCCTTCGGCGAGGGCTTGCCTGCCTTACAAACGTAAAACAAGCCGAGTCCTTCGTTAAAGGTCGTAACGCGCGCGCCTTGGTTGTTGGAAACAAACGCCATTTTTATTCCCGCTTCCCTTAAAGACGCGAAATATTCATTCATCTTCTCGGTAGGGCGCTCGATTTCATAAGGCGCTATTGTATTGTCGATATCAAACACAACGCCCTTTACCCCAAGCTCGTTCAATGCTTCGGGGGTTATTGTATAAACGTCGCAAAACGCCATATCGGGGCGAAAAAAACGAAATGCCATAAAAATCTCCGATTGATTATTCTGCTCTTGCGTAAACTATCGAAAACGGAGGTAAGGTTGCTTTGCCGCTTCCGTTTTTGATTTCGAGCGTACCGCAAGCATCGCCCGAAAGTATATATTTGCCGTCCTCAAGACCGCTTGTGTAATTAACGACCGCTTCGTTTTCACACGCGTTGACGATAAGCAAAAGCTTTTCGCCGTCGTTTCTTTGCCAATACTCGGAAAATACCGCGGAATGCTCAACGATACCGCCGTATGCTTCCTTACATCTTGTTGTGCGGATAATGGGCTGATCGTCATAAAATTCGGGAGATTTAAGCAATCTGCCGTTATAGAAGAACGAACCGATCTTTGCCCTTTCGTGTACGCACTTTTTATAAAAATGCTTGCTCTTCATTTGCATATAAAGGTCGGGTGCGTTCCAACCGAGCTGTTCGCCGAAGGTGAACGATTGAGCAATATTTATGCGCTGTCCCTCATCATCGTCATAGGGCATATATCGGTAATTGCGTCCGAACATCGAAACATATCCCGCGTATACCGCAACGAAAGCAGGTACTTGGCGGTTGTGAACCCAAAGCCAGGTAAGATAGCCCTGCATACGCTTCATAAAGGGGTCTGCGGTGCATTCGGTTGTAAGCGCGCTTCCCTCGGGACGGATGCGGTTAACGTGGTCGAGAAGGTTGTTATATCCCTCTACCCACCAGGTTCCGCCGCCTGCGCGGTGCGAGTGCGTTCTGTCCTCGCACATTTTCGGTGCCGCCGCGGCAATTTGGTCGATATAAACGGCGTTAACGCCAACCTCGTTAAGAAGCTTGCTTACGATTTCGGTAACCTTTTCCTGCCAGCAAGCGGTGGAGGGGCACATTATCGAATGGCGAACGTGGGTGCCGTCGGCTTCCTTTGAATTGTAGGTTTCGATAAAGGGAACGCCGTTGCGGTCCTTGGTGCAATTCGGCTTAGCCTTTTCCGACCACTCGAAATCCTCCATTCCCCTGTCCTTGGTATCCCAAAGACGTCCGTTGATATAGGGCATAACGCGCACGCCGTTTTCCTGCAAGCGCTTAACACCCGTGTGGAAGGCTTCCTTTGCGGGGAAATAATGGGGGTAATCGTTATCATAGGGAATCTTGAACCAGTCGTAAAGGTGGATAGGGCTGTCATATTCCAAATCGGCATTGGCGGCAAGAACGTCGTCGACGTATTGCTCGTCGTCCTTCATTCTGACTATCCACCAATGGTTTTCCTGCTTCATCCAATCGGGGCTGTCCTTTCTTCCCTCCTCGTCGGTTTCGGGCTTCCAGACAGCGTTTTTAAGGAAGAATTCGCGGTATAGCTGCGCCGCATCGTACCAGTTGCCGTCAAAAATTTCCCAAACGCATTTACCGCAAAGCCTTTGCGAATTGGCAGGAAGATCGATATCGGTCAAGGGAAGCTTGCCGCAGGCTGTGAAGAATTTTTCGTGCTTTTTCTTTTCGAAAAAGATCTTTTTATATGCGGGTGCGGGATCGTGAAGTCCGTAATAAATACCGCGGTTCCACGCCTTGTTCCAAAACGCCATAAACTGCATCGATGCTCCGTAGGACGGATAATCCTGACAGGATTTGCAATCGTCAAGACCGTTCCAAAGCTCACCGGGGCCGTTGGGTGACATAAACCAAACGTCCTTTTTCGCATCGAAGCTTATTGTCGGATAATCGCAGGAATAAAGGCTGTAATCCTTGTTTTCGCTTATAAGCTCGGTCGACCATTCGATTCGGTTACCGACCGTGTGAGCGCAAAGCAAAACGGTGACGTCTTTAAGCTCGCCGTTTCCGGAAAGCACGACGAAGGTGTTACCGTCGACCGTTTGGGAGGCACAGCTTTTCCAGCCCTCACAGGAGGAAACGGTTATCTGCTCGTCCGAAGACATCGCCCTTGCCGTTAGGGTAAATAAGGGGCGCTTTTGGGTAAGAAAATTCTTTTTTATCTTTCTGTCGCGGATGGAATAAAGCGAAACACCGCCCTTTTCAACAGAAAGGGTACAAAGCAATTCGCCTGCTTGGATTCTGATAAGCTCGCCGTTTTTCATTTCTTTACTCCCCTATGCTTTTGTTATTTTTTAAGAAAATTGGTTTTCGCAAAGGTAAAGGGTATGACCGCTTCGGCAACGTTATCGAGCAAGATCCGTTTGCACGCCTTTATCGTTGCGCCGGTCGTGTAAATATCGTCAACAAGAAGTATCTTTTTGAATTTTTTCGTCATATCGCGGTCTAACCGAAGCTGATATCTGCCGATAATGTTTTTTCTTCTCTCGCTCGCGCTCAACAGCTTTTGCTCCCGTCCGCCGACGCGCCTTAACGCATGGATGACAGGGATGCCGTAAAGACGCGAAAGCTCGGTCGCGACCTTCTTTGATTGATCGTAGCCGTAACGCTTTTCGCGCTTGCGAAGCCTCGGCACGTAGGCGATGCCGTCGTAAGAGGACATTTTAAGCCCCGTTGCCTCGACCGCCAGCTCGGAAATAAAACGTATCGCTTCGTCATCGGCGTTGTATTTAATAAAATACATAAGCCGTCTTGCACGGAAGCCGTTGTAAAAGAACATAAAGCGGTGACTGTCCTCACCCGTGCATTCGCATTCGTTAGGGCCTCTTCCGCAGGTCCTGCACGGCTCGGTAAGTATTGATTGGAGGTCGGCAAGACAGTGCTTGCAAAGCGGAAGCTCTTGATAGCACGCATAATATCTGCACATCATACAGAGTGCAGGCGAACGATGTCTTAATTTCATAATCACACCAAAGGCAAAAGATGCTTCAGCGCAGTATGGCGAATCGGTATTCGGTTGTTCGAGACCATAACGCCAAGCGAACGGCTCGTACCGACGATGACCACCATTTCCCTTGCGCGGGTGACTGCTGTGTAAAGCAGGTTTCTCGTCATAAGCGGAAAGGGTGCATCAAACGAGGGAATGACGACGATGCGGTATTCACTGCCCTGACTTTTATGCGCCGTAACGGCATAAGCGTGCTCCAATTCCTCGAGCTGAGAAAAATCGTATTCGGTGATCCTTCCGTCGAAATCGACCGTCATGCTTTCGTTTCGGGTATCGATCTCGCGGATCTTTCCTACGTCACCGTTGAATATGCCGCTTCCCGATTCGTGTCCGCGCTTCCATTCGAGATCGTAATCGTTCTTTACCTGCATTACCTTATCGCCCTCGCGGAATATGACCGAGCCGTATTTTTTCTCGGCTTTCTTAGGCGATTTCGGGTTGAGCGCGTTTTGGAACATCGCATTCAGCTCATAGGTGCCCAATGCACCCTTACGCGTGCAGGATATGACCTGAATTTCGTCAAGCGGATCGGCATTATACCTTTCGGGCAGACGCTTTGCCACGAAGGAAAGCAAAAGCGACGCAATATTTTCCGCTCCGTTTCGCTCGACAAAGAAGAAATCGTTATCACGCGAATTGAGCACCGGCATTTCGCCCCGATTTATCGCGTGGGCGTTCATTACGATAAGGCTTTGCTCCGCCTGACGGAAGATCTTATCGAGCTTAACGACGTTAAAGCGGTCGGAATTGATAATATCGTTCAGGCAATTGCCCGGTCCTACGGGGGGAAGCTGGTCGGGGTCGCCGATGAGAATAAGATAGCTGCCGACCTTGACCGCCTTAAGCAGTGCGCACATAAGGTTAGTGTCGACCATCGACATTTCGTCTATAATAATGACCTTTTGATTTATGGGGTTGTCCTCGTCACGCTGGAAGTGATGATGTCCGTTGTCCGAAACACTCGCTTCAAGCAGACGGTGAATCGTTTTTGCCTCTCTGCCCGACGATTCAAACATTCTTTGCGCCGCTCTGCCCGTCGGTGCGGCAAGCACGCAGGAAAATTTAAGTATATCGCAAATATCGAGTATCGCCTTGATGACGGTCGTTTTACCCGTACCGGGACCGCCGGTGATAACCGTCACACCGCCGGTAAGCGCATAAGATATCGCGGTGCGCTGTTCGTCGGCATAAGCTATGTTATATTTCTGCTCAAGCACCTTGGTCTGCTCGTCAATGCCCTCCAAAACGAAGGGGAACTTGAAATCGGCAAGAGCATGCAGCTTTGCGGCGATATAGACCTCGGCGGAATAAAGCTCGTGCAGGGCGTAAGCAATATCCTCGCCGACATCGAATTTTTTTATCTGCTCCTTCATAACGAGTCTGCCGACCGCTTCACGCGTGACGTTTTCCGAAACGCCGAGCACCTTTGAAGCCGCGGTCAAAAGCTCCTCCTCGGGAAGATAGCAATGACCGCCGTTGACCGATGCAACGGTAAGCGTATGCACGACACCCGCCTCGGCACGGTCGGGGCTGTCGTGAGGGATGCCGAGCGACATCGCAACGCGGTCTGCCTTATCAAACCCGATGCCGCTTATATCGTTGCAAAGACGGTAGGGCGTCATTTTGATGATATCGATAGCCGCCGAGCCGTATGCCTTGAAGATCCTAACCGAAAGCGCGGGTCCGAAAAATTCGTTGCAGAACATCATAACGTTTCGCATTCCGAATTGCTCGGTATAGCTTTCGTGGATGCTGTCGGCACGCTTGGGAGAGATTCCGCGAATATCACAAAGCCAGCGCGGATTGTTTTCGATAACCTCAAGCGAATCCTCGCCGAAGCGAGCAACTATCCTTTCGGCGGTGACGGGGCCGATGCCCTTTATTGCGCCCGACGCAAGATATTTAAGTATTGCCGCCTGAGTAGTGGGCAGCTTTTTTTCGAAATAGTCAACGCGAAATTGACGTCCGAAGGTCGAATGAACCTGCCATTCACCCTGAACGCGAATGGTTTCACCCTCTCCGACGTAAGGCATTATGCCGACGAGCGTTATCGGATCGCCTCCGCAGTTGATGGTGCAGACGGTGTATCCGTTTTCGCCGTTTGAGTATATTATGTCTTCAACAACGCCGTCAAGATACAGCTCGCCCAAAATACTACCACCTTTTGATGTAAACTTTACGCGCCTCGTCCGAACAGACGCGGCGGATGACCTCCTCCTGCTCTGCATCGGTGCGACAGATAATCAACATATCCGGCTTTGCGCCGTCAAGAAGCTTCTCATCGAAGCACAAACAGATAAAGCTTGCCTTTTTGGCACGCGAAACGCGAACAAATTCAAGCACGGCAAGTATTACGCCGAGCGATGCCAGCGTTGCGAGTAAAACGTCATGAAAAATTGCCATACCTAATCACCTCTTATTATATTATACGCAACAATAAATTGCAAGTGAAAAAGAAAATTTAACTCCCGTTAACGTACCAAAAAACGACAAAAACCCGACGTATTTTGCTACGTCGGGTCAAAAGCTCAAGAAAGCTCGGTTTTATTTCATTTTATGACCGCATTGATTGCAAAAATTCGCCTGAGGTCTTACCACGTTTCCGCAGGACGGGCAACGCTTCACACGCGATTCACCGCTTTGGGGAGAGGGTGAAGCCGTTCCTCCGATAAAATCCGAAAACAGGTCGGCATCGCTCTGCTCCTCGACAGTCTGTGACTCTGCCGCCTCTTCATATGCATTGATTACTGCATCCTCGGCAATTTCGGTCACCGCTTCCTCAACCGTTTCCTCGGTCGTTTCCTCGGTCGTTTCCTCGGTCGCTTCCTCGGTCACTTCCTCGGTGATTTCTTCGGGGACTTCTTCGGAAGCGTTGTCGGAGGCTGCCACATAGACCTTTACGTCCTCGGCATCCTCCTTGACGGAAGGAGCCGCTTGAACGGGTGTGCCGCAGGAAGCGGAGCCTGCAGCGGTCTGACTGCCTTTGCGGAGAAGCATAAGTATTTCGGCATTGATGCGCATATTTTCCTCGCAGACCTTAATAAGCGTACCGTAGCCGTAAAGCATATATGTCAGAACGAGGGATAACACGAACCCGACCGACGCACCGATAACACTGTAAATGACGGGCCACGTCCAGTTGAGCTTTACCCCGCTGATGATTCCCACAACGAGAACCGAAAGCGACGCAATGCACATGAGCGTAAAGAAAACCAACGCAACGCCGCGGATCTTTCTGCCTACGTTTTTAAACATAACGTCTTACCTCGCAAATTATTTGTGATAAACGTCGTAAAAGCCCATGCTCGAGGGTACGAAATAGACGTCGACGTTTCGCAAATGAGTGTTGAGCACTATCATCTTAAAGCCTTCATAGGAATATTCACAGCTTCCGTCGGGGTAAATAACGCAATCGAGGTCGCCGTTTTCATAATCGTTCTTTGCCGATTCGATGATCTCCTCAATGGAGATCTCGTTCGAATCGAGCGCCATTTCAAGCAAAGTCGGTTCTCCGTCGACGTTCACCATCATAAGTCCGCCGATAACGTAAACGACCCGCTCCTCAGTGTAATAAATATAATCGACCTTGTCGCTTCCGTCGGAGGTGTAGCTTAATTTGTATTCGTTTCCGCCCGAGCAGGCAACGAGCGAAAGCGCGGTCATCAGAACGAGCGCGAATGCGATGATCCTTTTATTCATTTTCAGACTCCTTTTTCGTTTCGCCGTTGAGCTTGAGCTCGGCAAATTGCTCACGGGTGATAAGTATATTACGTTTTTTGGTCGCCGCATCGAATTCACCGATATATCCGCGGCGTTCCATTTTGTCGATGATTCTCGCCGCACGCGCATAACCCAAGGAAAGGCGGCGTTGAAGCAATGACGTCGAAACGGTGCCGCTTTCGATAGCAACCTCGATAGCGTCCATAAACATCGGATCGATCTTGTCGTCGCCGTCGTCGGCTTCGGCGGCAGCGGCGGCTTTTTTGCCCTTCATACCGCAAAGCTTCGCTTCCTGCTCGATCTGCTTCATAATAGCATCGTCATATTGCGCCTGCGCGGCTTCTTTAATAAACTGAGTAACTGCGGCAACCTCGCTCTTGCCGTCGACGAACGCGCCTTGAACGCGTATCGGCTTCATTGCGCCTACGGGGTAGTAAAGCATATCGCCCTTACCGAGCAGCTTTTCCGCGCCCGTCATATCCAAAATGGTACGCGAGTCGACCGCCGAGGTGGTGGTCAATGCGATTCTCGAGGGGATATTTGCCTTGATAAGACCGGTGATAACGTCAACCGAGGGTCTTTGGGTACCGATAACAAGGTGGATGCCTGCCGCACGCGCCTTTTGAGCAAGACGGCAGACCGAGGTTTCAACGTCATCGGGCGCGGTCATCATCAAATCGGCAAATTCATCGATAAAGATAACGATCTGAGGCATAAGCTCACGCTCGGGATCGTTTGCGACCGCGCTGTTATAGCCCATAAGCTCGCGCGCGCCGACCTCTTCGAAAAGACGGTAACGCTTTTCCATTTCACTGCAAGCCCAGTTAAGAGTACCTGCCGCATTCTTCGGGTCGTTAATGACCGGCACGAGAAGATGCGGAATATCCTTATAGTCCGAAAATTCAACGGTTTTCGGGTCGATAAGTATTAATTTTACGTCGTTGGGATGGTTGCGGTAAAGCAGAGAGATAATTAACGAGTTGATACAAACCGATTTACCCTGACCGGTCGCACCCGCAACCAAAAGGTGGGGCATTTTCGCAATATCAAGGTAAACGGGACTGCCCGCAACGTCTTCGCCGAGCGAACAGAAAAGTCGGCTCTTGTTGTCGCGGAAGAGAGGATTATCGATAAGGCCGCGAAGCTTTACCGTCGAAGTAACCTTATTGGGAATTTCAACACCGACCGCCGCTTTTCCGGGGATGTTTTCGATTCTTACCGCGGTTGCGGCAAGGTGAAGCGCGATATCGTCGGAAAGGTTGGATATCGACTTTACTCTGACACCCGTTTCGGGTTGAAGCTCATAACGCGTAACCGTCGGGCCGTAGGTGGAATTGATGACCTTCGCCTTTACGTTAAAGCTCGCAAGAACCTCTTCCAATTTACGGCTTGTCCTTTCGACCTCGGCACCCGAGGGACCGCCCATTCCGTTGCCCGCATCTGCGGAGAGCAGAGAAATCGGGGGGAATACGTAGGGGGTATCCTCGATCGGCTCCAGACAAAGCTCCTCGTCCTCGCCGTCATCGGTATCAGCCGCTCCCTCTATCGTTTCGGGAATAGTTTCGGGCTCGGTCTTTTCCTCGATCGGTTCGGGCTTGACCTGCTCGGCTATCGGCTCTGACGGGTCGGGCAGAAGCTCGGTATCGGTCGCCGCGTTATATTCGGAAATAGTTTCGTATTCGGTTTTTTCTTCACTTGCGGGAATTGCGGGGTCCTCTGGAAGTGCAACGGGAAGCTCGGTTTTTGCTTCCTCAAGCTTCTTCTTACGGCGAGGAGCGGGAATTTCCAATTCCTCCTCTTCCTCGTCATCCTCGCGAGATTCCTTTGCGCGCGCCGACGCATCGCGGAAGTAATTGATTATCGCCATAACGGTATCCTTGGGAGTCGCACCGCAAAGAAGCACAGTGCAGATAAAGATACCCAGAATTGCAAGGACCATCGAAGCGGTCGTGCCGATGGTAACGATAAAAAGCATCGCAACGGCGCCGCTTATAAGTCCCGCGCTTTGTAGCTCGATGCCCTGCGCGTAAAGCTGATTTACAACAGGCTCCTCGCCGCCGGCAACGAGTATCTGCACGAATATCGAGATGAACACAAATTCAAGCGCATAAATAACGTATTTTACCCTTGCGACATTGTTCGCGTGGTCGCGTCCCCAAAGAATATCGATAATGAGAACGAGAAACGGAACAACGTAATACATCGGGCCGAACAGACCCTTTAAAAAGGTTGCGACGATATTGCCCAGCCAACCGTTGTTGATGGCGGGGATGAAGGTCAGGATGATGAAAAAGGCAACAAAGCCGACCACCCAACGTATTATCTCCGTACGCTCGATCTTTATTTGTTTTTGCTTGGAATTGCCGGAATTATTGTTTTTTTTCGCGTTATTTGTTTTTTTCTTGTCTGCCACGGCAAGCTCCTTTTAATTTAACGTCATTCGTATTGCACTTATATTGCGAGATCGGCGATTATTGCCGAAGCGCCGATGATTACGCTGTATACCGAAAATACGGCAAAGCCTTTGTTTTTGGAAATATACTGAAGCAGCTTGATCGCAAAAAATCCGACCGCCGCCGCAACTATCGCGCCGACAAGGACGGGAGCAAGCATATCCTCCGCCATGCCCTCGGAAAAAAGGTCGGGCAATTCGGTAACGCAGGCACCGAGAATCGCGGGTATCGACATCAAAAACGAAAATCTAACCGCTTCCTCGCGTGAGAAGCCGAAAATTCTGCCGCCCGTAATGGTCGAGCCGGAGCGCGATATTCCCGGCATGATACCGATAAGCGCCTGAACGATGCCGACGCCGAGAGGTCTTAAATAGCCGCCGTTTTCAGCCATTAATTCGGTTTGCTTCAAGCGGTCGCTGACAAAAAGCATCGTTCCGTTGATTATAAGCAAAATGCCGATCATCCAAGAAACGGTACTGATTTCCTCAACCGTTTCGTCAAGCCCCAAAAGCTTGACGGGAATAAGCGGAAGCGTTGCGACGCAAAGCATCAAAAACAGTCTTTCGCCCGAATCGAGCCCTTGCTTGAACTTTCCTGTAAAAAGCTTTTTAACAAGCGAGAAAAAGCCCTTGATAAGCGCGAAAACGTCCTTTCGGAAGACCACGCAAACCGAAAGCAGCGTTGCAAGATGAAGCGCGATGTTAAAGGCAAAGCCGTTTTCGGCTTCGGTGCCGAAAAAATTTTGCGCCAACGCAAGATGTCCCGAGCTTGATATGGGCAAAAATTCGGCAACACCCTGAATTATTCCGTATAAGATTGCTTCAATTACGCTCACTGCACCGCATTCTCCCCGATAAATTACTTTATTTATGCATATTCTTCATTATAGCGATATATTCTCTGATTGTCAAGTTAATTGTCATGCCGCAAGCGTGCGTATGCGCGCGAAAACATTCGATTGACAAACCGATTCTTTTAGTGTATAATCGGTTGTAACTGATTTGAATTGATTTAAGGAGATGAGCTTTTGTCCTCTGCTTTTAAAAACTTTTTCATCACCTTCGCGATATGCCTATTGGTGTTTGCCTTCGTGGGATTCACGTTCGTTTACGATTGGCTTCTGGACGTGCTTAATTTCAGCGACCTCGGCGAAACGAGCGAAACGGTATCCACCGACGTTTCGGGCGAAACCTCCGAGGAGCAATCCGAAACCGTGATCCCCGACACGAGCATCGATGAAAGCGGCGACGTTTTCACTGCGTTCATTATGTGCGTGGACTCGAAGGGTAAAATGCTCAACGGCGTTTTCGTGGATGCGAACGGCAAGAGCAAGCAATTCATTTACTGCCCCATTGCCGCAAGCCTCAAGACCACCAACGAAATAGGCGTTTCGGTTCCCGTCAACGATCTTTTCACCACAATGTCACCCGAATCGGTGGCACAGTGCGTTACCACGCTCACCGGTATTCAAACCGATTACTGTCTGCGCTTCGACCGCGAGGGTCTTAAGGCGATAGTCCGCTCTATCCCCGGCGCATACGTTGAATTGAACGAGATCGTTACCGTCAAGAACCCTATCTATAACAGCTTCGTTCCCGAAGAGGGAGCGCCCTACCCCGAGGATTATTATATCACCATCCAAAACAACCAAGACGGCAAGGTGCTTTTGAACGACCTTGTCGGAAACCGCACCGCGCTTGAATGGCTTTTGGAATACAATCCCAACTTCGACGGCACCGAATATAACGCGATCTATACGAGGATTGCAAAAGCGATAATCCGTCAGTTTCTCACACAGGAAAACGCGATGAAGAGCACCGAGGTCATGGCGACCGTTATCGCAAACTGCGAAACGAATATGACGCTTGACGATGCGACGGGACATCTCGACACCATTTTTTCCTATAACTCCTTCAAGCGTCACGAGGTAAATTACCCCTCCAACTGGGAAGCGGCGGTTACCAGACTCCGCGAGCTTGACGGCACACTCAAATAAAACAAAAGGATCAAGGCTATGAGCAAAGAATATTCTCCCGCTACAAAATGCATTCATTCGGGTTATCATCCCGCAAACGGCGAGCCCTTGGCTCTGCCGATATATCAAAGCACGACCTATTCCTATTCCTCTCCCACCGATATCGGCAAGCTTTTCGACCTTACCGCAGACGGTCATATGTATTCGCGCATTTCCAACCCCACGGTTGCCTGCGTCGAAGAAAAGATCGCCGACCTTGAGGGCGGTATCGGCGCGCTTTGCACAAGCTCGGGACAGGCGGCAAGCTTCCTTGCCATTGCGAACATTGCGTCTGCCGGCGACCACATCCTCGTTTCCTCGAAGATCTACGGCGGCACGACGAACCTTTTCAACGTGACCCTGAAGCGCTTCGGCATTGATTGCACCTTCTTCGATCAGGATATTTCCGACGACGAAATAGAGGCGCTTATCCAACCCAACACAAAGCTTATTTTCGGCGAAACCATTGCAAACCCCGCGCTTTCGGTCTTTGATACCGAAAGAATCGCGAAGGTAGCGCACAAGGCGGGCATTCCCCTTATCGTGGACAACACCTTTGCGACCGGCGTGCTTTGCAGACCTATCGATTTCGGTGCGGATATCGTTGTGCTCTCCACCACGAAATATATGGACGGTCACGCAGTACAGCTCGGCGGATGTGTTATCGACAGCGGTAATTTCGACTGGACTCAGAACGATAAATTCCAAGGTCTTTGCACTCCCGACGAATCCTATCACGGCATCGTTTATACCGAATCTTTCGGCAAGCTTGCCTACATAACCAAGATGCGCGTTCAGCTTATGCGCGATTTCGGCGTTTATCCCACCGCGCAAGCCGCGTTCCTTCTCGACCTCGGTATGCAAACGCTTGACGTTCGCCTTGAGCGTCACTGCCAAAACGCTTACGCCGTTGCAAAATTCCTTGAGGAAAGCGGTTATGCGGAATACGTTAACTATGCAGGACTTGAAAGCAACAAATATAACGGCCTTGCAAAGAAATATCTTCCCAAGGGCTGCTGCGGCGTGGTTTCGTTCTGTATCAAGGGCGGACGCGAAAAGGCGGAAAAGTTTATGAACTCGCTTTCGCTTTTCGTAAATGCGGTTCACGTTGCGACGGTTCATTCCTGCGTGCTTCATCCCGCAAGCTCCACTCACCGTCAGTTAAGCGACGAAATGCTTGTTAAGGCAGGCATTGACGCAGGTCTTATCCGTATTTCGGTCGGTATTGAAAATATCGAGGATATACTTGATGACCTTAAACAGGCGTTTGAATGCGCGTTTGGCGAATAGGCGGTAATTTTTGCCTGAAACTTTTTGTTTAAAAGTATCGAATATATATTGAAATTCACAATTAATTGTGATATAAAGAAAGTAATAAATACGGAGGTGTTACATTATGGCATATTCTATCATTAACGACGTTTGCATCGGTTGCGGTACCTGCGAAGCAGAATGCCCCGTAAGCGCTATCTCTGTCGGCGATGACGGCAAGTACGTTATCGACGCTGATCTCTGCCTTGACTGTGGCGCATGCACAGGCGTATGTCCCGTTGATGCTCCCCAAGCGTAAGAGCAAAAATTAAGGGCTGAAACCCGATAATGCGTTCATAGGTCTTCCCCTATGGGCGCATTATTGTTTTCAACCGAAAAATTCAAAATTTATCTGCCGTTTCGACAAAACAAAAAACGGTTTTTGTGATATTGTAATGAGTGAGATATATACCAACAAGATCAACGCTTCGATCATATTGAACGAGCCAGACGGCGGTATCCGTTTCGGTACCGACGCGCTTTTGCTTGCCGATTTTGCATCGGGAATGAAAAATGGGCTTTGCCTTGATCTGGGCACCGGCTCGGGCGTTATCCCGTTGCTTTTGCTTGCGACGGGCAGCAGATCCGATTTTGTCGGTCTTGAGCTTCAGGAAAAATATGCGCGCATCGCGGAAGAAAACGCATACGTCAACGGGTTTTCCGACCGCTTTAAGGTGATCTGCGGAAACGCCTCGGATCATCGGAATCTTTTTGAAAGCGGAAGCTTCGAAAGCGTTATCACCAATCCGCCCTATATGCGAAACGATTGCGGCGCGGAAAACGAAGCCGAAGCGTTGAATATCGCACGGCGCGAGGTTGCGGGCGGTGTCGGTAATTTTATGAAGGCGGCGGCTTGGTGCCTTAAAAGCGGCGGAAGCTTTTTTGCGGTATACCGTCCCGACCGCTTGGTAAATCTCCTTTGCGAGATGCGTAATAACAGAATCGAGCCGAAGCGTCTGCGCGCGGTAGTTCCCTCGGTCGGCAAAAGGCCGTCGCTGATACTCGTCGAGGGCAGAAAGGACGGCAGAGAGGGTCTTATTTACGAAAACGACCTTATAATCTACGCCGACGAAGCTCATTCGGTACAAACCGAGGAAATGCAGAGCATATATAAGAAATTCGAATAAAGAAAGAAATCATAAATGATCAAAAGAACGCTTGCTACGGTTTTGATACTTCTTACCGTACTGCCTGCCTTTGCTTTGGCAGGGAGCGTTCTTTTTGCGCCTTATAGCAGCCTTGAAGCATTTGATGCCGCGTTGGAAAGCTCGGTGAATGCCGCTCTCGGCAAAGGAAACGAAACAAGCAAGCCTATGCAACCGCTGCCCGACGGCGGCAGATTTATCGTTAAATTCAAGGATGACGCTTCGTTAACGTCTGTTGCAAATGCGCTTGATGACTGTGAATTCCGACAGCTTGCCGAAAGCGACGAAAGGCTTTTCGCCATAAGCGATGCCGACGGAAAATTCATCGAGGAGCATAAGGAGCTTATCGAATACCACGAGCAAGACCTTGTGCGCGAGGTGCTTGCGATAACCAACGACGCGGTGACTCTGCCTGCATTCGAATCGACCGGAATTTACGGCGCTTGGGACAGTGTGAGAGCAAAAAACGATATTATTGTCGCGGTGCTCGATACCGGTGTCGACAGAACGCACGAGGATCTTGCCGACGCAAACATTCTTCCCGGTTATGACGCGGTAACCAAGACCGCGGGAGTTTACGACGATGCGGTCGGTCACGGCACGGGTATTATCGGTCTTATTGCCGCAACGGCTGACAACGGGATCGGTATTGCGGGTGCGGCACACGGGGTTGCGGTTCTGCCGATAAAGGTTTCGGCAAGCAGCACTACTATCTATTCCTCGGACCTTGTTTCGGCAATACGCTTTGCCGCAAATTCGGGAGCTAAAATAATCAATATGTCGATCGGCGGGCTTTCCTATTCTTATGCCGAGGAGGAAGCGGTTAATTATGCCGTTTCCAAGGGTTGTATACTCGTTTCCGCTTCGGGTAACGGCGGCTTGCTTCCCTATGCCGATAAGAAAAGCTACCCTGCCTCCTACGAGGGCGTTATTTCGGTCGCCTCCTGTGATGCAAACGGCGAAAGAAGCGCTTTTTCGCAATATAACGATATGGTAGACGTCGCCGCACCGGGCGAAGCCGTCATAATGCCCGTTGTCGAAAACGGGATTTCGGCATACCGCACCGATTCGGGAACGAGCTATTCCTGCGCGATGGTCAGCGCGATCGCGGCGCTTGCCGTTTCTGCCTGCGACGAGGACGTGCGCTTTAACAGCGACGAATTTTTAGCGCTTATCATGAATACCTGCGGAAGCGTCCGCACCGACGAATTGGGCTTCGGCATTATCAACGCGATACCCATTACGGAATCGGCGAACCTGCCGATAATTACGGGCGTGACCGACGGAAGCATATATAACGAAAGCATAAGGATCGGCTTTAACCGAGGCAGTGCCGTGCTCGACGGCGAGACCTTTGAGGATGGCGACGCGATAATCGCTAACGGCGATCACGAGCTTAAAATAACCGACGGCGATTTTGAAAAAATCATTCGCTTCCGTTTGGAATACGAGCCGTTTTCCTATGAATTTAAAGAGTTTTCGGACTATGCGTATTTCGAATTCAACCGAGGAAGCGCGTTGCTTGACGGATTCCCCTATTCGTCCGGCGAAAGGATAACGGCATCGGGCAGACACGAATTCGTTATCACCGACGGCACCCAAACCTTCCGAAAAACCGTTTACATACGCTATTCCCTCCCCTCCGTTTACGGAGTTGAGGACGGCGGTATATACAATAACCCGATAGAGATCTGCGTTGTAGGCGACGGCAAAGCGATGCTCGACGGCAAGCGCTTTTACAACCGTATCGCCGTTGCCGAAAGCGGTGTGCATACGCTGACGGTCGAAAGCGGAAACGGCGCGGTCAAAAAGGATTATACCTTTGAGATCGATTTCCCGTATGCCGAATTTACCCAAACCGATTATGCCGAATCGACCGCGGCGATCGACGAGGAAAACGGATATGCCTGCATCTACGGCGATTCGCTCGTAGGCGTTCGCATCTACGGTCTTGACGACCTTTCACAATATCTTCATTTTCTGCCCGTCGGCCGTGTTTACGCACATAAATTCACCGAAACCGAGCTGATTCTGGCGGGCGACGAGGGACTCACTGTCATCTCGCGTGAGAACGCGTTGAACCCCGAAGCGGCGGTGACCGACCGCAGCTATCTTGAGGGTGTCGACCTTTATACCTTTGCCGACGGAAAAACATACTGCTTCGGCGAAAGAAACATTTATCTTCTCGATGAAGCTCTGTCGGAGCTTACGCCCGTTGCGCGAACCGAATTTTACGTTTCCGAGGCATTTTATTCCGACGGAATCATTTGCCTTATCCCCGACACGTTCGACCGCTCGGTCTACCTGTTCAACACCGAAAACGGTTCGATTTCAAGACATACGTTCGATTTTACGATAGATTCACAGCCGATATATTTTGAGCACGGGTATCTTGCCGTCGGCAACCGTTTGATCAACGTGCTTTCCGAATCGACGGTGCTTGAATTCGCCTCCTACAAGGCAATTGACATTGAAAACGGACTTCTGTTTTGCGAAAACGCAATAATCGATATCGACACCGGCAACGAATTGGCGAGATTCCCCTTCCTTGTTTCGGACATCGTTCGGGGCGTTGACAGCGTTTACCTTTTCGGTCTTGACCCGATGACGGCGAAAATTTCGAATCTTGCCGAGGACGTTTTTGCCTACGGAGCGGCAAAGCCGACCGACCTTGCGTTTTCCCGACCCGAAATGACAAACGATTTCAGACAAACGCTGTTTATTGACGAGAACTGCGGCGCGCTTTCGGCGGTAACCGGTCAAAACGATATCTTCGCCGTATTCAAGGATAAGCACGCGATCTATTCGCTGTCACTCGACGCTCTTGTCGAAAATACTCCCACACACCTTCGCTTCGCACCCGAAAAGCTCTTTCTTTCGGGCGGTTATCTTGCGGTAACCTTTAAAAACGCACACTACGTTTATGTTGCACCCGAAACGGACGTTTCCGCAGGCGCTTATATCGAGCTTCCCTCTAAATGCGATTCCGCCTGTACGGTTAACGGCGTGCTTTATGCGGTTTCGGGCGGCAGATTGCATTACTGCCGAGCAGACGGAAGCGCGCTTGCCGCGCTTTCGGTGCGCGCGCATAACGTCGCGACCGACGGAACGCGTATTTACGTGCAAAACGGCACAACTCTCACCGCTTACAGCGAAAATCTCGTTCGGCTTGCGGAAATAAAAACCGCCGAGGGCAATCTTTTCGTCGGAAACGGCGTTATTGTAGGTAATCTGCTTTACGACAACGCGCTTTTTGCCGAGTATGCAACCATCACAAACCCGATCGATCAGGTTTACGGAAGCGTTTATTTTTCGGGCAACGGAATTTACGACATCCTCACCTCGCGTTATATCGGAGGTCTCGGTGTTGAATCGCCCGATGCGGTCTGCGCTTCGCTGAACGGTGCGTTTATTGCCTTTGACGGCAGCATAGTAACGGTTTCCAAGCATTCCGAGGAGCATGACATCTCCACACCCCCGACCGTCGAGGGCATATCCGACGGCGGCATTTACAAGGGCAGTGCGACCGTCACCTTTGCAGAGGGCGTCGGATATATCGACGGCGAAACGGTTTTATCGGGTACAACGGTAACCGAAGCAGGCGTGCATATCTTCGTACTCGCGCTCCCCTTCGGTCAAAGCGTTTCCATAAAATTCACCGTCGAAGCAAGCATCGAAAAAATCGAATTTCTCGTCCCCGACCGCACTATGTCGGTAGGCGAAACGATAAACCTGCGTATGCGCTTCCTGCCCGAGGGTGCAAGCTCGGTCCCCGTCAGCTATTCCTGCGATTCCGACGGTCTGAAGCTTGGCGAAATGGGCGAGATTACCGCGCTCCGCACGGGTGTTTACACCGTAACTGCGACCGTAATTACCGATTACGGAACCTTTTCGGCTGAAAACACGATAACGGTACGCGACGACCTTATAACCTTTAAGGAAGGCAGCGGAATACGTATCGACCGCGACAGCCTTTGCCTTTACGGCATCGCACCGGGAAGCAAGGCAACCGATATTCTGTCACTGCTTTCGGTCGAAAAAGAGGCGCGCCTCCTTGATACCTCCAAGCGCGAGATCAAGGGCGTCGTTGCTACGGGGCACACGCTTGTGCTTTACGGCGACAAGGGAGAAATTACCGACAGCCTTACCGTCGTTATACGCGGCGATACCGACGGCGACGGATTTATTACGGCATACGATATGCTCACGCTTGAGCGTATGCTGAAAAATTATCAGTACGACGCCGTTTATCTTAAAGCAGGCGATATAAACGGCAACGGCGTTCTTGCCGATAACGATTTCAGAGCCTTGCGAAACACCGTTCTCCGCCGTAACGAGGAGATCATCGGCAACCCCGACAAAAACCTTTTCGGCTCGATCGACGTGCAAACGCTTTCGGTTATCGAAAGCGGCGAAATGATTGACTTTGTGCTGTGCCTTAACGGCGTAAAGCACGCGCGAAGCATTAACGGCATCGTCGAATACGGAAGCGGTCTTGAATTTGTCGAAAGTGAAACGACAGGCTGGGACGGTGATTGCCGCGATATCGGCGATAATAGGCTTGCGCTATTTGCCTACGATCACAAGGGTGAGGAATGCGGCAAGGCGTTTTTCGTGATAATATCGCTTCGCTTCCGTGTGACCGCAGGTGTCGGAGAAACGGTCAGGCTTTCCGCAAGGGAGCTTACCGCATCGTTTGAAGGCGGTGCAAAGCAGATCACCTTTAACGACGGAGAATTCAAGGTGAGCGAAAAGAGAACGGGCGATTTCAGAATCGATATTCTCAACGCAAGAGCCTTTGAATTCGACCCCAACGTTTACGAATACGAGGGAATAACCATTCCCTATAATGCGGCGATCGCGGATATCGCGATAACGCACGACGGAAGCAGCACCGTTTCGGTTTCCGGCTCTGCCGTACCCAATGACGGCAAGACGGCGATAACCGTAAGCCGTGTTACCGAGGACGGAAAGACCAACGTCTACACGCTGAACATCCGCCGTGAAAGCGAGCCTCGCTTCGATTCCAACTGCAGGCTCGATTCGCTTGAGGTCGAGGGCTTCAAGCTTATCCCCGCGTTCGACCCCGAAATTACCGAATACAGCATTTCGGTACCGTTCGGAACCGAAAAAATCAGCGTCCACTGCAGAGCGCAAAACCCGACGGCTCAGGTGATGATCGGCGACACAACGCTTTATTCCGAAAACAACACGGTAACGGTAACCGTTATCTCGCCCGACGGCGAATGGCTCGTCTACTCTATATACGCAACGGTATTGCCAAAGGTCGAGGAGCCATCCGAGCCGCCGTTACCTCCGCCCGAGGATGAAAACGTCCCGATTTGGATGATAATTGCGTTCTCGGCGCTCGCGCTTATTCCGATCGCCATCGCGGTTTGGTTAACCTTAAAGCGTAAAAAGCAGAATAAAAAATGAACCCAAAAGAGATAGCGTCCTTATCGGAGCCTCCCTTTCGGGTTCTTTTTTGTTATTTATCCTCCAGATGCTTCAGATCTTCGCTGACGTCATCCTTTACCTTGATCATACCGACCGCCTTCAATTCGCTCTTGCCGAATATCTTGATCGATTGATCGCTGTTCATCTTGACCTTGATCTTTCCCGTAAGGAAGCTGCTTTCAACGATAACGCCTCTGCCCTTGGGAGTCTCAACGATAGTGTCCACCTTCGGGAAGGTAGCGTATTCTCTTTCATAGGTATCGTGCTCGAAGCGCAGGCAGCACATAAGCCTTCCGCAGGCGCCGCTTATCTTCGAGGAGGAGAGCGAAAGGTTTTGGTCCTTTGCCATCTTTATCGAAACCTGTGTGAAATCGGGGAGGAAGGTGTTACAGCAGAAGGGTCTGCCGCAGCTTCCCAAGCCGCCGAAAAGCTTTGCCTCGTCACGCACGCCGATCTGGCGCAATTCGATCCTTGTGCGGAAAACGCCCGCAAGGTCCTTGACCAATTCGCGGAAGTCAACTCTGCCGTCGGCAGTGAAATAGAAGCAGAGCTTTGCGTTATCGTGCGTATATTCAACGTCGACAAGCTGCATATCAAGTCCGTTCTTGGCAACCTTTTCGTGCCAGATCGGTCTTGCGCTTTCTTCAAGCTTGCGGTTTTCGGCATTACGAAGGTCATCCTCCTTCGTTGCCTTACGAAGCACCGGCTTTAAGGGGAATACCACCTCGGATTCGCCGACCTTTTTGTTGCCCAAGGCAACCTCGCCGTATTCAACGCCGCGTACCGTTTCAACGATCGCGTGCTCGCCCTTTTCAAACGCGATATCGTTGGGCGAGAAATAATATATCTTACTGCCGTTGCGGAATTTGATTCCGACTACCTCGATATTCTTTTCTTCCTCGGGCTCGGTGGGAAGCAACGGAGCTTCATCGTAATCGAACATATACTTGCGCTCGGGCTCGGGCTCGGGAACAAATCCGCTTTCGGTCGGCTCTGCCTGCTGAGGAGCGGGCTTTTTCTTGTCGTTATGCCTTTGTCGGTCGTTGCGGTTATGACGCTGACGGCCTTGATCGTTTTGCTTTTGCTCCTTGGGTTCCTTTTGCTCCTTAGGCTCCTTAGGCGCCTTTTGCTCGTTTTTGGGAGCTTCGGCGGTCACGGCGGGCTTGGAAGAATCATTATTTTCGTCTTCGGGCGCACGGCTTGCCGATTCGGGCTTTACCTTCGGCTTGTTGCCGAAGCTTCTGCCGTGTCTGCCGCGGCGGTGATTGTTGCGGCGGCCGTGAAAGCCTCCGCCTTCGTGCTTGCCGTTGCCCTTTTCGCGGTTTTCGTTGTTGTTCATATTGTTATTTCCGTTGTTTTCCATATCCTGTACTCCGTTTTTTCTTTCTTACCGCGCCGCTTTTATCAAATCGGTCGCAAGCTTCGTTGCGGTCGCGGTCACGTTGCCGTTACCGTCAAGTGCAACCACGCAGGCAGTTGCAGTTTCGCCGACTTGTGACAGTGCGCGCTTCGATGCGTTTTTCACTATTTCGGCAAGCTCCGTTTTCCTGGGCGCAAGCGCATCCTTGACCCCGTATCTCGCCTTTTCGCATTCGTTTGCGATCGAAATCAGCTCGATAACGACAGCGCGAAGCTGATCGCGCTTGTATTTCGGAAGCACAAGCGCAGTCAAAAGCTCGTAATTTTTCTTTTCAAGCGTATATAAAAGCAGATTTTCCGCTTTTTCGCGAATATTTGCATTTTCCTTTGAAAGGTATTTTTCGGCGGCGCCGTAATTACCGCAAGCCCGTTTTACAGCCGCATCGATATCCGCTCTGTTTGCCGAGGGGTAATTTTCGTTCAGCTTGTCCGTAAGCTCGACATCCCTTAAGCCGTCGAGATGGATTCTTTGTCCGCGCGAAAGCACCGTCGGCAAAAGCGAGGAACGGCTTTCGGTCAGCAGAAATATCGCAACCGTAGCAGGCGGCTCCTCGAAAAGCTTCAAAAGCGCGTTTTGAGCCTCCTCACGGAGCTTGTTCGCATTGCATATTACGAATATCTGCTTATCCGATTCGTTCGGCTTGAGCGATGCGCGCGCGATAAGCCTTCGCACGTCATCTATGCTCGCCGTCTTTTCCCTGCCGACAACGTAAATATCGGGGTGGTTGCCCGACTGTGCCATTTTACAGCTTTTGCAATAGCCGCAGGGCTTGTTTTTTTCGGTACAGAGCATTGCGCGTGCTGCCGTAAGCGCAAACTCGGTCTTGCCCACTCCGTCGGAGCCGTCGATAATATAAGCGTGCGAGCAAACGCCGTTCCTTGCTTTTTCGAAAAACAGGCGCAATTCGTCGCTGTTATACATCAATGGCACCTCCCGTTCAGACAAAATTATTTGACCTCATTATTATAATAACACAAAAATTCCCGATTGAAAAGGGATTTAGCGAAAAATAATTTGACAAAACGCAAAAAAAGATATAAACTGAATTGGTTAATAAGCGTTTTTTATTCGGGAGGAAGAGATATGAGCATAATCGTTGGCATTGACGTTGGCGGCAGCACGACTAAGATCGTCGGATTCGACGGTGACAAGCTTTTGGAGCCGATACTTGTAAAGGCGACCGATCCTATCGCTTCGGTCTACGGCGGCTTCGGAAAATTCACAAACGATAACAAAATATCGCTTCGGGATATCGGCAAGGTTATGGTCACGGGTGTCGGCTCGGCATTTATTGACGATAACATTTACGGCATCGAAACCGTTCATATAAACGAATTCACCGCAAACGGCAAGGGCGGACTTTATTTAAGCGGCATTGACGAGGCGGTCATCGTAAGCATGGGCACCGGTACCGCATACGTTTATGCAAACGGCAAGACCAAGGAGTATACCCACCTTGGCGGTACGGGCGTCGGCGGCGGCACGTTGGCAGGACTTGCCGACAAGCTTATCGGCGTACACTCGGTGCAAAACGTGGCAAGCCTTGCGCTCGGCGGCAACCTCGAAAATATCGACCTTCGCATTTCGGATATCACCGCCACTGCAATAAGCCCTGCGCTTCAGGACAACACAACGGCATCGAATTTCGGCAAGATAAGCGACCTTGCCTCACGCGAGGATATCGCGCTCGGCCTTTTGAATATGGTCTATGAAACGATCGCAATGATGGCTATTTTTTCGGCGCGCACTAAGAACATCCGCGATATTATTCTTATCGGTCACCTTGCGGTGCTTCCTCAATCGAAGGAGATCTTCGACAAGCTGAAAAATATGTTCAACGTGAATATAATCATACCCGAAAACGCCGCCTACGGTACTGTTATCGGCGCGGCGCTTGAGGGCTTGGGCAACTGACGAAAGGACGAAAAATGGCTGAAAACAACAGATGGAACAAAAAAATATTCGCAATGCTGCTTAACGAGGCAAAGGGCGTCCGCTCGTGGCGTCAGTTTGCCGCAGATTGTGACATAAGCTACGTCCAGATGCGAAAGCTTGCACTTTGCACTCAGGAAAACCCGCCCCGTCCGAAGCTGATTCGCAAGGTCGCTTCGCACGCATTCGGCGAGATCGACCTTGCAGACTTTATGTTTGCCGCGGGTATTCACACGGGCGATTCCTTCGCCTTCCGCGAAAATGCGAATTTAAACGAAACGCCGCTTGACAAATATCGCGCGCTTCCCCCGAAGGAGCGCAAGACTGTCGATAAATTCGTCGAATTTCTTGCTTCGGAGATCGAAAAGGGCAACTCCCTTGATTAAAAGAATATCAAAAACGCGAGCAACAGCACGAGCATATCGTTATCGCCGTCGGAATCGAGAAGCAACAGTATACCGATCGCAATAAGTATCAGATCGTCAAGCTTCAAATCACGCAGAAAATCAAGCCTTAATCCCTTTTTCTTTTCGCGGACAGGCTCTTCTATTTTCTCGCACGGTTCTCTTTCGACTGTCCCTTCATATTCCCTCTCGGCACGCTCGCGCGATTCGTTATATTCTCTTTCGTAGTTATAAAGCTGGCCCTCGCTTTTTATTCCGCCGAAATCACGGCTGTACACAAAAACCGCCTCACTTTCTGAAGTTTTTCATTACCGAGGCAAGCGTCAGCGCCTGCGCCAAAGCATCCACACGGTCACGGCGATCTTCCCTTATCAACGGCTTTAAGGAAACGAGCAAAGCAAGACGCGGATCGCTGTTCTGAATGCTCGGAACAGAAAGCTTAGGCAGATCTGTGACGTTGAACGGACTTGTGCCCGACACGGCTTGCGACGGCTCGTCGGTCGGCTTATCCTTGCTCATGCCCGACGCTATCGCCGTTATTTTCGCCATCGCCTCGGGATCGGATAAGACCGCCTTCAGCTTTTCGGAAAAATCACCGTCCAATGTCAACACCCCGTTCCCTAAGCATTCTTATGATCTCTTCGCTTTTTTCCTTGCCCGCCGCATCGATAAGCTGCTGTGCCTCCTCGCCCGTTATCGAAGCGAGCCGCCTTTTTAGCATTTCGGGGTTCGAAAGCATCACCTCGGTCTTTAGCTTGTTTGCGCCTGCGGCATTCGCGATGCTTCGCGCAAGGGACGAAAAGCTTTCGTTATCCATTGACAGTATTTTTTCAAGCTGTTTGCGATCGATTTCCATATAAATATCCTCCGTTATGTAAATAAAAATTGTTTTTGAAGGGAGTAGTTTGAATTGTATTTGTGCAAGCCCGAAAGAAATGTTGCTCAAACGAGGTTGCTTCTTGTGACCTGCGTTGTCGTTACCCTTTCGTTCTTCTTTGTGTCGACCGTCGTGCCTGCATACAACTCCATCGTGCAGCTTGGCGGATATATTTCGCTCGTGGTGTCGATTCTGCTCGTTTGCCGCTTTTCGATGACCGAGCTTGAATATTCGGTGACCGATTGCGATTTTGCGGTTACCAAGATAGTCGGCAACAAACGCACTCCCATGTGCTGTGTTGCGCTTGAAACGGCGATCGACGTTTTTGAAAAAGCCGATTACGACAAGCTTCCGCGAAGCGAAAAGGGCATTACCAAATATTCGCTGAACCAAAATATGTTCGCAAAAAGCTACGTTTTTCTTTGCGAATTCAACGGTAGGCGTGCGATGATCGAGTTTGAACCCAACATTCAGTTCGTAATGATATTGAAAAATGCCATAAAAGATGCAAAACACCAAAGTGAAAATGGCAAAAGCAACGATATTTAATAATATTGTATGCAAAAGAGCGCAAAGGATTGCATTTTTCGAAAAAAATGATATAATATGAATTTGTCAAATATTCATCCAGAGGTTTAATTATGTATGACGTAACTATCATCGGCGGCGGCGTTTGCGGTGCTGCTGTAGCGATGTACCTTTCTAAATACGACCTTAAGTGCTGCCTTCTCGAAAAGGAAAACGATATTGCGATGAGCACGACACGTGCAAACAGCGGTATCGTGCACGCGGGCTATGACCCCGAACCCGACACGCTTATGGCACGTCTTAACGTACGCGGCTGTGAGCTTATCGAGGATATCTGCGAAAAGCTCAACATTCCCTATAAAAAGTGCGGCTCGATGGTCATCTCCTTCGACTCCAAGGACGAAGCGCATCTTAAAAAGCTTTACGAGCGCGGTATCGCAAACGGTGTCCGCGGTATGGAGCTTATAAATAAGGAAGAGCTTCTTGAACGTGAGCCTAACCTTTCAAACGAGGTTACGGGCGCATTGTTCGCATCATCGGCGGCTATCGTCAACCCTTGGCGTCTTTGCATCGGTATGGCTGAGACCGCGGCTAAAAACGGCGTTGAATTTTACCTTGACAGCGAAGTGACCGCGATCGAAAAGGTCAACGGCGCATTCAAGGTGACCGCAGGCGGCAAGGTATATGAAACCCGCTTCATCATCAACGCGGCAGGCCTTTTTGCCGACAGGATCGCAGCACTTGCAGGTGCTCAGGATTTTGAAATTTTCGCGTCCAAGGGACAGTATTTCCTGCTTGACAAGACCTCTTACGGACTTGTAAACACGGTTATCTTCCAATGCCCCACCGAAAAGGGCAAGGGCGTGCTTATTTCCCCCACCGCAGACGGAAATATCATCGTCGGTCCGAATGCAGAATCGAATAACGAGCGCGATGACGTTTCCACTACCCGTGAAGGCTTGGATTTCGTTGCGCAGGAAGCGGCAAAAACAAGCAAGCTTGTTGACTACCGCGAAAATATCCGTTCCTTCTCGGGCTTACGCGCAAATTCCGACAAAAAGGACTTTATTATCGGCGAATCGTCGCTTTGCCGTCACTTCATAAACGTGGCAGGCATCAAATCCCCCGGTCTTTCGTCTTCGCCCGCTATCGGCGAATACGTTATCGAAATTCTTGAGGATTGCGGACTTATTATGACCGAAAAGGCTGAATGGTCCTATCCCGATGCTCATATCTGCTTTGCCGAGCTCAGTAACGAGGAAAAGGCAGAGCTTTGCAAGCGCAACCCCAAATACGGCAACATCATCTGCCGTTGCAACGTGGTTACCGAGGGTGAAATCTTGGACGCGCTCGAAGCATCTTACATTAAGCCCCGCACACTCGACGGCATCAAGCGCCGTACGGGCACGGGCATGGGCAGATGTCAGGGCGGATTCTGCGGAGTAAGAGTTCACGAAATACTTTGCAAATATTACGGTGTTGATGCCACCGAGGTCCTTTGGGACAGAAACGGCTCTAATATAGTTGCGGAAAAGGTCGGTGAAAATAATGACTAAGCACGATATTGTTATCATCGGCGCAGGCCCTGCAGGTCTTGCCGCCGCAGTTGCCGCTTACGAGGCGGGCGTTACCGACATTTTACTGCTTGAGCGCGACTGTGAAGCAGGCGGTATTCTTAACCAATGTATTCACAACGGCTTTGGTCTTCACCGCTTCGGCGAGGAATTAAGCGGCCCCGAATATGCAGGCAAATATATCGATATGCTCAAGAGCACAAGCGTCAAGCTTCAGCTCGGCACGACCGTTCTTAACATCGAAAACAAAATCGTTTCGGCGGTTTCGGAAGCAAACGGCTTTGAACAGTTCGAGGCAAAGGCAATAATCCTTGCAATGGGCTGCAGAGAGCGTAACCGCGGTCCTATCTCGGTCCCCGGCGACAGAGGCAAGGGCGTCTTCACCGCAGGCGCGGCACAACGCTACCTCAACATCGAGGGTTACCTTGTCGGCAAGAAGATCGTTATTCTCGGCAGTGGCGATATCGGACTTATTATGGCAAGAAGAATGACGCTTGAAGGCGCAAAGGTTCTTGCGGTTTCCGAAATTATGCCCTTCACCAACGGTCTTTCGAGAAACGTCGCGCAATGTCTTGAGGATTTCGACATTCCGCTTTATCTCTCGCACACCGTAACCAAGGTTATCGGCAAAAACTCGCTTGAGGGCATTGAAATCTCTCAGGTAGATGAAAATATGAAGCCCATCCCCGGCACCGAAAAATATTTCGAATGCGATACTCTCCTCCTGTCTGTTGGACTTGTTCCCGAAAACGAGCTTACCCGTCAGGCAGGTATCGAGCTTGACGCGCGCACGAGAGGCGCTTCGGTAGGCGAGGATATGCAAACCTCCGAGGAAGGCGTTTTCGCTTGCGGTAACGTGCTTCACGTTCACGACCTTGTCGACTACGTTTCGGCAGAAAGCGAACGTGCAGGCAAGAGCGCGGCTAAATACGTGCTCGGCACCGCAGTGACCGAAAGCGACGCGCTTAACGTAAACGGCGGACTCAACGTCGGCTATACCGTTCCCCAGAGAATCAACCGCGCAAACGTCGAAAAGGGCGTTGACATCTTCTTCCGCGTACGCAAGAAGATTCGTGTCGGCGAGATCCGCGTTGAATCCGACGGCGAAAAGATCGCATCCTTCAAGCGCGAATTTTTGGCTCCTGCGGAAATGGAAAAGATCACCGTGCCCAAGGTCTTGCTTGACAGAGCAAACGGAAGCATTACGGTATCTGCGATTGAAATCGAGGAGGAAGCGAAATAATGAAAGAAATGATCTGCATCGTCTGTCCGCGCGGATGCCATTTGAAGATAGACGAAACGACCCTTCAGGCGCAGGGCAACACCTGTCCCAGAGGCGAAGAATACGCAAAGAACGAAATCGTTTCCCCGATGCGCACCATCACCGGCTCGGTCGGTATTTCGGGCGGAATACATTCCCGTTTGGCTGTCCGCACGAACCGCGCCGTTCCCAAAAGCAAGATGTTTGAAATTATGGCGGCTCTTCACGCTTGTAAGGTTCAATCCCCCATCAAGCGCGGCGACGTTATTATCGAAAACGTATGCGGCACGGGTGCGAACGTCATCGCATCACGCGATATGTAAGTTATAAAAAGCGAGAACTTCGGTTTTCGCTTTTTTGTTTTGCAAATTCTGTTGATATGCGACGAATTGTGTGATATAATTTATTCTGTATAAAAATGTAAGCAATTCAGGAATAATATTTTGTGACAAAATACGCTGTAAACGCGTCTTTTGTAACGGGGTGTATAGAAATGTCAAACAGAACAATTTCGACAAGAACGAAAAAAGAAATAATGATCGCAATATTGCTTGCGGCGTGCTTGCTGCTCGGCTTTGTTGTGATGCTCGTCGTCGAGGATAACGTCGGCACGCCGATTTTTTATGACGGCGAAATGAAAAACATAAACGTAGTGATCAACGAAATATGCTCGACCAATAAATCGATAATCGCCACCGACGCGGGTGATTATCCCGACTATATCGAGCTTTACAATAAAGGCGAAACCTTTAACCTTGCCGATTTCGGCTTGGCAAACGATACGCAAAACAGTAAGGTCTACAGCTTCGGCGATTACGTTTTTGAATCGGGCAGCTATCTTATCGTTTATCTTGACGGATCAAACGTGCCCTTCCGCCTTAATTCAAACGGCGGCGAATACGTTGCGCTCGTTTCGTGGGACGGTACGGTTATCGACAGCACGACAACGGTCAAAACACCGGGCGACAACGTAATGCTTCGCACCGACAGCGGCTTTGAGGTTTCCGACCTTGCATCGCCCGGTTATCCCAACACCGAGGAGGGTGTCCGTTTGTTCCGCGCAGGCGTTATGGACGGAAGCATGTCCTTGGCGATAAACGAAATCTTTACCGCAAACGATTCGGTATTGCCCGATTTCGAGGGTGATTATTGCGATATTATCGAAATCAAAAACATCTCCTCGGCAATCGTTTCGACAAAGGGATATTATATTTCCGACACACAGACCGACAGAATGCGTTGCGCATTGCCCGAAAGGGAGCTTGCCCCCGGCGAAATAATTCTCGTTTTTGCATCGGGCAAGGAAAAAATTACCGAAAGCGGCGAATTCCACGCCGATTTCAAGGTTTCGGCAGACGAAGAAATTTTCATTTCGCACGGCTCGAAATATACAAAGCAGCCCGCAACGAAATGCGAAAGCAATAAATCTATCTCACGCGTTAACGGCGAAAACGGCATCGAATACGTTGAAATGTTTGCAACACCCGGCTATGAAAACAACGAAAACGGCCGTGAAGCGCTTGATAATTCGCGCATCAATTCCGAATATCCGTTGGTAATCAGCGAGCTTTTGCTCTCGCAGGACGGCGTACCTTACGGCGGAAAGCTTCGTGACGTTATCGAAATTTGCAATATTTCCTCGCAAACAGTTTCGACAAGCGGATGGTTTGTGAGCGATTCGCAGGACGACCCTTATAAGTTTGCACTTCCCGCGCGCGACCTTGCGCCGAATGAATGTATGCTTATTTACGCAGAAAACGGCAGCGGCGAAAACGTTTGCGGCTTTGCGCTTTCCTCGGGTGAGGCGGTTTATCTGACAGGCCCCGACTTTAAGCGAAGCGAATACGTTTCCTGCGCGGCGGCAGGCAGAGGATTTTCGCGCAGCTATACCGTTGAAAACGGCGAAGCGGTCTATGTCGATTCCGAAATCAGCATCGGCTTTGCAAACGGCGAAAGCGGTATTAAGGCTTATGCAACGGCGGTTCGACCTGCCGATATCGAAATCAGCGAGGTCGTATCCTCCAACACGAAATTCCTTGCAGGACCTTATAAGACCTATCACGATTTTGTCGAGCTTTATAACCGCACCGACAAAGAAATCGACCTTACGGGCTATTACCTTTCCGACGATAGCGAGCAGGTAAGAAAGGGCAGTCTTGACGGCGTAAAGATTCCCGCAAACGGTTACGTTTGTATCATTCTCTCGACCGACGGTGTCAACACACCCAAGGGACATCACGTTGTTAATTTCGGCATCAACGCATCGGGCGAAACGCTCGTGCTTGCAAAGGGCGACACAGTGATAGACGTTGCGGTAATCCCCTCGCTCGGTCAAAACACTGCGTTCGGCAGAGCAAACGGTGAAGACGGTTTTTCGATCCTTGCATCGCCCACGCCCAACGACATAAATTCATCGCGCGCCACCGAGATAAGCTCGACTCCCCAATCCTCGCTTCCGCAAGGCGTTTATTCCGAGGGAATCACGGTTGAGCTTCAAGGCGACGGCGCAATATATTACACGCTCGACTGCACCGAGCCGACCGCGGATTCGCCGCGATACACCTCACCCTTAAGGCTCGATTCGACAACGGTCATCCGTTGCATTGCTATTGAAGACGGCAAAAAGCCGAGCAAATTCAGCAACTTTACCTTTATCGTCAACGAAAAGGACACGCTTGAAGCGGTTTCGATAGTTACCACACCGAAAAATCTTTGGGACTATTACAGCGGAATTTACGAAACAGGCCCGAAGGCAAGCTCTGCCTTCCCCTATGAGGGCGCAAACTATTACAACCGTTGGGAGCGCGAGGCAACCGTTTCCTTTTTCGACAAAAACGGAAGCGGATTTGACGAATACTGCGGAATACGCATTTTCGGCGGTCTTTCACGCGCGTTACCGAAAAAATCCTTTGCGCTTTTCTTCCGTCAGGCATACGGAAACGGCGAGCTTGATTATCAGCTTTTTGAGGACGATGAGCTTTCGCAATACGAAGGCTTTGTTTTGAGAAACGGCGGTCAGGATTTTAAGTATTCGACGATGAAGGATGCGACTATCACCTCAATGGCGCACGACCTTCTCGGCATCGACACCCAAAACTGCCGTCCCGTTGTTTTATACCTCAACGGCGAATATTGGGGACTTTATTTCATCCGCGAAAAGCTTAACGAGCATTACGTTGCAGGTCATTACAACGTATCGGCAAGCGAAGCGACCGTTACCGTTGCAAACGGCAAAACAAGCCCCGAATATACCGAGCTTGTCAATTTTGCCCATTCTCACGATCTCAGAAATCAAGAGCATTACGACTATATGAAGTCGCAGATCGACATCGAAAACTATATCGATTATATAGTCGCCGAAATGATAATTTGCAACACCGACAACGGCAACATCCGATTTTTCACCTATGAGGGAGGAAAATGGCGTTGGATAATGTACGACGTCGACCAATCCTTCCGTACCGCCTCGTATAACACCGTTTCGGAGCATTTGAACCCCGCAGGCACGGGCAGTGCGAATATGTTTTCGACAAGACTTATCAACGCGCTGCTTAAAAACCCCGAATTCAAAGAAAAATTCCTTCGTGAAACGGCATATCAGTTAAATAACGTATGGACCGTTGAAAACGTCAATGCCTACGTCGATACCTTCCGCGATATGATTATCAACGATATCGGCAAGGATTGTATCCGTTGGGAAAGAAAATACGAAACCTGGGAAACCTCGGTCGACAATATGCGCTCCTTTATAGCCGCGCGTGAAAAATACGTCGTTACGCATATTCAGTCGTATTTCAATCTTTCCGATGATTATATGCTCGAGCTCGGTTTTAAAATATAACGGGGAGGAAGATAAGAATGGCTGAACGCAGAGAAGAAAAATATCTTATCAACTACTCGGAATATTCGATTATTTCAAACCGCATAAAGGCGCTTTTACAGCCCGATAAAAACGGCAAGGACGGAAAATATTCGATATGCTCG
This sequence comes from Eubacteriales bacterium, assembly GCA_045651785.1. Lineage (GTDB taxonomy): Bacteria > Bacillota > Clostridia > Oscillospirales > CAG-382 > Coliplasma. The sequence continues at coordinate 7,117 of JAZRTE010000009.1, read as the reverse complement.
ATGTATTTCGACGATGCCTTTGACACGGCGCTTGCCGAAAAGGAAGACGGCAATGCGGTTCACGTTAAGTTCCGTATCCGCACCTATGACGGAAACGGCGATTTTATCCGTCTTGAACGAAAGACCAAGCGCGGAATCGTTACCGAAAAGCATTCGGCAAGAATAACAAAGGAAGAGCTTGAAAAAATTCTTTCGGGCGCACCGATAAACGAGGAAAGCGATTGCTTCGGGCTTGTTGCCGAAATGCGCGCAAAGGCATTTAAGCCTGCGGTTTCGGTCAGATACGACCGCGAGGCATATTATATGCCGTCACTCGGAGTGCGAGTTACCTTTGATATCAACGTCGATTCGCTTCCGCCCGATACCGACACCCTTTTCGGAAACACAAAACGCGCCTTACCCGCAGTTGACCGCGGACAGATTATTATGGAAATTAAATATTCCGAACGCTGTCCCTCGCTTATCCGCAAGGCGTGTGCGACAAACAGCGCACAGCTTTCGGTTTCAAAATACGCACTTTGCAGAAATGCACCGATGATATAACATTTAAAGGAGAAACAAAATGAGTATTTTAGACGCAATAAAAAAGAGTGTTTTGGAGGGCTTTTCTTCCGAAATAACCATTGCCGACATTATTATTTCGCTTATCGTAGCGTTTCTTTCCGGCCTTTTCATTCTGCTTATCTACCGCCTCACCCTTCGCGGCGTTTCGAGAAACAGAACATTTGAGGTTACCCTTCTTCTCGTTACCCCCATTTCGGCAATGATAGTTCTTACCATAACCTCAAACCTCGCTCTCTCGCTCGGTATGGTCGGTGCTCTTTCGATAATCCGCTTCCGTACCGCAATCAAGGATGCAAGCGACACCGCATTTATGTTCTGGTCGGTTGCGGCAGGTATTACCGCAGGCGCGCATTTCTACAAGATTACGATAATCGGCTGTCTTTTCATCGGTCTTGCCGCATTTGCGATCATTAAGCTCACCGCCACCGGCTCGCGCCCCTATCTTCTCGTTGTACGCGCAAACAGCGACAAGGCGATCGATTACACAGCGCGTCTTCTTAACGAAAACAACATAAAGAACCGTCTTTCGTCGCTCGTCGACAACGGCGATTACAGCGAGGTCATTTATGAGATCGCGCTCCGCGGCAACCACCAAAAGCTCATCGGCGCACTTAAAAATCTCCCCGACGTTATAAGCGTTTCGCTCGTTGACTGCAGAAATTAAGAAAGAAAAAAAGAGGAGCCGTTTGGCTCCTCTTTATCATTATTTTTCATCTGTCAGCCCGACGAGATAATCGATGCTGGTTTTATAAAGCTTGGCGAGCTTTATCATAACGTCCAAAGGAACAGCTCGCTCTCCGCGCTCATATTTCGAATACAAAGATTGATCGCACATAAGATATTTTGCAACAAAGCTTTGCGTATAATCATTGTCCTCTCGCATATCGCGTATACGTAATTTCATCATAATCACCTATTTCAATATACAACAAAACCTTTTTCCCTATTGACAAATAGGTCTATTTGTCCTATATTAGGCCTTGGGAGGTGATTTTGATGCCCGATTATAAGAAAATGTATTTTGCGCTTTTTAATGAATTAACAGACGCTATCGAAAGACTTAAAGAGGCGCAAAAGCGTTGCGAGGAGCTTTATATTTTTTATGAAGGCGCCGATGAGGACGAAAAAGCAGATTAACGGCAAGTCAATCTGCTTGTTTCTTTTTCGTTTCCAAAACACGCATTAAAATTATCGCGCCCAACGGGAAAAGGAACAGCCCCCAAAGTCCCAACAATTTAAGCCCGATATACATCGATGCAAGTGCGGCGATGGGCGGAAGTCCGATAAATTTACCGACGATCTTCGGCTCGATGACCTGACGGATGACGGTTATCAAAACGTAGGTTACCAAAATCCCTGCGCCCAAGCCGTAATTACCCATAATCAAAAGAACGATTCCCCACGGGATAAGCACCGTTCCCGTACCGAGCACGGGCAGAAAATCGACAAGCGCGATGACGAGTGCAAGGATAAAGGAATAATCGACTCCCAAAACGACAAACGCAAGCAAAAGCTCGCCAAACGTGATAAAGAAAAGCAGACCGTAGGCACGAAGATATTTTCCGACGGTGTTTGCCAAAACATCGCGCGTGTTTTTTAAAGCAGGGCGAAGCTTTTGCGGAAAAAGCGAAAGGAAAAATCCGTTTATCGTAACTCGGTCGATGGCAAAATAATAGGTTGCGATTATAACGACCGCCGTTGTGAAAAGCGCGTTCGGCAAAAAGGCGACCGCCGAGCCCATAATCGAAACTATTCCGCCCGTTATGCTTTCGCCGAAGCCGACAAGCATTCCCCAAAGCTCCTCGTCGAGGTTGCTTCGCATCTCCCAAAGCTTATCGCGAAGGTCAACGAAGGGTATCATATCGCAAATCTTGTCGATGGTTTCGTGGGCATAGCCGTCATCGGTGCGGATAAGCGCAACCGTTTCCTTTATGTTGCCTGCAAGGTCGGTTATTTCCAAAACGACCTGTCTGCCGATCGCGTAAATCAATCCCACCATCGATGCCGCCGCCAAAAAGACCACAAATAAAACGCAAAACTTTTTCGGGAACTTTTTGTGCGTTTCGGAATATTTAACTATCGGGCGGAAGCACTCGGCAAAGATATAGGCGATGATAAACGGCAAAATCGCCGTCCACAAAAAGTTGAAAACAATATATATCGCGGCGATTGCCACCGCGGCGTACATTGTTATAACGGCAAAGCGCTTATAAGGCTCGTTCGGAAGCAAAAACACCACTCCAAAAATACAGTTTTCAATATTATATGGAAAATGATAGAAAATAAATCCCCAAAAAGCTAAATTATTTCACAAAACAATTAAATTTTTGTGTTGACATTGTCGATTTGCTGTGATATAATAATCAAGCGCAATTGAGCGCGAAGTTAATAATACGGAGAAGTCGCTTAGCTGGTCGAGGGCGCACGACTGGAAATCGTGTAACGGATAAAACCGTTCGAGAGTTCGAATCTCTCCTTCTCCGCCAAAAAATACTGCAGAATGTATACTATTCTGCAGTATTTTTTTATCCAAGTCGCAGACTTGGCATATCATCCACCGCAAGGTGGTATATCATCAATAACGGCAAGCCGTTATTGTATATCATCACGCTTCAGCGTGCATTTCTCTGCGACTTGATGATATACAACACTCCGTGTTGATGATATGCAATGCTCCGCATTGATGATATACAAGGCTTTAGCCTTGATTTATTTGCAAAATATGGTATAATACACTCAAGGATGCGTGATATTATGCCTAAAAACTATTTACTTATATATTCGGAGCAGCTTGCTACCGAAATAGAATTGCTTTGTCAAAATATAAAAGCTCCTTCAAATACTTTATTCCAAATACGCAAAAGCTCAAGCAGTATCTATGCAAATATTCGTGAAGCGAATTATGGACAGAGTAAGTCCGATATGATTTCAAAGTTTGAAATAGCGCTCAAGGAATGTAGCGAAACCGAAGGATGGCTTAAACTGCTGGTTAACACAAACGCCATTGACGAAACAACATTTAATAAGTACCGAAATCTTTGCGGAAGAATTAGACGGATGTTGATTTCAAGTTGCAAAACCTTGAAGGATAACCTATAATAAAATCATAAATCCAAAAGGAGGCAAAAAAATGACAATTGAACAGGCGATATATTTTAAAGTTCTGATTTGCAACGGATATCCCGAAGAGTTGTTGAAACACATTGACACCGCTTTGGAAACGCAGAATCCGCTAAGCGACATTGTTTTGGAGATGTCTTTTGCCGCAAATGACGAAGAAAAGCTGATTTCTCTATTAAACGAGCTCATCAACAGTGTAAAGCCCGAGGAAATCGACTTCGACGGCAAGCTGATCGATATGTTTTTGGCGTTTTTTCGCAGAAAATACAGAGAAGAAAATATGCCGCTCGACGAGCTTGTAACAGTTATGCACAGCTGTGCGATGTGCTATTCCAATCTTTATCCTGTGTTTGACAACTCGCTTTGGTATACAATGTATATATTAGATGAATGCTATGAGTGGGGCGAAAGGACGCATTTCTTACAAATACTTAATGACTTTTTAGATTATAAAAAACCGATGGGCTTTTCTGATTTTCCTTCTTGAGGTGACGACGATGAACACAGACCGACTCCAAACGCTTTTACAAAAAGGGCTCGACGAGGGCGCATATTCCTGCTATGCGGCGGCTGTGGGATGTAAAGACGAAATTTTCTTTAAAGCCGTCGGCGGAAAAAGTGCGATTCTTCCGCAGGAAAAGGAAATGTCCGAGGATACCCTTTTCGATATGGCTTCGCTTTCAAAGCTAATAGGCACGACTATGGCGGCTTTGAAAATGATCGATCTTGGCAAGCTAACACTTAACAACAAAATGAGCGACTTTTTCGGTGATTGCTATGGCAAGGAAAACACCACGATTTTTCAGTTGATGACGCACACCTCGGGAATAAAGGCGCATTTCCCTCTTTGGCTTCGCGGAATCGCGCCGAGCGATGCGGCGGAAGAGATTCTGCGCGAGCCGTTTGGGTACACGCCCGAAAGCGACGCCGTTTATACCTGCATGGGTTATATTCTGCTTGGCAGGATTCTTGAAAAAATCGAAGGTCAACCGCTTGACAGTATAGTGCAAAAATACGTTTTCGACCCGTTGGGAATGAAAAACAGCTTTTACAATCCGCCTATCGACAAGCTTTGCGCCGCGACCGAGAAGAGCGCGGTTACGGGCGAGATAATTTGCGGCAGCGTACACGACGAAAATGCCGACTTCCTAAACGGAATTTCGGGCAACGCGGGAATTTTTTGCAGTCTTGACGATTGTATTACCTTTGCCAAAATGATTTCAAACGGCGCGAAAGGTTACCTTTCCGACGAGATTTTCAAAGCGGCTACAACAAATTACACCCCGCAGTTTGAGGAAAACCGCGGACTCGGATTTAATATTGTCGGCAACCGTTACGGACATACCGGCTTTACGGGTACCGCGATATACGTGGGCAGAGATAGCGGAATTTACGCTATATTGCTCACAAACCGAGTTCACCCGACAAGAAACAACGGCAAGCTTTTCCCAATAAGGAACGAATGGCATAAAGAGATTTTCGGTGAATGATATGAAAAAAGCCATAGTTTTAAACGGCATTGACCGTATTGACGAATATTTTTATCCGCTCGACGGGCTTAAGATCGGTCTTATAACCAACCCGACGGGCATAAACAAGGATTTTAAGGAAACGGCGGATATTCTTGCCGAGAAGGGACTTCTTTGCTGTCTTTTCTCGCCCGAGCACGGTGTTCGCGGCGGAGCGACGGCAGGCGCGCATATTTCCGACTGCATCGACGAAAAAACGGGTGTGCCGAGCTACAGCCTTTACGGCGCATCACTTCACATCCGCGACGAGGTTTTAAAGGGGCTTGATGCCGTTGCATTTGACATTCAGGACGTCGGCGCAAGGTTTTACACCTATATTTATACCCTTTCCTATGCAATGGAGGATTGCGCCAAGGCGGGAAAGCGCTTTATCGTTTTCGACCGAATCAATCCCGTCGGCGGTGTTTGTCCGCAGGGCAGTGTGCTTGACAGAAAATTTTCGTCGTTTGTGGGCAGATATTCGACCGCAACGCGCCATAATCTTACCGTCGGCGAATTTGCGCGGTTTATTAACGAAACCGAAGGAATCGGCTGTGACCTTACGGTGATACCCGTAAAGGGCTGGACACGCGACTTGTTTTTCGATGAAACCGACCTTGTGTTTATTCCTCCGTCGCCGAATATTCCGACGGTTGAATGCTGTTTTGCCTATCTTGCGACCTGCCTTTTCGAGGGCACGAATATTTCGGAGGGGCGCGGTACGGCAAAGCCGTTCGAGTTTATCGGCGCGCCTTGGCTCGATCACGAAGCCGTTGCCGAAAAAATGAACGCCTATAATCTTCAAGGCGTTAAATTCCGCCCCTGCTTTTTCACTCCGTCCGCTTCAAAGCACGCAAATACAGAATGCAAGGGTATTCAACTGCACATAACCGACCGCAAAAGCTTTAACCCCTTTGAATCGGGCTTGCGTTTGATTGATTTGATACGCAACACCCACAAGGAATTTGAATTTATTGCGCCATATTCGCAAAATTCGCATTATTTTATCGACCTGCTTTTGGGCAGCGACGAATTGCGTAAAGACGGCTTTGACGTCGATAACTTTTTAAAAGAGCAAAACGAAAAGTTAAGGGAATACCAAGAAAAAATCGAAAAATTTTACTTGTATTAAAGAAAATACGGGAGTTTGACTCCCGTATTTTTTCAGCTTGCAGACCGAGAGAAATGAGGCTGTTTTTGTATGGGGTCCCCGAAAACGATTGCGTTTTTGGGGTGTTTAAAAGCGAGCGTAGGCTTACAAAGGTAAGGTAGTCGAGCTTTTCGTTAAAACCCTTGAAAATACAATAAAAATTAAAATTCCTTATACAAAACAAGAGTTCTTCCGATGTAAACGAAAGAACTCTTTTTTGTTGTTTTTTCTTTCAAGGGTGTAAACAGACCATTTGTCCGCGGTCTGCTTTAATTAAATTGAGAGTTGTAAAGCGTACTGTAAAATCCGCCCTTTTTGAGCAATTCCTCGTGATTGCCGATTTCGGTGATTTTGCCGTCCTGAAGCACGATTATCTTGTCAGCGTTTTGAATCGTCGAAAGTCGGTGCGCGATGATAAAGCAGGTACGTCCCTTCATCAATTCGGTCATCGCCTCTTGAATCTTTATCTCGGTGCGCGAGTCGACGTTCGAGGTCGCCTCGTCGAGAATAAGCATTTGCGAATCGGCAATCATCGCACGCGCGATGGTGATAAGCTGACGCTGTCCCTTTGAAATGTTAACGCCGTCATCGGTAAGAACTGTGTCATAACCGTCGGGCAGGCTTTCGATAAAGCTGTCTATCCTTGCGGCGCGCGCGGCGGCTTTTACCTCGTCAAGCGTTGCGCCCTCGCGTCCGTAAGCGATGTTTTCGTAAATAGTACCGCAAAACAGCCAAGTGTCCTGAAGCACCATTGTGTATGCTTTTCTCAACGAAT
>JAZRTE010000008.1:0-2869 GCA_045651785.1 Eubacteriales bacterium | reverse complement strand
GACCGCTTGGCCTCCGACTTCGCACACTTGGACAATAGCGGCAAAAACGGCAAATTGCCCTATAAGGGACAAAACGGCAAGCCCGTTTACCACGTAAAAGCAGGCGACGCTGTCAAAGCGGGACAGGTTATCGGCTACGTCGGCACGACCGGACGCTCGACCGGCTACCACCTCCACTTCGGCGTTATCGACACGAACACCTACACAAGCCTCGGTGGCAACTACGTTAACCCCAACAAATATCTCCCCGACGGATATTACACCAAAAAGAACAGCAAATAATTGTTAAGAAGGCATTTGATGTTTAAGAAAAGAATAACCCCATTTGCTTGTCTTGTCGTTTCGATGCTCGTTTGTATTACGACGGTAGTCGCAACGCTTTCGATAAGCTCGGTCGACGACAAAAAAGAAGTTAACGAAAACCGACTTGAATCGGCGGAATTGAGCAAATACCAAGACCTTATCAAGCTTATCGGCAACGATAAAAGCAGGTATGAAAAGCTTTCGACGCTGATTGCGCTGATCGAAAGCTCTTACGTTCACGATTATAAGGAAGACGCGGTTTGGGACAATATTTATACCGCGCTGGCGGCATCGCTCGGCGACGACTATTCCTATTACCTTACCGCAGAGGAATATAACGCACTGATAGATTCGGGTGACGGCGATTTCGTCGGCATCGGCGTTCACGCTACCTATGACGTCGATTCGCAAGGAATTTATATTTTCGGAGTTATTCCCGATTCTCCCGCCGAAAAGGCAGGTCTTGAAAACGGCGATATAATCGTTAAAGCCGAAGGAATCGAAGCAAACGAAAGCACCTATTACGACGTGCTTAATTCTATTCGCGGCGAAGCGGGAACAAAGGTCAACGTAACCGTTTTGCGCGGTGAGGAAGAAATAGATTTCGTCATCACTCGCCAAGCGGTTGCAAGTGAAAACGTTCTTTATCAAAAGCTCGACGGCAATATTGCGTATATCCGCATCCTTTCGTTTGCCGACACAAGAGTTTCGGATGAATTTGTTCAAAAGATCGCGCTTGCACAAAGCGAAAAGTGCGAAAAGTTCATTTTCGACGTCAGAAACAACTCGGGCGGTTATCTTGATCAAATACTTAAGGTTTTAGACGTTATCCTTCCCGAAGGTCCGATAATAAACGTCGTTTACAAAGACGGCAAGACCGAAACCCAAAAATCCGATGCGAACTGCATCCAAGGCAAAATGGCAGTGCTTTGCAACGGTAACACGGCATCCGCCGCAGAGCTTTTCACGGCGGCGTTGCGCGATTACAAGCTCGCCGATATTGTTGGCGAAACGACGTTCGGCAAGGGCACGATGCAAACGACGAGAATGCTTTCCGACGGAAGCGCGATCAAGCTTTCGATAGCGTTCTATAATCCGCCGTCAAACGTAAGCTACGATAAAATCGGCGTTAAGCCCGATTACGAAACAAAGCTTTCCGAGCATTGGGAAAACCGTTACTTCAAAATGCCCATAGAAGAAGATACTCAGCTTCAAAAGGCAATCGAATTGATAACAAGTAAGAAATAAATAATTTTCATAAAATAATCAGGAGAAAAAACAAATGGCAAAGCAGATCATCGTTTCCCACGAGGGACTCAAAAAGCTTCAGCAGGAATTGGAGCATCTTAAAACAGTAAAGCGTAAGGAAGTTGCCCAAGCTATCCAAAAGGCAAGAGCATACGGCGACCTTTCGGAAAACAGCGAATACGACGAAGCTAAAAACGAGCAGGCCGAGATCGAAGGCAAAATCGCCAACCTTGAAGCTACTCTTGAAAATGCGATCGTTCTTGACGACTCCGAGCTTGGCACCGATAAGGTAAACGTCGGTAACAAGGTTACCGTTCACAATATCGATGCAGATGAGGAATCGGAATACAAGATCGTTTCCACCGCAGAGGCAGATCCCATTATGGGTCTTATCAGCGATGACAGCCCCTTGGGCAAAGCGCTTATCGGCCAGCGTAAAGGCGACAGCATTAACGTTGAAACTCCTATGGGCGTCGTTAAATACACTATCACAGACATTTCCAAGTAATTTATAAAGGCAGTTAAATCATTATGAGTGAAGAAATCAAGAACAACGCGAATGCCGAGGAGCTTAACGGCCTTCTCGCTATCCGCCGTCAAAAGTTGGCTGATCTTCAAGCCGAGGGCAAGGATCCCTTCGTTATCACCAAGTATGACGTTACACATCACAGTCAAGACGTAAAGGACGGCTATGCCGAGCTTGAGGATAAGGAGGTCAGCATTGCAGGCCGTCTTATGTCCAAACGCGTTATGGGTAAAGCCTCCTTCTGCCACGTGCAGGACCTTCAGGGACTTATCCAATGCTACGTCGCACGCGACGATATCGGTGCCGACGAATATGCAGGCTTCAAAAAGTTTGATATCGGCGACATCGTGGGTATCAAGGGTAAGGTATTCACTACCAAAACCGGCGAGATCTCCATCCACGCGACCGAGGTCACCCTTCTCTCCAAGAGCTTGCAGATACTTCCCGAAAAATACCACGGTCTTACCAACACAGACCTTCGTTACCGCCAAAGATACGTTGACCTTATCATGAATTCCGAAACCAAGGATACCATGATCAAGCGCTCGAAGATAATCAGCTCTATCCGCCGCTTCTTGGATTCCCAAGGCTTCCTTGAGGTCGAAACTCCCATGCTCGTTTCCAACGCGGGCGGCGCGGCGGCAAGACCATTTGAAACCCATTTCAATGCACTTAACGAAGACCTTAAGCTTCGTATCTCGCTTGAGCTTTACTTAAAGCGCCTTATCGTAGGCGGTTTGGAAAAGGTTTATGAAATCGGCAGAGTTTTCAGAAATGAAGGCGTTGACACCC
>JAZRTE010000007.1:0-14926 GCA_045651785.1 Eubacteriales bacterium | reverse complement strand
TATTTTTCCTGAGTTTCGGCAAGCTCAATCTCGTTTGCCTCAAGGTCGGCTATCGAAACCTCTATATCCTTTAAAAGATCGTTCGCCGCGTTCATTATATCGTTGTAATGATCGCGTCTTGTAAGAAAGTCCGAGAAATTTTCCGATGAAAAGAGAAGCTCAAACGAATTCACGTCGCTGTTTTCATATATGAACTGCATAAGCTTTTTATACATCGACATACGGTATTCGTAGTCCTCGCGGATGATCGCGATCTCGCTTATGACCTGAGCGCGCTTGAGGTCGTAGGATTCCATCGTGCCGTTGCGGAGAATGATCTCGGCTTCAAGTGCTTCGATCTCTGCCTGATATTGCACCAAAAGCTCTGCCGTCTGTCCCGATTTGCCTTCCAATTCGGCAATGTTTTTGGTAATCACGGCAAGCTCCGCCTGAACGTTTGCAAGCTCGGATTTATACGCTTTGAGTTCGTTTTCGATATCGAAGATGGTTCTTGCTTCTGCAATTTCGGCGGGTTCGCCCGTTGACAATGCACCAAGCACCAGCACCATACAAAGAACGACCGCAAACGATCTCTTTAAAATTCTTGACATTAAAAATGCTCCTTAAATAATTTTGGGGCTTATGTTTGAAATTACGCCTTAAGATATTTCTTAAGTGAAATGCTCGAGGAAACGATGCCTGCGAAAAGTCCGATGGCAAGGAAGCCGATGCCGACCAAAATCGCGTAATCGCTCATAAAATCGCCTGCGGTTATCGCGGTAGTGCCCGTTGTGCCGATCGACGATTGAACGATGCCCTTGAGCAGATATTCGTAAAGATAATATTCGATGCCGAAGGAGATAGCTGCGGCAACCGTGCCGATAATAACGCCTTCAACGATAAAGGGCATACGGATGAAGCTCTTTGTCGCACCGCAAAGACGCATAAAGGTGATCTCGTTTCTTCTTGCGAAAACACCGAGCTTAATGGTGTTCATGATAACGAACAGCGAGATGATAAGGAATATTACCATAAGCCAAAGCCCTGCAACGTAAAGCGCGTTTTTGATGCTCATTACGTTTTCGTAAAGCTCGGCATGGTCCTTGATGTCCTCGGTAGAAATCGCGTCGTGCTCGGTACCGTTTGCGTCGAAAACGGTGATCGAGTCGATACGGTTGCGGACCTTAACCACCTCGTCAAAGTTCGAAAGGTTGATAAAGGTGATGCGGAAGCTACCGCGAAGAGGGTTATCGGTCATCGAGCTTGTGATACCCGCGTGGGTGCCTTCGTCGTGATCGTCCTCGTGCTCGTCGGTGAATGCGTCAAACCAGGGTTGATTTTCGTATTTATCCCTGAAGCTTTCGAAATGCTCATCGGGCGAAACGTATTTAAAGTTTTCGTCCTTGGGGATAACGATATCGTCGGTCCATTTGTCGCTCGACCAATCGATAATGGGCGAATCGTTGCATATCTTTGCCAGCTTTTCGCCGATATCGATGATTTCTGTTTCGCTGTAATCCTTGTCCATCATTACTTCGATGACGTTAAGGTCGTCGATGGCATTGAAGTTTTTGTCGATAGTGTCGATGACCACGAAAAAGGTGCCGACAAGTATCATACAGGCGATAAGGACCAAAATCGAAGCGGTGGACATAACGCTGTTTCGGAAAACGCCCTTAAAGCCCTGACCTAAGTTGTAGAAAAATACGCTCGGCTTCATTCTGTAAAATCGCCTCCGATCTTATCGGAAACAACACTGCCGCCTTCAATGCGGATAACGCGTTTTTTGTATTGCTCGATAATATTCATATCGTGAGTTACAACGATAACGGTCTTTCCTAATTTGTTTATCTTCACAAGAAGCTCCATAATGCCTTCGGTAAGGTCAACGTCGACGTTGCCGGTCGGCTCGTCGGCAATGACCGTGTCGGGGTTATTCACAAGCGCGCGTGCAAAGGCAACGCGTTGCTTTTCGCCGCCCGAAAGCTCGCTCGGGAAGGAATCGCTCTTGTGTCCCAAGCCCACAACGTCAAGGAAAAAGGGAACACGCTTTTTAATAAGCGAGGGCTTTGCGCCGATAACACGCATCGCAAATGCGACGTTTTCATAAACGGTCATCTTTTCAAAAAGCTTGAAATCCTGAAAAACGACGCCCATCGTTCTGCGAAGCTTCGAAATTTTCCAGGAACGAATCTTGTCCAAACGGAAGCCGTTTACCTCCAATTTGCCCGAAGAAACGCGTTCCTCGCAGATAAGCAGCTTTGTTAGCGTGGTCTTACCTGCGCCCGAATGTCCGACGATGAAAACAAATTCACCGTCGTCTATTTGCAACGAAACGTCGTTAAGCGCAGCCGTGCCGTTGCTGTATTCCATCGATACGTTTTCAAATTTAATCATACGTTATACCGTTATATCAATTAATAAATCGAAGGCTTGCTGATGAGATACTTTTTAACCATCAAAGCAACCTTGAAGGTGATAGCGTGCTCGAATTCGCGAAGGTCAAGACCGGTGAGCTTTTTGATCTTTTCAAGACGGTAAACAAGAGTGTTACGGTGTACAAAAAGCTTTCTCGAGGTTTCGGAAACGTTAAGGTTGTTATCGAAGAAAGCGTGAATGGTCGTAAGGGTTTCACGGTCAAGGCTTTCCAAGGAGCCGCGCTTGAATACTTCTTGAAGGAACATTTCGCAAAGCGTGGTGGGAAGCTGATAGATAAGACGGCCGATACCAAGGCTTTCGTAATTGATAACGTTCTTTTCGGTATCGAATACCTTGCCGACCTCAAGCGCAACCTGTGCGTCTTTATAGGAGCGTGCAAGCTCTTTTACGTTGGAAACGGTCGAGCCGATACCGATATGCACCTTGAGATAGAATTCCGACTGAACGGTGTCCACGATGCTCTTTGCAACCGATTCGAGCGATTTGGTATCGTGCGCCGATTTAAGCTCCTTAACGAGAACGATATCCGATTCACCCACGTTGATAACGTAATCGTGAAGCTTATCGGGGAACATATTCTGAATTACGTCGTAAGGGATGATATCGCCCGCATTGCTGAAGCGGATAAGAATTACCGCGCGGTTGACCTCGCTGTCAAAGCGAAGCTCCTTGGATTTGATATAAATATCGCCGGGGAGAATGTTATCAAGGATTATGTTCTTGATGAAATTAGTCTTATCGTACTTTTCGTCGTAAAGAGTTTTGATATTCGAGAAGGAAACCGAAAGAAGCGCGGAAATGCTTTTTGCAATATCGTCATCGCCTTCAACGAATACTATGTATTCAATTCTTGCGTGAGAGCCGATAGGGCGATAGGTATAATCACCTATAACCAAAGTTTCGTAATTATAGGAAAGCTCATCAAGAATGTCTTTGTGTGCGCTTCCTATTTTGGAAAGCTGACTGCAGGCGATAACGACACCCTTGTCGTCAATTATGCCGATCTCGCGGTCAACCGCCTCTCTCATTTGATAAATCAAACCCTGAAACAATTTGTTGCTCATAGTGCCTTCTCCTTTTATGTTAAACTTAATTATTATCCGCAAAGATATACACAATAATTTTATCTTAATTTTCATCCAAATGCAAGAGGTTTTACAAAAATACAACAAAGAAAAACACCGAATTTTGTATATTTTGCCGCCTGATTTGTTAAAAATGACATTAAATTCCAAACTTATTAACAAATTGTGAACGATGCTTTTGTGCAAATTATTTTGTGTCGCTTCTTGACAGATGACGATTTGTGGTATATATTATGAATAAGGTAATAATTAAAAGGAGATACGTTATGAACGGTCAGCAGCCCAACTATCAACAACCCAACTATCAACAACAGCAACCCAACTATCAACAACCCAATTATCAGCAACCCAACTATCAGCAGCCTAACTATCAGCAACCTTATGCAGCTCCCAAGAAGCAGGGCAATTTCCTCAACAGCATCGTTGATCTTGTTGTAAAATTGCTTCCTATCCTCACCTTTGTATTCCTTTGCATCGGTGCGGTTGCATTCCTTTATTATTTCGTAATGGGTATTGCTAATTCTATCGGTCTTTTCTCGAGCTTCGGCAACTTCTTCAGCGGCATCGCAAACGGTGTTTCGGCACTCGCTCGCTATGTCTTCTATGCAGTTATCACCGCAGTGCTCACAAAGATCCTCAAGAAATAAATTATATATCCTTAAAAAAGGCAGAGAATCAAAAATTCTTTGCCTTTTTTGTATTTTCTCTATTGACAAACCGGAGGGCGTATGATAACATATATTTAACAATTAGGTTAAATGTTAAATGAAAGTGAGGGGACGAGTATGGCTATCCAGAAAACGATGCGCGCACTTGCGGATCCGATAAGACGCGAAATTCTTAATATGTTAAAAGCGGGGCGTATGTCAGCGGGCGACATTACCGACAGATTCGATGTTACCGGTGCTTCGGTCTCGCGCCATCTTTCGGTTTTGAAGGATGCCGACCTTATCCGCGATACAAGGGAAGGAAAATTCATTTATTACGAATTGAACGCATCGGTTCTTGAGGAAATTATGCTTTGGATAAGCGGATTGAAGGGAGATAACGACAATGCTGAAGAAAAATAAGATACAAATAATCGTCGCATCGGTGATCAACTTTTTACCGACTCTGTTCGGCTTGATATTTTGGGATAAATTACCCGAAACCTTTCCCACCCATTGGGGTCTCGACGGAAAAGCCGACAGCTTCGGCGGGAAGGTGTTTTTCGTCTTTCTGATGCCGGCGATAATGTACGCGCTTTTTTGGATATGTCTTTTGCTTACCTCTAAGGATTCGGGCAACAAAAATCAGCACAATAAGGTTTTAAGTATGATGATTTGGATAATGCCCTTTATCTCGCTTTTCGTGGCGGGAATATCCTATTTCGGCGCAACCGGCAGATCGTTAGAGATGATCGCGTTTTTGCCCGCTGTTTTCGGCCTTTTGTTCGCCGTAATGGGCAATTATATGCCCAAATGCAAGCAAAACCGCACGATCGGCGTAAAAATAAAATGGACTCTCGAAAACGAGGAAAATTGGAACCTAACCCACCGCTTTGCCGGTAAAGTAATGTTTTTCGGCGGACTTTTGATGATGCTTTGCTGCTTCCTGCCCGATTTTTGGGGTATGGGTGTCGCTTTGGCGATAGTTTTTGCATGCGTTTTCACGGTTTACATTTATTCCTATGCATATTTCAAAAAACAGAAAAAGCTCGGAACCTATTGCATCAATACCACCGTCAAGCCCTTGAGCAAGCCCGCGAAGATAGTTAGCGCAGTGCTTGTTGTCGCAATTCTTGCCGGTGTTGCCGTTCTTATGTTCACGGGCGACGTCGTGATTACGATCGACGGCGAAACGTTTACCGCCGACAGTACCTATTACAGCAAAACTACGTTTGCGCTTGACGATATACAAACCGTTCAATATATAGAAAGCTTTGACGGCGGTCTTCGTACCTCGGGCTTCAGCAGCGCAAAATTAGAGCTCGGCAATTTCGAAAATGAAAAGTATAAGTATTTAAGCTACCGCTACGTCGGTACCGATTCCTGCGTGGCGCTTTTCACAAATCACGGAATAATTGTATTCAATCAACCTACCGAGGAAGCAACAAAAGCGCTTTACGATGAATTGATGGAGAAAACAAGCAAATAAACTAAAAAGCGTGGGGTGTAAAAACCTCACGCTTTTTAATTAATCTTCAAGTAAGACGCTTATTGCCGAAAGGACGTATCCGCTTGCGGTTTCGGTGCGGAGTATTCGCTTGCCGAGTCCTGCAAGGGCAATGCCGTTTTCCTTCGCAAGTGCAGTTTCCTTTTCGGAAAGTCCGCCCTCGGGCCCGATAAGGAAGCCGATTGTTTCGCACCTTTCCTTTAAAAGCTCGCGCACGGGGAGAGTGCCGTCACCCTCATAACAGATAAAGCCGCTATCCTTGCTTGCGATCTCCTTTATCGCTTCGTTATAACTGATAATTCCGCGTATTTCGGGGATGATCGTTCTGCCGCATTGAGCCGACGCCGATTCGCTTATCTTTTTAAGACGTTCGATGCGCTTTGCAAATGCTTTCGCATCGGGACGGGCAATGCAACGCTCGCTCATAACGGCGACAATTTCATAAGCGCCCAATTCGACCGCCTTTTGAACGACAGTATCAAGCTTGTCGCCCTTGGGGAAGCATTGATAGACCGAAACGCGAAACGGCATTTCGGTGTCGTTATGCTCGGGCTCGCCGAGAAGTGCAAAAAGCCCGTCACGGGTGATTTCGGTAATAGTCGCGTTATAGGAATTACCGTGCATATCGCAAATATGAAGACTGTCGCCGACATTTTTGCGAAGCACACGAAGAATGTGGTTGGCATCGCTTCCGTCGATAAAAGCCGATCCGTTATCGATCCTGTCACTGCCGATATAAATTCGAGGTATAAAAGCCATTGAAAGCAACTCCTGTTTCAAACTGCGATCATTATATACCAAAAAGGATAATAAGTCAATCTTTGTCGATGCGTGTCGTACGAAAGTTTAAAATGCTATTGACTTTTTTGGGGGTTGGTTGTAGAATATAAATGCAAATAATGCAAATACTTATTGTGCCGGAGGTTATTTATGGCCGATAATTTTGACAAAGAAAACATCTTTACTCTCACCGATGAGGAAGGCAACGAAAGCGAATTCGAGCTTTTGGGCGAGCTTAATATTGACGATAATACATATTTAGCTCTCATTCCGCTTGACGGCGATGAAGATGAATACGTTATCCTTAAGGTAGAGGTCGACGAAAACGGCGATGAGCTTTTGGTCACCATCGACGATGATGATGAATTCGATAAGGTTGCCGATGCTTTTGAAGATACCTTCATGGGCGAAATCGATCTTGACGGTTCTGTAGAAGAGTAATCCGAAAACAGTATCTTTTGATACTCCAACCTGCGGGGTACGTGCGTTACGGGTCTTTGACCCAATAACCGCTGCCTCGTGTAAAAACCCACAAGAAAGAAAGGGAGCTCATATTCCGCTGTGGTGAAGCAGGCCTCCCGCATGCATTCTGCGTGCGGACGTTGGAAGCACTAAAGCATCGGAGAGGGCACCCACCTGCACAAAGCAGGGTTTCATTCTCACGGGGGCACGGCCCATGCGGGGGATAAAAACGTATAATTTTTAAGAGAATCGGGCATACCGATTCTTTTGACTTTTTGGTGGATTATGAAAAACATTTTTGAATTTATCGATAATAACGAAAAGAAGTTTCTTTCCTTTTGGGAGGATATTTGCAATTCAGAGGGCGTTGCCGAGGATAAGGCTTCGCTTGATAAGGTTGCCGACAAAATCCAAAATTTCGCAAGCGAGCTCGGTCTTTTTGTAAACCGCATTCCTTTTGACAATTGCGGTGATTTTTTGGTTATCGATACAAAACAAAACGCAAGTAAGGGCGTTTGCTTCCTTGCGCATATGGATACCGTGCATAAAAACGGAGCTTTCGGATATCCGCCCGTTAAAAACGAGGGGGACCGATTGATAGGCCCCGGTGTTATCGACTGCAAGGGCGGTATTGCAATCGCTTTGCTTGCCATGAGGGCGCTTGAAATTAACGGATACGAAAATAACTGCCGTTTGCTTTTAACCTCCGACGAGGAAATAAGCAACCGTCTCGGCGGCGAAAAGGAAATGCAAATTATCCGCGATTCGGTTACGGGCTACAAGGCGGCGTTCAATTGTGAGGTCGCGGGGGTTGACGAGGTCGTCGTTTCACGCAAGGGCATATTGCGCTATAAATTTGAAATTTCGGGAATAGCATCCCACGCAGGCATCGATTATTTTTCGGGCGCAAGCGCAGTGCGCGAGGCGGCGCACAAGATACTCGCGCTTGAGTCACTTAGCACCGACGGCGGCACGACCTTTAACTGCGGAATAATCAACGGCGGACAGTTGACGAATATCGTCCCCGAAAAATGCGAGATTTTTATCGACGTCCGCGTGAAGGACCGTGAATCGATGCAGGAAGCAATCAAAACGCTCGAAGCCGAAGCGGAAAAGGTTTACGTTTCGGGCACGAAGACCAAGCTTTGCTTTATCAGCAAACGCGAGCCGATGCTTCGTAACGAGGACACCGAAAAGCTGTTTTTGCATCTTAAAAATATTTCCGACAAATATTCGCTCGGCAATCTTATCCCCATCGAAAGCGGCGGCGGAAGCGATTCGGCATACACCCAGCTTGCGGGAGTGCCCAGCGTTTGTGCAGTCGGCGCGACCGGTGATTTTTGCCATACCACGCGCGAATATGCCAATATTTCGTCGCTTACGACCCGCGCAAAGCTGCTCTCTGCTGCAACTCTCGAAATGGAATAGAAAAAAGCCCTTGTGCAAAAACACAAGGGCAATTTTTTTGGTATGTTGTAACGTCAGGGGCGTTTATTCTCCCCAAAATATTTCCTGATACTTGGGAATTTCATCTATATCGATTTGGTACCAGTCACTTTCGAGTGGGTCGCTTACGGGTATGACGCTGATATGGTCTTTTTCGACTTCACTGAGTTCAAGAATCGTTCTCATTTCTTCAATGGTTGCGCCATTGTCGAACAGAGCTTGGATTTCTTCATTCGTCTTCATTCGGTTTGTTCCTACGAGTGCACCGCAACGATAACTACCGTCTTCGGCCTTCCACACGTAGATCTCCACACCCTTCATACCGTCCAATCCAAAGTATTCGGGATACTTTTCGTAAAGCGGATGCTCGGAGTAGGCGTTGGAATTCTCGTCGATTACAACTCTTTCAGCGTCAAGCCTTAAGGTTTCGATAAATAATGCGTAAACCGCACTGTTGTTCTTATTGACATCGAGCTTTGTGAACAGCTTTACCGATCTTCCCGTATCAACGTATGCGGTTATTATTTTGGGGAGTTCGTTTTTATCTGCCTTTACAAACGCTATGATGAGCGTGTTTTTATCAAACCAATTGCCGCTGTATTTTTCGCTCCATTCGTTGTAAGAGGGGATTTTCGAGGTGCCTGCGTTAAGTTCTAATCCGAGCTCCTTCAATGCTTGCGTAAAGCTTACAAGCTCCGTCGTGCTGTTGATAATGGCTGCATCGGGTAGCTTTTCGTCCTTGCCGATACCTTCAGCCAAGACGGCTTGCGAAACGCTCATATTTATCGGGAAAGAATATTTACCGCCGACATAATCGTGTTTTATCCTTATCCAGTAACGCAAACCGAGTGCGTCGAAATGTACGGGTTCAAGATATCCTTTCTCCAACGCTTCAAGTAATCTGACCTCGGTACCGTCGTCCAACAGCGCAGTTGAGCAGACGTCACTGTAATCTGCCGTATAAATAAATTTGTCGGTTTCCCAGAAAACTTCTACAACAGCGGGAAACATTGCGTCAGCCGGTGGCTCAATGATATCAATAACGCGGCAAGGCGGTATTGTGAGCTTATCGGCAGGCTTTTTATCGCTGTCCCAAGTAACCTCTGCTCCAGTGGCATCGATCTTCATAGTTTCGATAAATACGGTATAAACCTGATCGGTTTCGGTGCCCAAGGTTTCTTCCGCCATATATACGGTTACGGTGCCGCCCGTTCTTATATAAGTAAGCTCGGGCTTGGGCAGATATTCGCTGTCGGCTTCGATCACCGCAACTATAAGAGTGTTCTTTTCAAACCAAGTATCTGTGTATTTTTCCGCCCAATCATAGTAAGAGGGAATCAACGCGGTGTATTCGTCTATGTTATAGACCTCGTTACTTACGATATTCTTCGTATAAGCTTTAAGCTCGGATGCGCTGTTGAAGACGTTCGCATACGGGAAAATACCGTCGTCACGAAGCTTTTCGGTCATAACGGTTTCCCAAGTAAAGCCGCTGAACGGAAAAGCATATTCGGTATCCTTTTCCTCGAACTTAACGCGTCTGATGTAGTCGAAATCGAAGTTATCGAATTCTTCGGGAGTGATATATCCATTTCGGAGCGCATCGACCAAAAGGATCTCGCGTCCGTCGTACATTAACGCAAATACCGATTGGCTTTGAATGCATGGGAAGGAATAAACAAATATATCGTCTTCCCAAAACGGTTCAACCATACAGGCGCTCTCTTCGGTACGGTCGATTATATCAATTACCTTGTTTGCCTGCGAGCTTTCCATTTCGGCGGTGGGGAAGACACGAACGTGTGCCTTGTCGATTGCAAAATGCTCGATAACCGAGTTTCCGTATGCGCTCGAGTTTCCGTATGCGCTTAGGTTGAAATATTGTAACCATGGCAAATGTTCCGGAACGGCGCCATCGGATAAAATAATTTCCACCCATTCCTCACGCGTTAAGGTATCGTTTACGTGCTTGGGTATATAAAACAATGCTGTATCAAGCCGTTCGCCGGAAAATCCGCCGTCCTCTTCGTAAGGCACATCCAAGCCCGTAATAAACGCATCGGGAGAAGACAGCGCGGCGAGGCGGTAGACGATAAGCGCGTGGATGCTTTGACACGCGGCAACATAGTTTGTGTCTATGTCTTGCTTATCGAAAGGAAATTCGGTAAGAGTGCCGTTCATTAAAGGATAGCTGGCGATAAGGTTTCCGTGCATCGATTCGAGCATCGGATTGGAAATAACCGTTAAGGAATCATATTCGAAATATATCCTTATCGAATCCTGAATGATATAAAGCACCTCTGCCGATGAAAGCGAAGCTTGCTTGCTTTTGTTTTCCTGCCAGTAATTGTTGAGATATTCTTCGGAAATAACGGTTATGGCTTTTCCGTCCTCGCTTA
Organism: Eubacteriales bacterium; assembly: GCA_045651785.1. Taxonomy (GTDB): domain Bacteria; phylum Bacillota; class Clostridia; order Oscillospirales; family CAG-382; genus Coliplasma. The sequence continues at coordinate 4,182 of JAZRTE010000007.1, read as the reverse complement.
TTTCGGACATATCGGAAAACTTTTTCTGCATGTCGTTTTGTGCGACGGGCGGGTCATTCGTTATATCCTCGGGCGTGCTTTCGGCAACGGTTTGAGAAACGATATCCATATCGTAATCCTTCGGCTCGCTGTCGTTTTGGGATAATACTTGCATACAGCCTGCGAGAATGAGCATCGATACAATAAGGATCGATACTACCGTTGTTAAAAACTTAAATTCGTTTTTCACTGTTAACACCTTCCTTTCTAAGGTTACCTTTAAAGTATAAGGTGTGTTTGTCGCCGGACTTGATTTGAATGTAGCTAACGAGGTAATCGTCAGCGTTGTTTTCCTTCTTTATGCTGATTGCCGTTACCTCATACTCCGCAGACCATCCACCGGGAGGATTGACTTCGTCCACTTTCTTTATATCGTCATTGTGATCAACCACAACAACATCCTTTTCGTTCAAACCGGTAAAATCATTCCAAAGGATGCGGTAAAGATGTCCCTCGGTATCGTAGGCGTAGAAGCAATACGGTTTTCCGTCCTTGTCCTCAAATGCAACACAACTTGGAAGTGTTTCTGCGATTGTCAATATGATAGGCAAAGGATTGCCCGAAGGATTTTGTTCTCCTTCTTTTACCGAAGGATTCTTGGATGCCATACAGCCCGTCAGAGCGGCAAGCAGCATAACAAGGGTTAATGCTATCGCAAGTATTCGTTTCATTTGGGTGCCTCCTTTCTTATATCAAGGTAGCCTTATTTACCTGCATTTTTGATAATCTCCAAAGCTTCAAACTCAACATCGAGAGATTCCATATATGCGATAAACTCATTTAATGCACCGCATTCTCTCAACTCGATTATCAAATCCTTATCAAGTTCAGCAAGTTCAAAAATATTGTATAGTCTGCCTTCGTGATAAAATGCCCAATCGGATTTTAGATGTTTCATTACTACCGCTTCGTCCGTGGCGAACAGCCATTCAATCTGCTCTTCGCTGATATCATCGGCAACTTTTACGAAATCCTCCTTGCTGATAGCAAGCTCTTTAATCATCAAATATAGAGGCGGGAGCTGTTCGTTATAGAAACTTGCGTTGTTTTTCAGCAGATTTTGTTCAGCAACATAAATTTCATCCCAACTAACGATTTTAGATAAATCATACAGATAAAACAATTCATCGGGATAATACCTTTCAAAATCCTCTGCGTGTACATCAGTAGGATCTTTTTCGTTGTTCACAGGAGGTACGGAATTGGAATCTTCTATCATATCCTTATAAGGATCAAACGGGATTCCCGTGGGCAGGTCATAGGGATAATTTACTTCAGCATCCCAGGAGACAGAGATTTTGGATCCGTCGTAAGTCAAAACACCTGTACGAGTGAAATCGATAGACATATATTTTCTTTCCAATACGCAAAGAAGCCCATCTCTAAAGAACAACTTGTAATCATGCTCGCATCTATCGGATAACGAGAAGATACACTCCTTCGTCAAGGGATCCATAATCACGATATTATAATCTACCATTCCACTTCCCGTTGCCATCACGAAGCAGAGTTCCGGTACGCCGTCACCGGTTATATCATAGAGGCAAAGATTCGCAAAATCCTCAGCCATTCCTCCAACGAGCAGTTCGCCATCAAGGTATAGCTTATAATCCTGTTTGTGTTCAAGAACAGCGTTATTGAGTTCGGGCAGCATGATTGAAAAATATGGCTTAGTTTTATCATCAAGTTCTACGGTAGGATAGACTTTGGTGGATTTTTCGTAGTTCTTAGATTCAAAGTTGATATAAGCACCGTTTTTATTGCAAAAACTGAATAATTCAGAAAATTCATCTTCAATGACGGTGCTGTTCATTGCGCTTCCGTATCCGACCACATTTAGAATGTAGTCTCTGTTGGTGCTTTCGGAATAGTTGGGGATATAGAACGTAGTCCAGGGAAGCATAGTGCTGTTGATCATCGGCTCTTCACCAACAGACAGCATCGCTTCTTCTCCTGTGAAGAATGCCTTGGGCGACGACAATGCTTTCAAACGATACAGAATAATTTCGTAAATCGCTTCCGTGTCATCCCATTCATAATATGGAGTTACATCCGGCTGCGTTTTGATTACCTTATCTTTCACAAACGGGAAACGCTCAGCCACTTGCATCATAGACGAAATAGATGCAAAACCTGTAAGCACCACCTCGTCATACTCTTCATAAATTCGAATGGAATCCTGAATGATAAAATATACCTCTTCCGTTGTGAGAGAATGGATTACTTCTTTTTCGTAGTTGCTTCGCCAGTAATCTTTGAGATATTCCTCGGAAATGACCGTGATTGCCTTTCCGTCCTCGCTTATTTCGGACATATCGGAAAACTTTTTCTGCATGTCGTTTTGTGCGACGGGCGGCTCCTTCGTTATATCCTCGGGCGTGCTTTCGGCAACGGTTTGAGAAACGATATCCATATCGTAATCCTTCGGCTCGCTGTCGTTTTGGGATAATACTTGCATACAGCCTGCGAGAATGAGCATCGACACAATAAGGATCGATACTACCGTTGTTAAAAACTTAAATTCCTTTTTCATTGTTAACACCTTCCTTTCTAAGGTTACGTTTAAAGTATAAGGTGTGTTTGTCTCCGTCTTTTATCCGACTTATTGCCGAGTTGTAAAATCGATTATAACCTTCGTACCTTTACCCAAAGCCGATTCGAAATTTATGGAAGCGTTATGCGAGTCGGCTATCTGCTTGCAAAGCGCAAGCCCCAGCCCTGCGCCGCCTTCTGCGCGTGAGCGCGATTTGTCGGTACGGTAAAAAGGCTCGGTAATATGCAAAAGCTGTTCCTCGGTCATGCCCTTGCCGTTGTCCTCGATAATCGCTTTTCCGTCACGGCAGGACAAAATGACACTTCCGCCGCTTAATACTGCCTTTATCGCATTTTCGGTGAGGTTGTAAAAGAGCATCGAAAGCAATATTTCGTTACCCGAAACAATAGTTTTTTCGGTGTCCAGAATAATTTCAGCTTCGTGATCCTTTGCCTTGAATTGCAGTTTTTCGTAAACGTCCGAAAGTATTAATGCAATATCGGTTTCGTCCTTTTTTAATTCGTTTCCGCGAATGTACGCGCTGTCAAGCAAAATTTCGGAGATTTTTTGAAGCCTTTCGGATTCCGACATAATATATTTTGCGGCGATGATTCGTTTTTCCTCGGTGGTTGCCGCCTTTTCCAAAAATTCGGCATAGCCGTGAATGCTCGTAAGCGGTGTGCGAAGCTCGTGCGCCATATTGTCAACAAGCATCTGCTTTTTCTCGGCTTCAGCCTCGAGCGATGCCATTTGCTCGTTTATTTTTCCGAGCATAGAATTGAAGCTTTTTGCAAGAAGTGTAAATTCATCGTTTCCTTTTTCTTCGGCTGTTACCGAAAAGTCACCGCCCTCAATTGCTTTTGTTGTCTTACGGAGCTTTTCAAGAGGCTCTGAAAGCTTTTTTAAGATGAAATACAAGCATACCGCAAGGAGCAGGGAAATGCCCGCAGATGTAAGTATATAAGTTATCATCAGTGACCTGAATTCCGAGTCGAGCGATTGTACATTTTTTGCAAATATCATCTCGTATTTGCCGTCGCATATTTCCGAGGAAATAATGATATAACGCTCATTGTCATACATATCCCTGTGTATCAAGGAATTTTTATCTATATCGATATCATTTGGAAAGTTTGTGTAAATAAAATCTTTGTTTTCCTTAAAGGCAAGGTGTACTCCCTTGTCAAGATAATAATTTCCGAACGTATTCATCAGAAGCGACGGACTGCTGTAGATGCTGGAGCTTATCATATCGTCATAGTCACGTTCAAAAGACATTGCCACAAAATGTTCTTCCGCAGATACGGAATTTTCTGTTGCCTCAACGTTCTTTTTATACGTGTATACCGTAAGTGAAAGAACACCGACGTTAAGGCAGATCAAAAACAGCACTAAAGTGAAAATATATGTCTTTTGCCAGAATCTCATTTTCATATTTCAAATCTGTAACCCGTTTTGTATACGGTCTGTATTCTTTCCGCAATTCCTAACTTCTGACGTAATCTTTGTATGTGAACGTCAACCGTACGGGTATCTCCCTCATAATCAAATTCCCACACCAAACGCAAAAGCTTTTCACGTGAAAGGGCAAGGTTGCGATTGTTTACCAA
>JAZRTE010000006.1:0-4640 GCA_045651785.1 Eubacteriales bacterium | reverse complement strand
GGAAGCACAACCATCCGTCAGCAAATCAACTTTTAAGCAACAAAAAATATCCTGTAGGGAGGATGCTTCGTAAAGAAGCATTCTCCCTATTTCTTTTCACAAGAAAAAAGACACTTTCTGCCTGAAAGTGTCATAGTGAGTTACATACTTTGAATAATACCAATCTCAAAGAAGATAAAACAGTGATATTGCGAGACTTGTCTCACAGTTATATTTTTGCCTTGCGTCAAAAGAGTTATTGAAACTTTCGGTTTCAGTTATATTATATTCGCCTGCAAACCCGCGAAGCGGATATAACTTGGACGAAGTCCAAATATAACTGCGAAGCAATATAACTCGCCATACGGGGTCCCCGCAAAACCGTAGTTTTTGCGGGGTGAAAAGGCGAATATAACTGAGGCACACTTCCTTGCGAAGTGTGCCTCTAAGCGGTCTTTTTTTATATCAAGTCTTATTTCTCGTCGAGAACCTTGATCTCGGTGATGTGGGGGTTAGCGCCGTTGTACCAGTAAAGGAAGCCGGAAACCTCAACGAAATCGCCTGCCTGAAGTTCGCCTACGGTCTTGTAAACCTCGGATTCGGTGCCGGTGAGGTAAACCTCAACACAGAAGCTGAAATCCTGTTCGCCGTTGGTGAGGGTTACGTAAATATCGTCGCCGGGTTCGCCGTTCTTGTATTCAAGAGACTTGAACATAATGCCCTTGAAGGTAACGTACTGGTTCATATAGTTGATAAGATCATCGGTGCCGAGCTTGTCGGTAAGGTCCTTTGCTTCAGCAACGTAGGTATCGCCGCCTTCAACGAATTCAAAGGTAGCGTCCATGATTTCAACTTCGCCGTCGTATTCAGCCTTGGAGCCGGTTACGCGAATTTTGGTACCCTTGGTAAGCTTTGCAGCGTTTTCTTCGGAGCAAGCAAGGTTGTAAACGAAGAGACCGCCGTCAGCGCTTTGGCAGTAAAGTACGATGGAATTGTTCCACCAAGCCTGATTTGCCTGAACGTAGGTTTCAACGGTAACGGTTGCGCCAACTTCTGCTGCAAGGTATTCAGCATAGGTCATAACCTTAGCTTCTTCCTGGGATGCTTCAGCGACCGAGGAAGTGTCTTCGCTTTCAGCGCAAGCCGCAAAAGCAGCAAACATCGAAAGAACGAGTAACATAGCAATGATCTTTTTCATTTTCTTAAACTCCTTTTTTATGCATAAATGCATAGTATTGTATTTATTATATGCTAACCAATTAAAAAATCAATGTTATCAAAATAGATTTTATATCACTTTTTGCATTTGATTTTGTTGATTCCGACATAAATCAGCATCAAAACCCAACAAACTGCCAACAGGCATATCAAAGCGACCGATCCCGTCGGCAGCTCGCCGAAGGTCATTTTATCCGACGCCTTACTGATACTGTCAAGCCTATGAAGCGATTTCGTATCATCAAATACCTTGTCGATATATTCGTCGTCGACGGTGATATTGTTCTTGACCGCCTTGTTGACCGTTTCAATCAAATGCCCCGAAGCATCGCGAAGCGAAACCGAGCCGTTGAAAACGGGTGTAACGAAGGTCTTGTCGATGTTGTCGAGCAAAAGCTTCGTCGCATCGAGCTTAATATCGTAATAAAAGTCGTTGTCCTCGCCGCTTCTGCTAAGGTAATCCTTGTATTCCTCCGAATTCTGAGCCTTCGATGTAACGGGAACGTAGCCCTCGGTTTGCGCGTAAGCGATTTGCACCTTGTTGGTTATCATAAACTGCATAAACAGCCACGATGCCAAAACCTCTTGCGGGTCTTCCTTGTTGAAAATACACATCGAGGGGCCTTGAGAGATCATGCTGATATTTTCGGGATCATACTGAGGAATAGGGTAAACGACCGTCTCGAACTGAACCAAAGTTTCCTCGGGAATGTCAAGCAAGGGTGCGTTACTGCCCATCCAGGTCGCACCTGCAGTTGAATCGACGGCGAAAATGCACTGTCCCGCATTAAGATAGTTTGCAGGATAGCCGTTCATCTTATAGGTGTTGAACGAGCGTGATGCCGAATGAACCGAAATCTGTTTAAGAATATCCTTAGTCGTATCGTTGAATATCTTTATCTCGCCGAATTCGTTTGAATAATCGCCGCCCTTTTGCTTCAGCATCTGGATCATCATATTGTCGGTCGATTTGTACATAAAGGGAATAAGCACCTTTTGACCGTTGATCTTAAAATTGCCGTCTTCATCCTTTGCCATCGCCGCCTCGGAAACCTCGAAAACGAAGTCCCAGGTAAGAACTTCGGGAAGCGTAAAGCCAAGCCTTTCGACGTAGGTCTTGTTGACGTAGCAAGCCTCGGTCGAGCGCATATAAGGCAATGCGTAATAATATCCGTTGAATTTGCATTCGTCAAGGAATTGCGGAACGATCTCGTCCTTTTTCGCGGAATCAAACAAAACCTCACTGCCGCCGAGCCCGTATTTTTCGTTAACCGTCAGCTCGTCAAGCGGCACTACCGTATCCTTGCCTGTAAGATAGGTCGCAATATGGTCGGGATAGGTAATACACACGTTGGGTGTGGTATCGGTAGAAATATTCGTAAGAACGTCCTGATAGATCCTGCCGTAGTCGGTGTAAAGCTTTAATTTAACGGTGATATTGGGATAAAGCTCCTGAAAATCGGCGATAGCCTGCTTGTAAATGCCGACCTGTGTAAGATTCGTATCGTTTTTCGCCCAGAACGAAATTTCGTAATTGCGCGTGGTATCGAAATTTTCGGGTATCTCAAAAATCTTGCTTTCGCGGTTGCCGTGACAAGCGGTCAGCGAAAGGGTGAGCGTTATAAGAAGAAAAACGCAAAGAAATCTTTTCATCCCTTAAGTCCTCCTCTCGAAACGCCTGCCATTATCTTGTTGCGGAAGATAAGGAACAAAACGATAAGCGGTATCGAAATAACGCAAACCGCCGCCATCATCGCGGGAATATTTTCGCGTCCGAAGCCGTTTTCGCGTATTTCCTGAATACCGTTTGAAACGAGATAATAAGCGCGGTCGTCGGTCACCAAGCGCGGCCAAACGAATGAGTTCCAGCATTCGATAACCTTAAGTATCGTAACCGTAACGATGGTCGGCTTGCAAATGGGTATCATTACCTTCCAAAGGTATTTGAAATCACCCGTGCCGTCTGCCTTCGCGGCATAATAAAGCTCGTCGGGCACCTGCGAAAAGTTTTCCTTAAGCAGATAAATATAAAACACCGACGTGACCGAGGGAAGAATAAGTCCCGTAAAGGTGTTGCGAAGGTCCATTTCGGTAACCGTTACGAAGTTGGTGATGACCACAAGCTCGCTCGGAATCATCATAAGCGCAAGGAATATCGTAAAAACAAGGTTTTTACCCTTGAATTCAAGCCGTGAAAAGCCAAACGCCGCAAGCACGGTCACAACGAGCATGACCGCCGTGGTAACAAGCGTAAAAAGCACCGTATTGCCGAAATATCCGCCAAGCGGTACAGCCGAAAAGGCGGTGCCGTAGTTTTCAAAGGTCGGGTTTGCGGCATAAAACTTCGGTATCCATTCCGAAGCATATTCGCCGTAGCTCTTAAAGGATGAAAGTATCATCCAATAAAAGGGGAAAAGCACTATCAGTGCCCAAACGGCAAGCAGGAAATAAATAACCGTTTTGGAAATATAAGCGTTATCGCCCTTAGCGGCTTTTTTAATTTTCAAATTACCCATAAAAGCCACCTCATCAATAATGCACGTGCTTTTTGCTCACAAGCAAATTAATGCAGGTGATGGTAAGCACGATAACGAACAAAATAACAGCCGCAGCCGAAGCAAACGAGGGATACCCGCCCGAATCGCCGTAAAGCATATCGTAAATATATCCGACAATGGTGTTCATTCCGTTTGCGTTAAGGTCTGTGCCGAACAAAGCCACCGCATCGGAATAGGCCTTGAATGCGCCGATGAAGCCGGTAATTATAAGGTAAAAGGTAGTCGGCGAAATCATCGGAAGCGTGATCTTAAAGAAACGCTTGATGCTCGACGCGCCGTCGACCTTTGCGGCATTGTAATAGTTTTCGTTGACCGATGCAAGCGCGCTTGTGAAAATAAGTATCTTAAACGGCATAACGATCCAAATCGTATAAATCGAAAGCATCGTCATCTTTGCCCAATAAGGGCCGTCAACGAAATCGACAGGGTTCATACCGAACCAACCCAAAAAGGTGTTTATAAGTCCGTCGCTGTAAGGTGTCTGCTTGAAAAGTATCATAAACACCAAACCGACCGCAAGCGTGTTTGTAACGTAGGGAAGGAAGAATATCGTCTGAAACGCCTTGCGAAGCTTTTTTATCGAGGAAAGCCCAACCGAAATAAGCAAAGCGAGCGCGGTAGAAAGCGGAACGGTAATAAAAACGAGAATAAAGGTATTCTCCAACGCCCGAAGAAAATAAGGATCGTGAAGCACGTACTCAAAATTATATGTGCCGATGCCCTGATAGGTCTGCGAGGCGAAGTTAAAGCCCTCCTCAAACGAGTATATAAAAACGTCAACAAGCGGGTATACCAAAAATATACCCAAAAACACAATTGCAGGCAGTAAATAAAGCCAGCCCTTAAGATTGTTTTTCATATAGTCACCAATTGTCGAGATCGATT
>JAZRTE010000005.1:0-11209 GCA_045651785.1 Eubacteriales bacterium | reverse complement strand
GATTTATGACATTGTCTTCCTAAGACCGCTTGGCCTCCGACTTCACTTGCCGAAAAAGGAAAGGGCAAGTCGTTCGTTCTCGACTTCTCTTCCCCGAACATCGCAAAGCGTTTCCACCTCGGACATCTCGGCACGACCGTCATCGGTAACGCCGTCCGTAATATCTACAAATTCTGCGGTTACAACACCGTTGCAATAAACTACCTCGGCGACTGGGGTACTCAGAACGGCAAGCAGATCGTTGCATTCAAGAGATGGTCGAGCAAGGAACAGCTCGAGCAGGAAGGCATCAAGGAATTAGAGCGCATTTACGTTATGTTCGGCAAGGAAGCCGAAAACGACCCCTCGCTTAACGACCAAGCACGCGCCGCATTCCGCGAATTGGAAAACGGCAACGAGGAGTATCTTGAGATCTGGCGTCTTTTCAAGGATATTTCGATGCGCGAATACACCCAAACCTATAAGAGATTGGGTATTGAATTCGACGTTTGGGACGGCGAAAGCCTTTACACCGACAAAATGCCCGCTATCGTTCAGGAGTTGAGAAATAAAGAGCTTCTTAAAATCGACGACGGCGCATCCATCGTTGACCTTTCGGAATGGAATATGCCCCCCGCGCTTATCCTCAAGCGTGACGGCAGTACCCTTTACCCCACCCGCGACATTGCGGCGGCTAATTACAGATATAACACCTATAAATTCGATAAATGCGCTTACGTTACGAGCGCAGGTCAATCGCTTCACTTTGCACAGTGGTTCAAGGTTACCGAAATGATGGGCAAGGATTGGTGGAAGAACCTCGTTGACATCGTCTACGGCACAATGAGCTACGGCGGTGAAAAGCTTGCGTCGCCTACCGGCAAGATCATTCTTCTTAACGACGTTTTTGACGAAGCGGTTGCAAAGGCAAGAGCTATTATCGAGGAAAAGAACGTTGCAAACGGCAACAAGGAAGAAATTTCCGAGGCTGTCGGCATCGGCGCGGTCGTATTCAGCGCGCTCGCAAACGGCAGAATCAAGGATACCAACTTCACTTGGGAAGGCACTCTTTCGTTTGAAGGAAACACCGGACCTTACGTTCAATATACCTATGCGCGCGCGGCAAGCGTTCTTCGCAGAGGTGAAATGAATGGCGGATATGAAAGCTATTCTCCCGAAAGCGCAGAAGCAGAGCTTATCCGCAAGCTGAGCGAATATGCCGATACTGTCATCCGTTCCGCAGAGGAATACGAGCCGAGCATCGTTTCGCGCTTTGCGCTTAACGTATGTACTCTGTTCAACCAATTCTACCACAACTGCCGTATCCTCGGCTCGGGCGGTGAAACCGAACAGTTCCGTCTTGCGCTTACCGCTGCAACGAGAAATATTCTCGGCAGATGCCTTGATCTGCTCGGCATCAAGAGAACCGAGGAGATATAAGACGCTTCGCTTTCGACGCAAAACGCAAGCGTTTTGGTCGGTTTTTAGATGTCCGTGCGCTCGCGCCTCACTCACCGTTCGCGGACATCATATGTATATTTTTCGAGGCGCATGTCCCCGAAAAATATGTTAAATTTATTGTATATTTAGGTTATAATTATCTGTTTTAAAGGAGATAAACGATATGTCCGGACATTCCAAATGGAAGAATATAATGCACAAAAAGGAAAAGACCGACGCTCAACGCGCAAAGGTTTTTACTAAAATAGGCAAGGAGATTGCGATTGCAGTACGCGACGGCGGTCCCGAACCCACCTCGAACACTCGCTTGCGCGACCTTATTGCAAAGGCAAAGAGCCTTAACGTGCCCAACGATAACATCGACAGAGTTATCAAAAAGGCATCGGGCGCAGACAGCGTTCAATACGAGGTTATCACCTACGAAGGATACGGCCCCGGCGGTGTTGCCGTTATCGTTGAATCGGCAACCGACAACCGCAACCGTACCGCAGGCGACGTGCGCCATTACTTCGACAAGTTCGGCGGTAATTTGGGCACAAGCGGATGCGTTTCCTATATGTTCGCCGAAAAGGGCGTTGTCGTTGTTTCGGGCATTAAGGATGAAGACGAATTTATGGAAGCTGCTCTTGATGCGGGCGCGCTTGATTTTACGAGCGAGGACGGTCACGGCGAGGTGTTCACCGACGTAAGCGAGCTTTCTTCGGTACGCGAAGCGCTTGAAGCAAAGGGCTATACCATTGAATCGGCTGACCCCGAAAAGATTCCCGCAAACTACGTGCGCCTTGACGACGAAGACCAAATCAAGATGATGAACCGTCTTCTCGAAGCGCTTGAGGATAACGACGACGTTACCGAGGTTTGGCACAACTGGGACGACGAAGAATAAAATGAACCGAAGAATCGGTATTTTCGGAGGAACCTTTAATCCGATACACAAGGCGCATTTTGAAATAGCTTTGGCGTTTATCGAAAAATTTTCGCTTGACCTTTTATACGTTATACCGAACAATATTCCCCCAATGAAGGAATCGCACGGAGTTTCGGGAATCGAACGCTTGGAAATGCTTGAAATTGCATTTTCGGGGCAAGATAAGGTTATTGTAAGCGATACCGAAATAAAACGCGGCGGTATGAGCTACACGCGCGACACGGTTGCCGAATTAAAGGAAAAGCATAATGACGGCGAGCTGTTTTTGCTTATCGGCGACGATTGGATTGACAGATTCGACAAATGGAAGGATTACAAATTTATTCTCGATAACGCAAATCTTGTTATCGCCTACCGAAACGAAAGAGATATTTCGGAATCGGTCAAGCGGTTAAGAAACGCTTCGGGAAAAGAAATTTACCTTCTTGAAAACAAAAGAATCGAGCTTTCCTCCACAAATTTAAGAACCGCACCGAAAAAGGAATTACTCCCCGACGGGGTATTCGACTATATACAAAAAAGGGGGCTTTACGGAATATGACCGATGCAAATGCGATTTTATCGGCAATGACGATTTCGGAGCGCAGGCTGAAGCACACGCTCGGCGTTGCGGAAGCGGCAAAGGAGATTGCAAAAACTCACTTTCCCGCGCTTGACCTTAAGCAGGTCGAGCTTGCCGCGCTTATGCACGATTTCACAAAGGAATATCCGTATGAGCGCCAATTGGAGCTTTGCGCGAAATATTCGATCGAGCTGACCGACGAGGAAAAAAACAACCCGAAGCTTTTACATGCCAAGACGGCGGCGATGCTCGCAAGCGACAGATTTTCGCTTTCGACCGAGATCTGCAACGCAATTTATTGGCATACAACGGGCAAGGCGGCAATGTCACCTTTTGAGATCGTTATCTACCTTGCCGATTATATCGAGGAATTCCGTGACGATCCCTCCTGCGTCAGACTGCGCGAATTTTACAAAAAAGCGTTGTCGAAGGAATTGGATAAGAACGACGCGCTTTACAAAACGCTTGTAAGATCGTTCGACACAACGATAAAGCACCTTATTTCGGAGGAGCAAACGATTTGTAAGGATACGTTTGAAGCAAGAAATTATTACATTGAAAAGCTTAAAGCGTTTAATTTTTAAGCGCTTTGCGAAAGGATAAAAATATGAAAGACGAAAAGATCCAAATCGAGCGAGCAAAAGAGATAGCAATGCTTGCCTCAAACACGCTCGACAACAAAAAAGGTATGGACGTAACCGTGCTTGAGGTCGGTGAACAAACCATACTTGCCGATTATTTCGTACTCGCAACGGGTACCTCGAACACCCACGTTCGCGCACTTGCCGACGAAGTGGAATTCAAGCTTCGCGAGGAGCTTAATGTCGAGCCGAATCATATCGAGGGTGCATCGGGCAATGCATGGACACTTTTGGACTACGGCTGCGTTGTTATTCACGTTTTCACCTCGCAGGCGCGCGATTTTTATAAGCTTGAGCGACTTTGGAGCGGAAACGAAATTAAATTCGAAGGCGGTGTTGAAGAATGAGACACGAATTCAAGGAAATAGAAAAGAAATGGCAGGATAAATGGGACGAAGCCAAAATTTTCGAAGCGGCAGACCCCGGTCAGCCCGGCAGCGAAAAGCAAAAGTTTTTGGCGCTTGTTGAATTCCCCTATCCCAGCGGCGCAGGTATGCACGTCGGTCACATCAAGGCATATTCCGGCCTTGAAGTAATCTCGCGCAAGAAGCGTATGGAGGGCTACAACGTAATGTTCCCCATGGGCTTTGACGCGTTCGGTCTTCCCACCGAAAACTACGCTATCAAAACCGGTATGCACCCGAGAGCGGTTACCGACAAGAACATTGAAAAATTCACAAGCCAATTAAAGCGCGTCGGCTTTGCGTTTGACTGGTCGAGAGTTGTTGATACCACCGACGTTGATTACTACAAGTGGACTCAATGGATATTCCTTAAGATGTTCGAAAACGGACTTGTTTTCCGTGACACCGCTTTGGTAAACTACTGCCCCGAATGTAAGGTCGTTCTTTCCAACGAGGACTCGCAGGGCGGTAAGTGCGACATCTGCCACAGCGACATCGTTCAAAAGTCGAAGGACGTTTGGTATTTACGCATTACCGAATATGCCGACAAGCTTTTGACGGGTCTTGAAGAAGTAGATTACCTTCCCAACATAAAGCAACAGCAGGTAAACTGGATCGGTAAATCCGAAGGCGCTTTCGTTAACTTTGCGCTTTGCGGCAAGGACGAAAAGCTTCGCATTTACACAACCCGTCCCGACACTCTGTTCGGCGTTACCTTTATGGTTATGGCGCCCGAGCATCCTTTGATTGATAAATACGCAGACGGTATTAAGAATATGGATGCCGTTGAAGCATATCGCGCAGAATGTGCAAAGAAGACCGAATTCGAGCGTACACAGCTCGTTAAGGAAAAGACCGGCGTTCGTTTGGACGGATTAACGGCTATCAACCCCATCAACGGCAAGGAAATTCCCATTTACATCGCCGATTACGTAATGATGGGCTACGGCACCGGCGCGATTATGGCAGTGCCTGCGCACGACGGCCGCGACTGGGAATTTGCAAAGAAATTCGGCATTGACATTATCGAGGTCATCAAGGGCGGCGATATTGAGCAGGAAGCATACACCGGCGACGGCGAAATGGTAAATTCGGGCTTCCTTAACGGCTTTAACAATAAAAAGGATTCTATCCGCCGCGCGATTGAAGAGCTTGAAAAGCTCGGCTGCGGCGAAGGCGGCGTTCAATATAAGATGAAGGACTGGGCGTTCAACCGTCAGCGTTATTGGGGCGAGCCCATTCCGATAGTTCACTGTGAAAAGTGCGGTATGGTTGCAGTTCCTTATAACGAGCTTCCTCTCCGTCTTCCCGATATGGACGAATTTGCACCCGGTCAGGGCGGCGAATCGCCTTTGGCAAGAATCGAATCCTACGTAAACTGCAAGTGCCCGAAGTGTGGCGGCGATGCCAAGCGCGAAACCGACACTATGCCTCAGTGGGCAGGATCCTCGTGGTACTTCCTCCGCTATTGCGATCCGCACAACAGCGATGAATTCGCAAGTGCCGAAAAGCTTAAATATTGGCTTCCCATCGACTGGTACAACGGCGGTATGGAGCACGTAACCCGTCACATGATCTATTCCCGCTTCTGGCATAAGTTCCTTTACGATCTCGGACTCGTTCCGGTTTCCGAACCCTATGCAAAGCGTACCGCGCAGGGACTTATTCTCGGTCCCGACGGCGAAAAGATGAGTAAATCCAAGGGTAACGTAGTTGACCCCAACGACGTTGTTGACGAATACGGCGCAGACGTATTGCGTACCTACACCCTCTTTATGGGCGATTACGCATCTGCCGCACCCTGGTCGCAAAGCAGTGTGAGAGGCTGCAAGCGTTTCCTTGAACGCTTTGCCGCGCTCGACGAAATGCTCGGCGCAAAGAACGACAAGCTCGTTCGTTTGCTCCACAAGACCATTAAAAAGGTTACAAGCGATATCGACGGCATGAAGTTCAATACGGCTATCGCCGCAATGATGAGCTTTATGAACGAAATTTACGAAATCGGCTCGATCGATAAGGAAAGCCTTAAGGCGCTCACCAAGCTTCTTTCTCCGTTTGCACCGCATATCTGCGAAGAAATGTGGGTATCGCTTGGCGAAAAGGGCTTCTGCTCGACCGCAAAATGGCCCGAATACGATGAAGCTCTTACCGTTGACGACGAAAAGGAAATCGCAGTTCAGGTTTGCGGTAAGCTTAAGGGCGTAATCGTTATCCCCGCAGGCGCCGAAGAGGATGCCGTTTGGGAAATTATCCAAGCAAACGAAGGCATTATGCAATCGCTTGAGGGCAAGCAAATTATTAAGAAGATCTATATCAAAGATAAAATTTTCAACATAGTTGCAAAATAGGAGGCAAAAATGGATACCATTAAAATTAACAAAGGCGATGCTCTTGTCGTCGCTCACAGAGGTCTTTCGGGTATCGAAAGAGAAAACACCGCGGCGGCATTCGTAGCGGCAGGCAACAGAAGCTATTTCGGTATTGAAACCGACGTTCGCGTTACCGCAGACGGCAACTTCATCCTTCTCCACGACAACGATGCTATTCGTTGCGGCGGCGACAACATTATTCCCGAACAGTCCACTCTCCAAACCATTCAATCTGTCCAGCTTTTCGAAAAGAACGGCGAACGCGGCAGAGTTGACCTCCGCATCCCCACAATGACCGATTATCTTCGTATCTGCAAGTGCTATGACAAGGTTTGCGTTCTCGAATTCAAGGGCTACTTCAGCGAAGAAAATATGGTTAAGGTAGTTGACATCGTAAAAGCTGAATACTGCCTCGAAAAGATGATCTTCATCTCCTTCGCGTTTGAAAACCTCGTAAATCTCCGCAACGTTTGCCCCGAAGCACGTTGCCAATTCCTCACCGGCAAGCTTGATGAAGGTCTTCTCGAACGCCTTGTTGAGCACAAATTCGACCTCGATATCTGGTATGGCGCCTTCACAGAGGAAGCACAGGTTCGCGAATTCCTTGACAACGGTGTTGAAGTTAACGTTTGGACCGTTGACAAGAAGGAAGACGCAGAAAGACTTATTTCTTGGGGCGTTCAGTACGTAACAAGTAATATCCTCGAATAATCTAAAGCGTTAAGCTTTAAAAAGCTCTCGGGCAAAAGCTCCGAGAGCTTTTTTGATTACAACTTGATAACAAAATCGGAGCATACTGATATAAAGAGGTGACTTTATGGCAAAGATTCTTATTGCAGAAGACGAAAAGGCGATTAATGACCTGATCCGTATAAATCTCACGTTGGCAGGCTACGAGTGCAAGCAGGTGTTCGACGGAGAAGAAGCTTTGAATATGGCGTTTGAAAACAAATTCGACCTTGTTTTGCTTGACGTGATGCTTCCGAAGCTTTCGGGGTTTGAAATAATAGGAGAATTAAAGGGCACGCCCGTAATATTTGTAACTGCACGGTCGACCGTATCGGACCGATTAAAGGGTCTGAAGCTCGGCGCAGACGACTATATCGTAAAGCCGTTTGAAATGCTTGAGCTTATCGAGCGAGTAAAGGCGGTGCTCAGACGCACCAAGGGCGAAACGCGACGATTTGAATTCGACGATATTTGCATACACCTTGACGACAGACGGGTTTTTAAAAACGGCATTGAGATCGCGCTTAAGCCAAAGGAATACGATTTGCTTGAAGCATTCATAAACAACCGCAACATTGCGTTATCGCGCGAGAAGCTGATAAGCTTGGTTTGGGATTTTGATTACGAGGGAGATACCCGTACCGTAGACGTACACGTGCAACAGCTTCGCAGAAAGCTGGGGCTGTCCGAACGAATCCAAACGGTATATAAAACGGGTTATCGACTTCAGCTATGAAAATGAGATTTTGGCAAAAAACCTATGTTTTCACGCTGTGTTTGTTTTTGCTTTGTCTGAATGCAGGGGTGCTTTCTCTTTCTGTATATACCTATCAAAAGAGCGTCAACGCCACCGAATCGGCTTTTGCGGCAGAGCAGTATTTTATAAAGCGCTCCTTTGAAATGGATTATGCCGAAATGATACGCTCAAGCAAAAATCAAAGCCCCTCGTTGTTGATGCAAACCTATTCCGCTTACTACGAACAAAAGGGGTTGCTGTTTGAATTCAGAGAAAACGGCAAAACCATCCACACCTGCTTTGATGAAGCTCCGACCTTGGGAAAAAACGCTATTGCTCACAAGGAGCTTGACGGCGTTCGATATATTTTCATTTCTTCGGAGCTGTGTGACGGAAAATACGAGTTCATTTTTGCGAAATGCGCGCAATCGATCGACGAGGAATTTGTGTCCCTGATGACGGTTTATACCTTCACGGTGCTTGGCGTTTCGGCAGTGCTTGCAGTTTCGCTTTATTATATTTTGAAACGTCTTTCGATACCGCTTGAAAAGCTGCGGGCAACGACCGACCTTATAGAAAACGGCGAGCTTTCGGTAGTCGCCGAAGAAAAAGGAAGCGACGAGGTTGTCGCCCTTGCGCGAAGCATTAACCGTATGCTCGGAACCATAAAGCGCCAAATGGAATCGCTTGAAGCCGATTCGCAAAAAAAGCAAATGCTCGTTGACAATATGGCGCACGAGCTTCGCACACCGCTAACCGTTATTTACGGCTATGCCGAGCTGCTTGAAAAGACAGAGCTTACCGACGATGACAGAATAGCGGCAATTAAATATATTTTATCCGAAACAAAACGGCTTAAAAAAATATCGGAGCTGATGCTCGACAGCGCATTCCTGCGCGAAAATACCGTTTACACCGAAAAAACAGACTTGGCGGAAATTCTTAATAACATCGCGGAGCGTCTTTCTCCAAAAGCACAAAAGGCAAAGGTCTTTCTTCTGTGCGAAACCGAAAAAACGATTATCAACGGAAATTCCGACCTGCTTTCCTTGCTTTTTTACAACCTTACGGAAAATGCGATAAAGGCTTGCAAAAGCAACGGCACGGTGCGCCTTTCCTGCAAAACGAAGCAGGCTTGCGTTGAGGACAACGGAAAAGGGATAACCGAGGAACAGCTTTTGCATATCACCGAGCCGTTTTACCGCACCGACAACGCTCGTTCACGCGCAGACGGAGGAGCCGGGCTCGGACTTGCGCTGTGCAAGAGGATTTGCGATTCTCACAACGCAAGGATGTCGTTTGATTCTAAACCAAACGAAGGAACAAAGGTAACCGTTTCTTTTACAAGTTGATTATATTTCGAAGATATTTCGTTTAAAAACCGCCTTTAAAATACCCGTAACACTTTACGGAGGTATAGAAATGAAAAACAACCGCAAAATCGCAGCGATCGCCTTTTGTATGGTAATCGCGGCAACGCTTCTCTTTTCGGTCACCGCTTTTGCGATGTCCGACGTTTCGGACGCAGAAAAAGAATTTATTCCCGATGAATTCGAAAGCGCAATTCCGAGTGTTGAATTGGAAACCGCACCCGAATCGCAATCGGATATGCAAGCAAAATTCAACGAATTTATTTCGGTTGAAAATGACGGCAAAACAGCAATTCTTTTCTCTGACGAACAGTATGAAAATCTTTTAGCCGTTCGTAACGAGGGCAAAAGAAACGCTCTTTCCTATGAGGAAGCTCTTTATCTTATCAACGATACGATCGGAATGTATTCGCAATACGAAGAGATCGTTATAAAAAGCGAAATGATCGATCTCCTCGGACTTGAGTTTTATCTCGGCGGAAACAGCGGAATCATCGTTCCCGATGAAAACGATTACAGCAAAACGGTAAGAGATATTTATTCGCTTATTCTTTACCGCCTGTATTTGCACGATTCGGGATTCGTTTCGATGTATACCGGTAATCTTTGCATTCCGTCAAAAGCCGAATCCGAATTTTTGATTCTTTTCGAGGGCGACAAGCGTCTTGAATCGAAAGCAGCAGACGGAACTCCTTGGATCACCAACGATTCGGTTTATTTCGTAAACAAGCGCATCTTCCTGCTTCCCTTTGACAACGGAAGCGAAATCGACGCCGATTACAACAATACTCTTTTGAACAACTACATCAAATGGGCAAATGAGGATATGGCAGCGGATCTTGCTCATCGCGGAATCGAGCAGGATTTCGATTTCGACGGCAATTCGCTTTCGGCACCTATGCTTGTGATCGATATGCCGCTTGACGGAGATAATATGTACGTCGATACCTACACCGTCGATATCGTTACCCAAGCCGCTGACAGCCGCGACCGTATTTACCCCACTCCCGAATTGGCTGACGCAAAGCCCGAAGGATACTTTGACCGCATACATTCCTTCCCGATACAAAGCATCACCGTGTCGATCGGCTTCCCCCATTTAGGCGCTGAACGTCACGAGGTTACCGAAGAAGAATTCGACAGCATCAAAGCGATTCTCGACAACGGAAAAGAATGGAGCTACGGCATACACGTCGGCGACATCACGGCAAGATTTACCGTTGACCAATGCGGAATCAATTACTACGACGGAGCATTATATAACACCGAAACCGGAAGATATCTTAACCTCACTTCCGAAGAAAACGAATTTATCGTTTCGTTGATCGAAAAATATAAATAGCACTCCTTACAGCAAAAACCCGTCAGATTAAGCTGACGGGTTTTTATCGCGTTTTAATCGACACCGCAAAGGGCGAAATGCTTTTTTACGCAAAAAAGAAGGGGAAAAATCCCCTTCTTTTTCAATTAAAACTATCCTTCAATAACGAAGGTCTTCATTACGTGACGCTTAATGAGGACATAGTCGAACTTGTCAACCTCGCCGTCCTTGTTAACGTCTGCAGCCTTTTCCTGTGTTTCGTCAAGCGACAAGGTCTTCATAACGGCGCGCTTAACGATGATATAGTCGAACTTGTCGATCGCACCGTCGCCGGTAGCATCGCCGAGCAAGTATTCGGGTTCTTCGGGAACCACGATCTTAACGTATGCGCCAACGCCTGCTGCCGCTTTTTCGATATCCAAGCCATAGAACTTAAGAGTATCGCCAACCTTAGCGGTGCCGAGAAGTGCTTCGTTCGCTTGGCTTCCGGGAACGGTTTCTTCCCAGTTGTGAGCCGCGATCATGATCTGATTTGCTTCAAGCTTAACGGAAGGAGTAGAAGCGCCGTTGCCCTTGAACTTCTTAACAACAACGTATTCGTCTTCAACGTCGGTCTTTTCGAGAACAACGTTGGTGGTCCAGCTGTGGTTTGCGTTTTCTCTGGTAACAGTGCCGTCAGCGCTGATAGCGGGAGTGAAGATATAGCACA
>JAZRTE010000004.1:0-18968 GCA_045651785.1 Eubacteriales bacterium | reverse complement strand
TAAATGCCGCCGCAAGCAAAAAGATCACAAGCACCAATCCTGCAATCACTGCAGACGTAGGTGAAAAGATCGTTCTTTCCGACTATTCCGTTGTCTTTGACGGCGAAACTGCCGCTACCGAAGACGTTAAGTGGGCAAAGGAGGACGGCTCCTCCGTCAGCGAGATTACTCCCGATAAAAAGGGTGTGACCAAGCTCGTTGCTTCCGCCGGAAGCAAAACCGCCAACATATATGTTGTTGCAAAAGAAAAGAATGAAACCGAATACGTTCTTTTTGAGGACGATTTTTCGAAATACGGCTCTGTAAACGAGCTTAGAGCCCACGGATATATTTTGCCTCAGAGCGCAGCCCTTGAGGACGGCACGCTTGTTTTCGGCAGCCTTTCGGACGGCTATGCAAGAGTTATTCTTCCCGAATGGTTAGGCGATTTCGGTGATTATTCCGTGTCTACCGACATTAAGATGCTCGAAACCTCCGACAACGGCCGTTGGTTCGGTCTCGTTTACCGTATCCAGAATCAGAACGCAAAGCATTTTCCCTACTACCATATGTGCGTTCGCGAAAACACCACTGCTTCCAACGGTATTGAATTTGCGGAACGTAACGCCTCCGACAACTGGAACGTTGCGGTTACCGCAAGCGGCGACGTTTCTTCTATGAAGAACGCCTTTAACAAGGTACAGGTTACTGCGTTCGAAAAGACTGTTGAATACAAGCTAGGTGACGACGTTGTGACCTTTGTAAACGAAGCCGTTATCGGCAAGAGCGCCACTCTTTACACTAAGGGTATGCTTGGTCTTACCATGAACTACGGCAAGGTTGCGGTCAAGGGTATTAAGGTTACCGTGCAGACAAGCGCCCCCGTACAGCAGGCAAAAAAGCTTAACCTTATCAACAATGCTCACGAAGAGCTTAAGCTTATCAACCAGACGGCAAACGTTCAAAAGGTTGACGGCGCAAAGGCTATCGACGTTATTTCGGGCGAAAATGCACCCGGAAGCATTATGGTCAGCGTAAAGGACGTTCCCGATATCGCTGCGCTTATATCCAAGTGTATTGAAAAACAGGTCCTTCCTACCTTCGTTGTAGAAAACGAAGATGAGGCAAAGAGCCTTCTTGATGCTGTCAAGAGCACCGGTCTTAAGGACGCGACCGCAGTTTCGAAAGACGGAAAGTCCCTTTCCAAGATTCGTGCGACCAACAGCGGCATCCGCACCGGCCTTATCATTGATATCGAAGGCACTCTTACCGAAAAAACCGCAAACGATCTGCGTATTGCGATCCGCAGCGTTCCCGCTACCTTCTGCGTTATCAACGTTGATGATGCTTCGCACGTTAACGTTGACGAGCTTCAGGAGCTTGCGGTTGCGGTTTGGGTCGACGTTGAAGCCGGCTCCGACAGCGATAAATTCACCGTTGAAGCGTTGAGAGCGGTTACCGCAGGCGCGAACGGCATTATTACCGACAGCTCTGCAAAGCTTGCAGAGGTAGTAAACGGCTATCTTGATGAAAATGCTTTCACCAGAACCCCCGTTATGATCGGTCACCGCGGCAACCCCGGTGTCGCTCCCGAAAACACTCTTTCGGGCTTTATAAAGGCATTTGAAAACGGCGCTGACGTATTTGAGATCGACGTTGAAATCACAAAAGACGGCGAGATCATCATCATGCACGATAACACCATTAACCGCACCACCACCTATTCGGGCAACAAGACCATCGGTCAAATGACTCTTGCGGAGATCAAGGCGGAATTCATTCTCGGCAAGAACGGTCAGGCAACCACCGAAAAGGTTCCTACCCTTAAAGAGCTTTTCGAAGAATTCAAGGATAAGGATTGCAAGATCTTCGTTGAATTCAAGGGAAGCAACGCGAATAATATCGCCAAGACCTGTGAAATGATCAAGCAATACGATATGGTACACAAGGTCGACGTTATCTCGTTCAATACCGGCTTCCTCGCGCAAACCACCGCAAAGAATAATATCCCCGGTATGTCTACCGGTTACCTCCATTCCGTTTCTGGCAGTGCGGCAACCGTTGAGGATGCGCTCGATGCACTCTATACCTCGCTCAAGTCCGCACAGACCTATAAGAGCACCATCAACCCCGCAAAGAATATTGTAACAAGCGCCTTCCTTCAGGCTGCGACCGATCGCGGTATGACCGTATGGCCCTGGACGTATAATGTAAGCAGCAACAACATTGGCTTCCTTTCGGGTTGTGACGGCGTTACCACCGACGATATGCAATGGGTCACCAATATGGTAAAATATCTTACCGTTGCCGATAACACTCAGATAAGCGTTGACGGTACCGCAGAGACGGGCGTTAAGTCGGTCACCTACGGCAATAAGGAAACCGTTATCAACGGCGATAAGCTTATCGTTAAGGTTCTTTCGGGCGCAGATTGCGTGAAGATCGAAAACGGCACCGTTACCGGTCTTAAGGACGGCGTTGCAACCGTTATGTACGGCTACACTGCAAAGACCACCAACGGCAGTCCCTACGTTGTATATACTCAACCCGTGACTATTACGGTAGCTTCGGCTTCGGGCGAGGGTGATGCTTCGGCTGAGGTATCCGGTTCCGATATTACCGATGACGGAATCGGCGGCAATACCGTTATCATTATCGTATGCATTGCGGTTGCTGTTGCGGCTATCGGCGTGATCGCTGTATTCGTTGCTAAAAAGAAAAAGAAATAATCGGAGAAGATCTTAATGAAAAACTGTAAAAGCTGCGGAAGAAGTCTTTCCGATGACGCGCTGTTTTGTCCGGGCTGCGGCGGTAACGATTTTGCCGCAGATCAGGCAAGCGGAGCGTCGCAGGACGTGCGGTTCAGCTTTACTCCGACCGAAATAAAGGGCAAGGTTAAGGCTTGGCAGATCATTCTGATCACGCTCGGCTGTATCGCATTGATCGCGGCGGGAATATTTGCCGTAAAAAGTGTTTTTTCGGCAAAGAGCTATACAAGCGGCGAAATAATCGAAGGTGTTTATACGAACGATTGGGCAGAGCTTAAATACGTTATTGATGACGGATTTGAGGATCATACCGCTCAAGATACCGAATTCTATGATGCCGAATATACCGACGTTGGATTAGTTGCAAAGCATAGCGACGGTGTTGCAGGCGTGTCCGTTCTGTTTATGCACATCGGAAATGCAAGAGGCTACAGCGAGCAAGACGGAATGAACGATTATCTCGACGGGTATGCCGAGGCCTTTGAAGCCGAATACGGAATAGCTCCGACGGTATCGCAATATTTCAAATATAACATTGCCGAAAATGATTATACAGTTGCAAAGATCGATTTCGGACAGTACGGTATTGAATATGACTGTATCAGCTTCCGAGGCGAATATGCCGTGGTGATAACCGTCAACGCATCCGATGAGGAAGCGGTCAGATCGATCCTTTCGGATTTTGAATATTACGAGGCTGAATAAAGATTAAACGTAATGAAAAAGCAAGGCAGTTTAATATGCCTTGCTTTTTTGTTACGATCGCCCTTCAAGTCCCTTCGAAACAAAACCAAAAAGCACCCATAAAGGGTGCTTTTTACTGCGAAAGAGCGACTAAACGGTATATAAGTGGGGGTAAAAACGACCCAAAGTAGTGTAGTTGCGCTGTTAGATAAATTGGAATTTATCTAACTGATGTTTGCTCAATAATACTATATACTTTTTCAGACCAATCCCATATATCTTTACAATCGTTATCAATATAGATAACTCTGTCCATCAGACTGTTGGGTATATGTGGTTCAAGAATTGCCTTTAATTTGGTTGGTATTACAATTTTATAAACCCAATCCCCGAGGATAATTTCATCCTTGACCTTCATAGGCAGAACTCCGTCACACACGGAACTGGGGTGCGACAATAACTTCTCGTACTGAAAATAGAACCTTACACCAGGATTGAAGCCGATGCTTAAATCATTATCATTTGGGAACCGCCCCAAACTGCGCTCCATTACCAATCTATCACCCGCTTGGCAGTTACCCCAGGCAAGCATGATATACTCAAAGTAATCCGCAGGGTCATTAGCGGCATTGCGGTTCTCGTTTATCAATGTTTCAACAGGGACTTGACGTGCGTTTAGTGCAGACAACAACTTACCGCACTCAAAAATTTTGATTGCGTTGTCAACGGATGTGGTGTGGCATACGAAATCTGTGACACAACCTTTTCTGTATGGACAAGCAGTACACTCCGTCAGCAGTTTAGGACAAGGCGCAGAAAGATAGGCTTCTTTTCGTTTAATTCCATCTAAAACTGTCCGCAATGTGTTTTCATTATCACATTCAATGTCGCAGGTTCTGCCATATTTCTTTTCGTATTCCATGAACTCAATAATGGTTCTAATTTCCCAATCAGACACCTCGGGGTAATTGGAGAGTTTCTTATAAAACACTCCATCCCAAACTTCGGTGCATTCAAAATCACCTATTTTTATCAGCATACTATCACCGCCAAATTCTTATTTATCGAACTGATTATACCACAAAACTATGATTTTTTCAATAGAACACAAAAACCTCTCTTGTCTTGGTAGACAAAAGAGGTTTCTTTGTTGGTGCAGCTGAGGGGACTTTTTGTTCGCTATCGCAACTTGCCGCGCGGTTCCACCGCACTCACGTTGCTTCGCTCACAAACCCGTGGCGGTCGAAACAGTTCCCCGAACTGTTTCTCTCCGCCCTTCAAGTCCCCTCAAAACAAAACCAAAAAGCACCCATAAAGGGTGCTTTTCGCTTTTGGTGCAGCTGATGGGACTTGAACCCATACGGTTGCCCACACGCCCCTCAAACGTGCGCGTCTGCCAGTTCCGCCACAGCTGCATTTTTAATTGTATGCGTTCGTTCTAAGAGGGATTTCCCGAACGCGCAAGAACTATTATACACGAATAATTGTATTTGTCAATACCTTTTTTACAAAAAACGAAAAAAATGTTATCGCCTTAAATTTCAAAAAATACCGTATCGTCATCGGGCAGCTTTTTCGGCTTGGGTGCTAATTTAAGAAGGTCAAATTTGAACTTTTTGCAGGTAGACGTTTGAGCGACTGCACCGTTGATCCTGCAGATACATATATCCGATTCACGTATAACGACTGAGCTTTCGCAATAAGCACATATCTGTTCGATATCTTTGTTGCTATTTTTCATCAAAACTCGCTCCCTTCTCCGATTTATTACTAATATAACCCAAAAACTTCTTTTTGTCAACCGAAAATAACTGCCAATAGTGTTGTAACCGCGCAGGATACCGTTTTTCCGATGAAATACGGCTTTATCGACAGCCTGCCCGCAATTGCGTTTTTTACCTGCATCGCTACCGAGGCACCGCAATGTCCCAATGCGAACGCGGTTATCGGTAACGAAAAATTACCGAGCTTTGCCGCCTCGGCAATACCCGACGAGAATTCAAGTATCGATTTTGCAATCGCAAGCGCAGTACCCGAAAGCGCAAACGCGTGAGAAAGTGCATTGCTTACCACAATGAAAAACAGCGCGCTCGAAGCAATGCTTATCATCGTCATCGCGCCATCGGTAAGCGCCCTTGAAAGCGTTACTCTTTTTGAAAGCGTTGCGCAGACATGCGGCAATTTTTCATTACCGTATATTATTTTTTTCATTATCGCGGCGGTGATCAGCGAGGAAATAAGCTGATAAACAAGCAGTCTTACACCGACGAATACGTCACCGAAAAGCTCTTTGCCCACAAAACCCAAAACGAACGAGGTGCTTGCGTTATTCGTAAACGAGCAAAGAAGCTCGGCGAATTTTTTATCTATCCGTCGGCTTTCGTAAAGCGAAAGCGAAATTTTCGCACCGATCGGACATCCGCAAAGGGTTCCGATAATAAGCGTTACCGGAATAATCCCTATCCTTGCCGACAGCCTTTGCACCAAGGACGTAGAGATCACGGTCTTCGCGAGCACGGTATAGATGAAAAGCGAGGGGATGAGCGTTCTTGCACAGAATTCGAGCGCAAAGCGTGTCGGCTCGGATGCATATTGCGGGAAGATAAGCAGATAGACGAACAGACATATAAACGCGCCGTCTGAAATATGGGATAAAATTCTTTTCGGTTTCATAAAATCACTCCAAAACGAGTATATTGAAGCGGTGAGAGCTTTTATGAAACGGTTGCTTGATTTGTTTAAAACCACAACGCCGATATTTGTTGAGATAAGAGGCAGGGAAACCGTGCTTGCCGAGGGATATTGCAAAATAGAGCTTTATTCCCGTACGCGCATAGACCTTGCGAGTGCCGAAGGCTCGATATCGGTCTGCGGAAGCGGGCTTGAGCTGAGGCATTTAAGCGAAGCGGCGATAGCTATCGACGGGAGGATAGACAGAGTTGAATTTATATAGACCCTTGCATTACATTTGCGGTGAATATGTTTTTACTACCGAGCCGCAAGAGTTTCCGCGCTTCAGCTCATTGATGAAGCAAAACGGCTTTAACTTTTGGGGCACCCGTTTTGCCGACGAAAGGGTTTCGTTTTGCGTTTCGCTTCAATCGGCAGAACGCGTGAGCAGCCTTGCGCAAGAGGCAGCGGTTCCGCTTGAAATGACTTCAAAAAAGGGTATCCCCTTTATATTTATGCGCTACCGCAGAAGATACGGAATGCTTTTAGGACTTGCTCTCGGGCTGTTCGTTATGTTTTGGTCACAGCTTTTCGTCTGGAAGGTGACCGTAAGCGGAAACAGCGAAATAAGGCTTGCCGAAATCGAGCGGGCGCTTGACGAATGCGGAATATCCGTCGGAGGCTTTATTCCGAATATCGATACGTTGGGCGATGCGAACAGACTGCTGATGATATGTCGCGGACTCTCCTCCGCCGCGGTGAGCATAAACGGCACGCACGTGCACGTTTCGGTGCTTGAGCGTAAAAGCGTACCGGATATAATCGACCAAAACGGCTTTTTTAACGTAGTAGCATCACACGACGGCGTTGTCCTTGATATAAACGCCGCCAACGGCACACCCGAGGTGCGCGAGGGCGACGTCGTTTACGAGGGTGAGCTTTTGATAAACTCCTTTATCGCAGGAAAAAACGGAAGCTTCCGACCGACTCACGCGCGCGGCAGTGTTTATGCCGCAGTTAGCAAGACCTTTAATATTGAAATACCGCTTTCGCGTGTGACGAAAAATTTTACGGGCAACAGCCAAACTCGGTACGTTTATACCGTTTTGGGCAGGGAGATACCGACTCTTTCGCAGGGGAAAAGCGATTACGAATATTTCGATGCGACGGTAAGCGAAAGGACAGTCAAGCTGTTCGGCTTTATTGAACTTCCTGTAAAGGAAAGACGCATCACCTATCGTGAATACACCCCGATCACGCTTGAAATTGACGAAGAGAGAGCCGAGAAATACGCCTGCGACGAGCTCGATGCGTTTATTGCCGAAAACGACCTTGAATTGCTTTCCTGCGAGACGTTTTTCGCGGCAGATAAAGAAAAAGGCGTTTGCAAGCTGATTGCAAACGCCGTATTCAAGCAGGATATTGCCAAGGAAGTGCCCTTTGAAATATTAAATTACAATATTTCCGAAAGGTTGGAAAGCGCACGCGAGTAAATTTCCATACCGCTGAAGAATTCCTTGACCGAAATATATTCGTCGCGTTGGTGTGCGCCTCCGCGCTCGTCACCGAGATATTTTCTTTCGCTTTCAACGCCGGAGCCGAAGGCAACGGTGTTGGCGAGCCAGCGGGCATAGGTGCCGCCGCCCATCGTGTAGGGCTTACATTCGATACCGAGCACGCTTTCGCAAGCATCGGTCAGCGCCTTTATCTTCTTGTCGTCCGCCGAAACGAAATATCCGTCGGATTGACTGCCGATCCTGACAGTTCCGCCGTAGGGCTTGACGGCATTTTCGATTGAGGAAACTATTTCGCGGTAGGGTGTTTCGGGAAGATAACGGATGTTGTAATGCATAACCGTCTTTTCGCTGTCGCCGTTGATCACGCCGCCAACGCAGGTGAGGTAACCGAAGGCTTCGTTTTCTGCCGCAATGCCGAGCGTTTCGCCCTTATATTCCGCGGTGGAATCGGCAATAAGACCGAACATACCGTTTTTATCGCACAGATTATTTTCGATAAGATAATTCACGAGCATATTTATCGCGCTGACACCCAATTCGGGTCTTGCAGCATGACTTGCTTTGCCGGTTGCGGTAATTTTAAAACCGCCGTCAAGCTTTTCAACAGCAATACCGTCGCTGCCGATAAGCGCTTTATTGGTTTCAACGATTGCATAAGCCGAGCCTGCGACCGCGTTGGTAACGGTGCCGCCGCAAATAGACTTGAAGCCATCGGGAACAGCGGGAAGGTCGACCTCTACCGAAAGAATACCCTTTTCGCCGATACAAACGGGGAAGTCCGAATCGGGCGTGAAGGAAAACATCGGGGGCTTGCGAACGGTTACGAAATATTCAAGGTCGCTGCTTCCAACCTCTTCATCGCTGCCGAGGATAAGACGAACAGTGAAGGGAAGCTTGATACCGTTTTCCTTGAAGAAACGAAGAGTGTAAAGCGATTGGATAAAAGGACCCTTATCGTCGTGAGTGCCTCTTCCCATAAGAAGACCGTCCTTTTCGGTAAGAGCGTAGGGTTCGACGCTCCAGCCGTCGCCTGCGGGAACGACGTCAAGGTGGCAAACGATGCCGATTTCCTGTTCTTCCTCGCCGTAAAGAATGCTCATACAGTGATATTCGTGGTTTTCGACCTTAAAGCCGTATTTTTTACCAAGCTTTTCAGCCGCGTCAAGTGCTTGCGCGCAGACCTTGCCGTAAGGGTAATCACCCTCACGCTCGCCTGCGACCGAGGGGATGCTTATGATCTCCGCAAGGTCGGCGATAGCCTGCTTACGGATATCCTCTCTTTCAAAATAGCTTTTAATTGCTTCATTCATATTCATAATAATCTACTCCTGTCCTCCTATACCGTCACGCAGGCGGTTAAGCGCCACCGCAAAGCGGTTTTCGGTTTCTATCATCGACTTGCTCATTTCGTTTTGGTATGCGCGGTATTCCTCTGCCGCGGCGATAACCGAATCGCACCTTTTGCGAGTTTCCTCGACAAGACGGTTAGCCTCCTCTTCGGCACGCGAACGAATTGCTTTTGCTTCGCTTTCTCCGCCCTTGCGTGCATCGGTAAGAATAAGGCTTGCCTCTTTTTCGGCATTTTTGATTATTTCTGCGGCGCGTTTGTCGGCAACGACCATTTTTTCGCCCACCTCGGCGCAAAGAGCATCGTATTCTCTTTGTATCCTTGCGATATCCTCGCGGTATTCCTTTTCGCGTTGCTCGTTTGCGGTATAGATTTGGTTCAGTTCATCACGCAGACGTGCGATTTCGGATTCACCGGCGCGGATACGGTCGTTAAGCTCTTTTTCGTTTTCGCCGTATTTATCGCTCATTTCGATAATAAATTCATCGACCTGCGCGGTGTCGTATCCCTTGAATACCTTTTTAAAAACAGTTTCTGCCAAAACCGTCACCGTTCCTTTCATATACAGACATATACGTTATCAATATATCACAGTACATAAAAAATGTCAACACGTTGAATCGGGGGTGTAAAGTTGTTAAGTGCATTAAAAAACGTGATATGGGGAATTCCGACGCTTGCGTTGCTTTTGATATTCTCGTTGTATTTCACAAAAAAGATTGCGTTTTACCGTCCGCGTGCGCTGGGCGGAATATTGCGGGACACCTTATTTTCCCTCGGAAAAGAAAAGCATTCGGGCGTTTCACCGCTTTCTGCGGTAGCGACCGCACTCGGCGGCACCGTCGGTGTGGGAAGCATCATCGGCGTCGGCTATGCGATATCAGTCGGTGGTGCAGGCAGTATTTTCTGGATGTGGGTCTGCTCATTTTTCGGGATGGGGCTTAAATATGCCGAGGTTTTCATTGCGTTAAAGGGCAGAGCCTTGAAAAACGGAAGCGTTTCGGGCGGTGCGCCGCACAGATTGCGTGAAATGGGATACGGCAGGCTTGCAACCGTCTTTTGCGTTCTTTGTATTGCCGCATCCTTCGGCACGGGAAATTTTACTCAGGTAGGTGCGATAAGCCGTTTTCTGTCCGATGCGGGTGCTTCGGATGCCGTTACCGCGATGTTATGTGTTTTAATTATCGCTGTCGCCGTATTTGGAGGAAGAGCCCGCATAGCGGGGATAAACGCGGTGATAATTCCCGTTTCCTGTGCAATTTATATTATCGCCTGTCTGACGATACTTATGATCAATTTGCCGTCGGTGCTCCCGTCGCTTGCGCGCATCCTTCGTGAGGCATTCGGTATCTCGGCTGTCAGCGGCGGCTTTTCGGGTGCGATGCTTACCCACGTTATCCGCGAGGGTTTTGCAAGGAGCCTGTTTTCAAATGAAGCTGGTATGGGCTCGTCACCGCTTGCCCATGCGACAAGCTCGTTCGGCTTGCCGCAGGGACAGGCAAAATGGGGGATATTCGAGATATTTTTCGACACATTTATCGTGTCGACACTGACTGCACTTTGCTTGCTTTCGAGTGACAGTGTATCACCCGAGGCTATGTTTTTTTCGGCGTTCGGAGCCGTCGGAGGCTATATCTTCGGCGCACTTGCGGCAGTGCTTGCCTTTGCATCGGTAATAAGCTGGTGCTATTATGCCGAATGCTGTATTTCATTTATGCTTCCGAATTCGAAAGCGGTGTTTTTTATCTATCGTGCGGCATTTTCGCTTGCGGCGGTTGCGGGAGCTTTTATGTCCGCCGGTGCAATCTGGGATATCGCCGATATATTGAACGCGCTTATGCTGATGCCGAATTTATTTTTACTGTTTAAATGCCGAAAAGAAATCGAAAGGATGGAATGACTTATCTGGTATCACGAAAACCTAAAGGAGCTGTATGCCGAGCTGTCATCGGGCAAGGACGGTATCGATTCGAAAAAAGCGTCCGAGCTGCTCGCACGGTACGGCAGAAACGAGCTTAGCGAAAAGAAAAGAAAAAGCTTTTTACGAAGATTTTTCGAAGCGCTTTGCGACCGAATGACGGTCGTTTTGCTCATTGCTGCGGCAATCTCGTTTGCAACCTCTTATTTTTCGGGCGAGGGCTTTGCCGACCCGATAATAATTTTGCTCATCGTGCTAATCAACGGTCTTATCGCCGTTATTCAGGAAAGCCGTGCCGAGCGCTCGCTCGAGGCGCTTAAAAGGATGACCTCCCCCGAAACCACCGTTTTTCGCGACGGTAAGGCGGTGAGGATTCAAAGCGCGTTGCTTGTCCCCGGCGATGTGTTTTTTCTTGAAAAGGGCGATATCGTACCGGTTGACGCGCGGCTTATCGAAAGCAACGAGCTTTTGATCGACGAATCGGCGCTTACCGGTGAATCGTTAGGCGTTATGAAGGACCACAAGGCGGTATTGCGTAAGGGTTGCCCGATATCCGAGGCATATAATTCGGTATTCACCTCATCGCACGTTATTTCGGGCAGAGGTAAGGCGATTGCCGTTAAGACGGGAATGTCGACCTGTGTCGGTGAGATAGCGGGTATGATAAGCGGAGAAGCCGAAAAAACTCCGCTTCAGAAGCGGCTTGCAAAATTAAGCGTTCTGCTCGGTAACGTGACCGTCGGAATATGCGCCGTTATATTTGTCTTTTCGCTTTTAAAGGGAATGGACGTTGGTGAAATGTTTATGACCTCGGTTTCGCTTTCGGTCGCGGCAATTCCCGAAGGCTTGCCTGCAATAGTGACAGTGGTGCTTTCGGCGGGCGTGCAGACCATGGCAAACCGCAAGGCGGTGGTCAAGCGTCTTCCTGCGGTTGAAACCTTGGGCTGTGCTCAAATAATCTGTTCGGACAAAACGGGTACGCTTACCTGCAATAAAATGACGGTCGAATCTCTTTTCGGTGATGAGCGCGAGCTGAAAAAGGCTTTTGCCCTATGCAATAACGATTCGTCACCGACCGAGCTTGCGCTTACCGATTATTGCGGCGATGCCGACGGCATCCGCGCGTTGTTTCCGCGTGTGGCGGAGATCCCCTTTGACTCGGTAAAAAAATATATGCTCACCGTTAACCGCGATCGAAACGGCTTTACCGTATATATCAAGGGCGCGCCCGACGTTATCGCAAAATATTGCCCCGAAAAGGCAGATATTATCGAAGACGTTACTTGCGGTATGACTAAAAACGCCTTGCGCGTTATGTGCTTTGCAAAATACGAAACCGATCAACTTGATAAAAACCTATTGTCCGGCAGATTCGAGCTTATCGGTCTTTGCGGTATTTGCGACCCGCCGCGCGAGGAAGCCGCCGAGTCTGTGAAAATGTGCAAAAAGGCGGGCATCAGACCGATAATGATAACCGGCGACCACCCCGACACTGCACGTGCTGTCGCCGAAAAAATAGGAATGATAAATAAAGACGGGATTGTTTGTACCGAAAGCGAGACTTCGGCATTAAGTGAGCGCGAATTTCAAAAAACGGTTGAAAAATGCAGTGTTTTCGCAAGGGTAACGCCCTCCTTCAAGCTCCGTATCGTTACGGCGCTGAAGGCCAAGGGCTACGTCGTTGCGATGACGGGCGACGGAGTCAACGATGCTCCCGCACTTAAAAAGGCGGACATAGGCTGTGCGATGGGAATAAGCGGCACCGAGGTTGCAAAGGAATCAGCGGATATGATACTCACCGACGATAATTTCTCGACCGTCGTTACGGCTGTAAAAGAGGGAAGAGGTATATATGAAAACATCCGTCGGGCGGTGCATTTTCTCCTTTCCTGTAATATCGGTGAGCTTTTTACGGTGTTTTTGGCAATAATAGCATCACTACCGTCGCCGCTTTCGGCAATTCAGCTGCTTTGGGTGAATTTGACCACCGATTCTCTCCCTGCGATTGCGCTGGGACTCGAAAAAACACCCGATGACGTTATGGAGCGCAAGCCGATAAAGGCAGATTCGCCGCTGTTTGACGGTGTGCGCGTGGCAAGAATCGTTTTTGAGGGCATGCTTATCGGTACGCTTGCGATATCGGCATTCGTTATCGGCAATAACTGCCACAGTCTTGAAGCCGGAAGAACGATGTGTTTCTTGGTGCTTGCTGTTTCCCAGCTTTTCCACTCCTTTAATATGCGAAGTGAAAAAAGCGTTTTCAAAAAGGGAAAACCAAAAAATCCCTTCGTTTGGATATCGTTTTTCTTCTGCCTTTTCTTGCAGACGGCGGTTATTTTAATACCTCAAGCCGCAAGACTTTTCGGTGCAGTACCGTTGACTTTGAGCGAATGGGCAATATCGCTTGCATTGTCGAGCGTGCCGCTTGCAGTCTGTGAAATTTACAAATTGTTAAAATATTAATTTATATTAGTTCATAAATATCGTTTATCATTCTTGTCGTGATAACTTTATTCGGAGGAACTAAATGGATAAATATACCGTAATAATAAATCAACCCGTAAAGCTTGCGGGCAACGACAAGATCCGTATTCGCGGCAGACATACCGAGGAGGACGGAATGCTCGCCTTCGATTGGAGCGGAAGCGGCTTTGCCTTCAACTTCGTCGGCACCGGTTTTATCCTCTCGCTCGGCGCCTATTCCAACGACTGTCCCGCATACGTTAAAATTACCGTTGACGGCAACCACAGCCAACGCTTTGCAGTGGTTAACGGAAGTGAAAAGCTTATTATCGAGGGACTTTCCGACAAACGCCACCGCGTTAACGTGTTGAAAATAACCGAGGGAGAGCCTAAGCTTAAATTTGATACCGTAACGCTTCTCGGCAATGGCGCAGAGCTTCGCAATCCCCCCTTCAACAGCCCGAGAAGAATCGAATTTATCGGCGATTCCATCACCTGCGGCTACGGTGTTCTCGGTCTTCCGACCGACCCGACTTATTATACCTATCAGCAGGACGTGACCCGTTCCTATGCAGGAGTTACTGCCGAACGCTTCGGTGCGGACGCTCGCTATATCGCAATTTCGGGCAAGGGCATCGTTTGCAACTGCAACGGCGACAGAACCGATATCAAAACGGGTGAATATTACAACCGACAAGCGCGTACGGGCGGTATTTGCGACGACGGCTGGGTTGCCGACGTTGTGGTTATCAACATCGGCACCAACGATTGCGGCGGTCCCGCACCCAACGATGAATTTGAAGAAGCGGCACGCGACCTTGTCGCAAAGGTGCGCGCGCGCTATCCCGAAGCGCACATTATCTGGCTTTACGGTATGATGAGTCAGCTTTATTCCGAGGTGCTTCGCGATACGCTCCGTGATATTTCCAAAAAGGATGAAAAGGTCCACTTTATGTTTGCCGATACCATGTACGGCAACGAATCCGAAACCGGTGCAAACGGACACCCCAACGTACGCTGCAGCGTAAGAGTGAGCAATATGCTTTACAAAAAGATCCGTTCGCTTACCGGCTGGCGTAATAAAGTAACGCTTCCCGAAGAAGAATAAAAATAAAAGAAAGAAAAAACGGAGAAATCGATATGGCAAAAAAGAGCAATGCAAAACCTCTGTCGCTTATTGCCGCGATCATAATGGCGGTTATCGCTATCGCCTTGGCCGCAACCTTCGTTGCATATCTGCTCGACACCAACACTCAGGGCGGTAATACCGAATCGAGCGAAAATTCCTACGAGCAGAGCTTCGGTGAAGAGAGCAGTCTTGAACCGCCTCCCGAGCAGGTCGTTGTTAAGGAAACGATGGCGGATGCCTCGGTGGGCGACGCGGTTGTTTTCGGCAAATACGAGCAAAACGGAAACGCCGATGACGGTGCGGAAAAGATAGAATGGATAGTTCTCGAAAAGCAGGACGATAAGCTTTTGCTTATCAGCCGCCAATGTCTTGACGCAAAGCAGATAAACAAAACGCGCACCGACGTCGAATGGAAGCAAAGTGAGCTTTTCACCTGGCTTAACGGAGAATTTTTGCAAACCGCCTTTTCCGAAGCCGAGCTTTCCTCGGTGATCGAAAACAACGGGGTCAAGGTGAACCTCCCCTCGGCAGAGGAAGCAAAAAAATATTATGAATATGATTCCTGGCGTGCGGCTGAGGCAACCGAATTTGCGGTTAAAAACGGTGCGCGCGTGCAAAACGGAAAGACTTGGTGGTGGTTGCTCGATAAGGGCGAGATAGCAAACACCAACAGCTACGTTTATTTCGACGGCACCATCCGCGCAGACGGACTTTCGGTAGATTATCAAGCGGTTGCGATCCGTCCGATGATGTGGGTATCCGCAAATGCCGAAACCGAAACCGAGCATTTGAGCCAACCCGAATTAAGCGAAGAAGCAAGTGAAGAAGTAAGCGAAGAATCGAGCGAAACGGTCAGCGAATAAAAAACAAGGGGCTTTTTGAAAGCCCCTTATATTTTTACTTTTTTCCAAGCTCGTCAATGGCGCGCAAAGCGATTTCCTCCGCCGTTTCGGAATCGGTCGCTTCGGCGATTATTCGGAATCTGCCCGATGCGCTCGCATAGACGTTTGCACGGCCCTCGCCGAATTCAAATCCTGCACAGCGTGTGCCGAAGCCGCATTCCTCGCGCAGGCGCGAAAGAGTAGAATTCATCCTTTTTCGGTCGGCGAAAACCGATCGTGTAACTACCGAAAATGGCGGTATGCTTTTCGCAAGCTCATAAAGTGAGGTCGAAAGCTTTTCGGTCAATGCGGCAACGGTCAGCGCAAGCAGAGTGCCGTCGCGGTGTAGGCTGTCACATTCGGCAAGGCGGCGCACGTCGGAATCACTGTCGCCGTAAAAGGCAACGTCGATACCGTTTCTGCGAAGTATGCTCTCGACAGTATATGGGGTTTCGTTAGGCAGGATTATGCCGTTCTTCCCGCCCGCAATACAGCATATCGCAAGCAGCTGCCAATAATTAACGCGAGTGCCGTCTTCAAGCAATGCGTGAACGCGTTCGCCGTCGTCGGTAAGGTAAAATTCGGGTCCGTTCTGAGCTTGCTTGATCCCAAGCTCCTCGGCGATCTCGCGCAGGAACGCGCTTTCGGGCGAGGCTGATACCCTGATGCCTTTCGGAATTTCGGTCTGATCTTTCAAAAAGGTGATATATCGCTTGATAAGAGCGCCGTGAGGTAGCAGATAAACGCTTCCTGCTTTTTCGGACTTTTGCGGTACTGCGGCGGAAATGCTGCGAAGCTCCTCGCGCGAGCAGGGCATACCGCCCGACGAGTAGAGCTTTATTTCATATCTTTCGTTACTGAAATATATAAAAGCTGTTTTTGCACGGTATTCTGCCGCCGCAAAGGCAGCCAAGGGCGCGTTACCGCCTGCGATGACCGTGCAATTGCCTCCTGCTTCGGCTGCTCCGCACGCCAGCTCACAGGCTTGAGGAAGCGTCATATTTTTGCCGCTTGCAAATGATATCACGTTCAAGCCGTTGCCGAGGATACGACCGAGACGTACGAAATATCCTTCGTCTGCCTCATCGGCGATTACTGCGTCATCGTCGAATATCAAGCGGTGCGAGGGCTTGGGAAAGGCTTCTACAAGCGCTTCTCCGAGCAGAGTATCGCCCGTTTGGACGATACTGCCGGGTGCGAGAGCACATCCGTCGCGCAATTCTGCACCCGGACCGATAACGCAACCCGGAGGGATAACACAATCGTTGCCGACTGTCACGTTTTCGCCGATGATACAGCCGCGCAAATAACTGTTTCCGATAGTACAGTTGTCCATAATAACGCTGTATCGGATGGTTGCCTGAGGATGGATAGAAACATGCGATCCGAAGCAGTTTTCGCCCTTTGATATCCACATATTACAGCGGTGATATTCGCCGAACGAGCCGATATCGAACCAATGTCCGTTCGGCTCGATGCCCGCCACGGGCATATTCCTTTTCAGCATTTCGGGGAAGAGGTCACGTCCGAAATCGTATTGAGTATCTTCGGGGATAAGCTCGATTGCCTTCTTTTTCAGAAAATATATCCCCGTGTTTATAAGGTCGGTCATTGTGTCACGGGGCGACGGCTTTTCGCAAAAGCCGATAATTTTGCCGTCCTTAACGCAAACCGAGCCGTATTCGCCCGAATCATAGCTTCGGCAAAGCAGCATTGCGGCATCACATCCGCTTTTTGAAAATTCGTGCTTTGCTTCGGTCAGGTCGAAATCAAAAACCGCATCGCCCGATATAACGATGATAAAGTCGTTTATTCGGTCTTTTAAATTGCGTATTGCCCCTGCGCTTCCGAGCGGCTTTTCCTCGCGGAGATATTCAACACCGCCGTATTTTACCGATTCTGTTCGTTCGGGGAGATACATTGTCGTTACTGCGGTGGAGTTAAAGCCGTGCTTGCGCAAACGGTCGAGATTCCGTTCAAGAGCCGACCTGCCTGCAATGGGAAGCATCGGCTTTGGCATTGCGTCTGTAAGCGGATTTAACCGTTTTCCGAATCCGCCTGCCAAAATCACCGAGTCGAATTTTGAATTTTCGTGATACATTGATAACACCCGTCCTTGTATTTGTAAAAATATTATTTGCGTAAGTTGTAAAAATATACCTTTGCAAGTTGACAAAGACGGGGAAAAAATGTATTATAATATTATTATGAAAAATAAAGAGTTGAAAACCTTTAAGATAACGAAATTCCGCGACAGCGCGGACATAAAAAAGGGCTGCGCCGTTGCCGTCGGCGGCTTTGACGGTGTGCATATCGGACATCGCGCAATGATAGTTTCACTCGTAAGCGAGGCAAGGCGCAATTCGGTGCCTGCCGTTGTGTTTACTTTTGATGCGGACGATTCACCGAAAAGCGGTTCGCGCCTTTTGGCGACCGACGAAAAGAAAAGCCTTCTCTTGTCATCGTTGGGAGTCGATGCGGTAGTTTCGGCACCCTTCAGCAAGATCAGGGACATGAGTGCTTCCGATTTTGTAAAGCGTGTTTTTGTCGATCTTTTAAACGCAAAAAGCATCGTTTGCGGCTACGATTTCCGTTTCGGTAACGATCGCGAGGGTGACGTTTCGCTTATAAGGACTCTTCTTCCGGACGTTAATATCACAACACCGAATGCCGTCGTGCTTGACGGTGTGCC
Source organism: Eubacteriales bacterium (assembly GCA_045651785.1). Taxonomy (GTDB): domain Bacteria; phylum Bacillota; class Clostridia; order Oscillospirales; family CAG-382; genus Coliplasma. Next base: position 919 of record JAZRTE010000004.1, on the reverse strand, counting down.
CGTAAGCTCAACTCTTATCCGTAACCATATAGCAAACGGCGATTTTCTTAAAGCCAATGCCTTGCTCGGCTATTCCTTCTCCTTTACGGGCGAGGTCATACACGGCAAAAAGCTCGGCAGAACGCTCGGCTTTCCGACAATTAATCAAAAATATCCGAAATATCTTGCAACACCGCGCTTCGGCGTTTATGCGGTAAGATGTAATATCGACGGAAAAACCTATGACGGTGTTGCAAACGTAGGTGTTAAGCCCACCGTGGGCGGTGAGAATACGCCGCTTTGCGAATCCCATATTTTCGACTATTCGGGCGATTGTTACGGAAGTATCGTCGAAACAGAATTCGTATCCTTTATCCGCGGTGAAGAAAGGTTTGCGTCGGTAGATGCGTTAAGAGAACAGGTCTGTTTGGATATGACCGCCGCAAAAAATATTTTAAAGGAGTTTTGAAATGAAATATATCCGTAAAATATCATTAATGCTTCTTGCGTTTTTGATTACAGTGGTTTCGTTGTCGGGCATCGCTTCGGCAGAGGGCGAAGCTACGAATAACCCCGGAATTAATTCGGGTAACGCTTTTGCGGCATACTGCATCGATGACGATCAGTTCCTTTATTCCAAGCGTCTTGACGAAAAGGTTGCGCCTACGGTTGCGACAAAGCTGGTTGCCTTAATGGTTGCGAGCGATATTCTTAAGGAGCGCGGACTCAACAGCGCCGAAACCGAGGTAACGGTTACCGCCGAGGCGATTGCCAATTCGGGCGATATTTCCGACGTGCGCGTGCCTGTAATGGGCTATTCCGAAGGCTCGGTGCGTACGGTAAGAGAGCTTTATTCGGCAACGCTGGTCGCCTGTGCAAACGATGCCATCGCCGCGATCGCATGTGATTTCGGTGAAAAGTATCTCGGCGGCGGGATTAT
>JAZRTE010000003.1:0-16171 GCA_045651785.1 Eubacteriales bacterium | reverse complement strand
TATTAGACGATATTCATCATCTATTATTTCTAAAGCACAACAATTGGATATGCCGATGCCAACCAATTCTGTGTTGGTCAAAGCTTCTTTCATATGTTCCAAACGATTTGAGTATTCGTCAGCTTCGTCACAATGCGGTGTAAAAAACGCATTCACAAGATTTAGGCATTTGACAGTTATCATCGGAGCAGATGAGTCATTTGTCTGGATTTTTAACGAGTCGGAACTGCAACTATTGAACCAGCAGTTAGCGCCTGCTGAAAGACCGCACATAACTTTTCCGTTTATCCAAGCTTCGTACAATAGTTGATCAAATCCTGTTTTATTCCAAAGCTCAATCATTCCTTTTGTATCGCCGCCGCCAACATATATAATGTCTGCCCAACAAAGCAATTCTTTTATTATTTCGGTGTTTCGAGATGATAAATCGGTTTTTAGAATCGTTTTGCATTCACAACAGAAAATATCTGCGTAAATCTCACGCATCGTTTCAAAATATTTGGTTTCGTTTTGTTCGTTACCTTGAGCATGACCAATAAATAAAAAGTTTGGTTTTTCCTTTTCTGTCAGTCTTATAATTTCGGCATCAATTTCCCTTGTTTCGTATGGCATTTTATATCCGCTTTTTGTGATTCGTCCGCATTCGCCACCACCTATGGCAACAATTTTCTTTTTCATTTTTAAATCCTCCTAAAAATAAAAACAGTGTAAATCGATTTCTCGACTTACACTGTATATGTACTGCTATTCAATAAAACCTATAAAAAGATTATAATGAATTTTGGGTACGACAATGTAAGCCCTTCGGAAGCCAATCATGACGATCCGCTTGGGGCATAAGTACGTTATTCACGTTATGCGAAAACATATAGGTCATTGCCGTAATCCTTTCTTTGAATTTTTGCTAATATATCACACTTTTTACGCTTTGTCAAGCATATTTTTATTTACTGTATTCGGTGCCCAACAGCGCCGCGCCGATTATACCGCCGTCGCCTTTAAGCGAGGTTGTTACAACACGGCTTTTTGTTGTTACCCTGTGGGGAGTGATAAGGTCGAGCAACGCAGAACCTTGGTTTGAGATACCGCCTGCGATGACGATAGTTTCGGGCGAGAAGATATGAGTTAAGCAGTCCACGCCGATTGCAAGATTACGTCCGTACTCATCGAGGAGACGGGCTGCGACCTCACATCCCTGTTCTTTTGCATCGAACGCGGTCTTGCCGTTGATTCCGTCCTTTGCAACCTGTGCAAGAATGCTGTTTGGATTCTCAGCCACTGCTTTTTCGACCGATTCGATAAGCGCGGTTGCCGATACGTAGCGTTCAAGACAGCCGTGAAGTCCGCATTCGCATTCGGGGCCGTTGCGGTCGATCGTGAAATGACCAAGCTCGCCTGCGCGGTTATTTCGTCCGCGCATAATGCGGTTATCCATAATTACCGCGCCGCCGACACCTGTGCCAAGCGTGATTATTAAAGCATCAACACAGCCCTTACATTCGCCTGCCGCTCTTTCGCCGATAAGGGCGCAAGTACCGTCGTTATCGATAAAAACGGGGATGCCGAAAGCATCGTGAAGCTTACTTACGACCGGCTCGTTACGGAAAGGAAGATTGCCTGCTGTTACAACAAGACCCTTTTGGGGGTCTATTCCGCCGGCAGAGCCGACACCGATTGCTTCAACGTCATACTTTTCTGTAAATTCTCGGCAATGCTCAATAAGATTCTGCATTATCTCCTCGGAGGTGCAATCCTCGCCCGTTGGGAAACGAAGCTTTTCGGTGAGGTTAAAATCCGAATCGAGCGCCGCTATTTTAACACTTGTGCCGCCAATGTCGACACCTAATCTGTATTTCATATTCTGTTACCTTTTACAAATACGGCTTTTATGTTCAACTCATTGTCGCAAACTATCAAGTCCGCTTGCTTTCCGACCTCGATACTGCCTGTAAACGTCGATACGTTCAGCGCTTTTGCAGGGTTGAACGATGCCATAATCGAAATATCGCTTATGGGGATACCCATTTTCAAAAGATTCCTTGCTCCTGCGAGCATCGAAACACAGCTTCCTGCGATTCTTCCGTCGGCATTACGGCACACGCCGTTCTTTACAGTACGTTTTCTGCCGTCGATTACAAATTCACCGTCGCCCAAGCCCGACATAAATCCCGTATCGCTTATAAGCGTGATATTTTCGGCACCCTTTAGGCGGTAGACCATTTTAATCGTCGCTTCATCGAGATGGACAAGGTCGCATATCATTTCGCAATTTACTCGGTCATCGGTAAGCACAGCGCCCAAAACACCCGTTTCGCGGTGAGAAAGAGGGCGCATTGCATTAAACACGTGAGTTGCACGCGTTGCGCCGGAATTTATTGCGTCGATAGACTCGGAATAAGTCGCATCGGTATGCCCGAGCGAAATATTTACGCCGTTTTCGGTGGCTACTTTTACCACGTCTAACGCATTTTCGCGTTCGGGCGCAAGAGTCATTATTTTAAGCATACCCTTTCCTTCATCGGCAAAAAGCTTTGCCGTTTCGGGAGTGCATTCGATATCGGGCGGATTCATAACACCCGTTCTGACCTTTGAAACAAAAGGACCTTCAAGATTGATTCCAAGCACGCTTGCACCGACTGTTTCGCGTTCAACCTCACGCAGAATATTCTTTTCTGCGGCGACCACACGGTCGGGTGTCATCGCGCGTACCGTTGCGGCAAATCCCGTTACACCTTCACTTGCAAGCCATTTGCGGGCTTTTGTGAAATCCTCGTCGGGGGATGCAAATTCAACCCCTACGCATCCGTGGATGTGGGTATCGATAAAACCGGGGATAACAAGCAAACCGCTTGCATCAAACTCAATTCTGTCCGAAAGGTCGTGCGACAGCTCGGTGATTGTTCCATGCTCGATTCTTATATCGGTTTGCTCGACGGTTTGAGTCGAGCCGAGAAGAACGTTGCCGTTTTTGATTATCATTAAAATTTACTTCCCTTCGATATCGCGGATCATACGCTGAAGATTTTCGGTACCGATGGTAACGCCTTCCATGCAAGGCTCCATACCTTCAAATTCAAGGCTTACGTATCCGTCGTAACCCGAAGCACGAATAGCGTTAAGAATTTGGAAGGTGGGAACGTTGCCGTGGCCGAAAACGGTTGCACGGCGATAGTTGCCGCCGCGCGAGAGGTTATAGCCTCTGCCGGGGTTATACATCATACCCGAACGAGTGAAGCAGTCCTTTGCGTGAACGTGAACGATAAGCTCCATAAGGCGCGATACCGATGTGAAGCAATCCTCGTCAACACCGCCGAAGTTGCCGATATCGCAAAGGAAGCCGTAGTTCTTGTTGTTAACGGCATTGAAAAGCTCGACCATTCTGTTGGAATCCTGCATAAGTCTTCCGTGGTTTTCCGAGCAAGTCATAACGCTCTTTGATTTAGCGTAATCGGCAACCTTTGAAATAACGGGTGCGACCGCTTCGATAACGTGCTGATAGGTCTTAACTCCGTCGTATTCGGGATAGTAGCTCCAAGTAATATCGTGACGGAGAAGCGGAATACCGCATTCGGAAGCGATATCGATATGCTTGCAAATACGTTCTACCTCTTGTTCGGGGTCTTTTACGAAAAAGTTTGCGCCCGTGGTGTATATCGGCACTTCAAGGCCGACCTCTTTTGCGTGCGCGGTAAGCGCAAGCGCATGTTCACGCGGAGTGCTTCCGTCGGGAGTAGTATCGTCAAGCACGAATTCCACGCCGTCGCATCCGAGCTCTTTGGTCTTGTCGATAGCATCGAAGCGTGTGAAGCTGCCGTCGGCATAAAGACGATGGTAGCTATAAGTACTGATACAGCTTTTCATTATTATTCTCCTATAACGATTTCTTTGCCCTGTTCTGCGGAATCATAGATCGCTTGGAGCATTCTTTGCATATTTACTGCCTGCTCAATAGGATATTTGGTATTGTAGTTGTTATTGAGAACACAATCCGCAAAGTGTTCTATCTCAAGCTGGAATTTATCGTTGGAATTCTTTACGGTAACGCTGTCGGTGGAAAGGAATTCGTTTCTTTCGCCGTAGATAGTGAGAGGCTCAACCGATGCGCCCGCTTTGGTGCCGAAGATAAAGGTTTCGCTCTTGTCGGGACCGTTGATTGCCCAGCTCGCTTCAAATACCATCGTTGCGCCGTTTTCAAAATGGATAGCGCCTGCACCCGAATCTTCACAGTCGAATTGGTTGTCGGGACAGGGTGTGCCCTTCCATCTGCTGATACCCTTTGTTTGGTAATCGCCGATCTTATAGAAAACGTTTGCCGAAACGCGGGTGGGCTTGGGGTTACCCATCAAGTACCAAGCGGCATCGATACGGTGGACGCCGATATCGATGATAGGTCCGCCGCCAGAGGTCTTTTTATCGTGGAACCAGCCCGAGGGTGTACCGCGACGGCGAATATAGCTTGTCTTTGCATAATAAACGTCGCCAAGCTCGCCGTTGTCGTACATATCGCGGAGATACATATTTTCATAACCGAAGCGCGAAGGAACTGCAAGGAAGAAGATGATATTGTTTTCCTTTACCGCCTTTTCCATTTTAAGAGCATCGTCAAGACTCATCGCGAGGGGCTTTTCGCACATAACGTGCTTGCCCGCATTTGCCGCGGCGATAAGGCAGGGTGCGTGCGCATTGTTCCAGGTACAGATATCTACTGCATCGATGTCTGCCTTTTCAAGCATTTCTTCGATAGAGGGATAAACCTCGGGAATGCCGTATTCCTCGGCAACTCTCTTTGCGCGTTCAAAATCGATATCACAAATTGCCTGGGGTACACAATTATAGCACTTTTTATAAGCAGGAAGATGTCCGTGCTTAGCAATATTACCTGCGCCAACGACGCCTATCTTAAGTTTTTCCATTGTTTATTCTCCTTAAAATAACAATATTTTTTGATAATTAACATATAACACAATATCTAATAAATGTCAATCAAATATTATTTTATTTGTTAACATTTTAATATAACGCTTGACAATTTTCGTCGCGGGTGTTAGACTTTTTATTGTATGAAAGGTGGTTTAGATATGAACAACAACTATAACCTTAACAGAAGACCGCTTAACGAGGTGGTTCGCAAGCACGGCTCATCAAAGCTGTTTTTAAGTGCGATTATTATTTCGATCGTTTCCGTTGCTTTGAATCTTCTTTATTCGATATTTTCGGCGGTTGCTTCCTTTAACAATTCGATTCCGTTTGTTGATCTAAGCGGATATTTTGAAGAAGAATACTATATTGTTATCTTTGCAACCTTCTTGATCGCGGTTGTTAATTCGATTCTTTCATTTGTTCAGTACGGCTATCTTTATTCGGCTTATTCCTTTTTTTCGGGAAGGTCGGGCAACCCCAACGCGCTTAATTCCTTTACCAAGGTATTTCTTGCACAAATGATAATAACCATTGTTGAATTGCCCGTAGTTTCGCTTGGCACCTTTTCCGTAATGGATGATTCATATGGCATTCCCGGTATTAAAGAAGCTTTTATGGTAATAATGGCTGTTATTCTCATCCCCGTTATTGCCGGCGTGATCGTTTTGAGCATCTTCCAATACAAGGGAATTAAAAAGTCCGTTAACTACGCTATAGCGGCTTACGAAAACCGAAACAGCGGCAAGCTTAGCACCTTTGTTCTCGTTATAGCGTTTATCGCTGCCGTTGGTAACGGAATAAGTCTTCTTATGCAGATAATTTCCTTTGCCGCTTTGCCGTTATTCAGTGTATACGCTTTGATTTCAAACTTGGTAGGCTTTATCATTACAGCTTCTTACTGCGACTGTTATGTTTGTCGTGCTTATGTTCCGATTTAAGGACGATATGGAATTTGCCAAGCAAGAATGGTATTTTATCGAACAGCAAAAAGCACAGATCCGTGCCGGTGAATACGCTGCTTCGCTTCAGGCACAAGCAAACAATTCTTTTAACAACACACAAATATAGAAGGATTATATGAACACAGTAGAACAAAAACCGATTTACGACACGCTTAAGAAGCACGGCTCGTCAAGGTTATTTTTGCTTGCAATGTCGTTAACGCTTTTAGGCGCGGTCATTAAATGCGGATACGATATTATTGTTTCGATAAGTTGGTTGATTTCAGCAAACGGCGAAAATGATTTAACTGGTACGATACTCACGCTTACCTCGGCGGTTATCGCTTTGGTCTTTGCAATCTTGGTCTTTTACGGACTGTTTTCTACCTACCGTTTCTTTAATGAAAAGATCGACGACGGCAGTAAAATTGATTTTTCGGTTAAATTTCTTGGGTTTTCATATCTTGCCGAATGCCTGTTTTTCGCAATCGAGCTTGTTACAATCGGCGGAGATGATTCGGTTTTAACTGTAGGTATATTAATATTCGTCGCGCTTGCTCTGCTTTATTTTCTATTCTTTAAAGGGTTGAAAATCAGCGCTGAATATCCCGAGTATGCTATTGATAACAGTCCGCGCGGACGTATAAGCGGTTTTATTATAGCCGCACTTATTACGGTTTTGATAATTTACCTTGCGCTTATAGCGGTTCAGCTGTTTTTGGGCATCCGCGCCATATTTACACCGGTTGCTGAAGAATTTGAAGCAGAACGCGCAAAAGAGATTTCCGACACGGTTTGGAATCTTATTAATCTATTCGTCTTTGCTCCCACCATGGCGGGATACGCTTATTATCTTAAGCTCATTAAGCTGTTCAGACGCGATATGAACGAAGCCCGTGAAGAATGGGCGGAAATTGAAAGAAAAGCCAAGCGAAGCGGTCTTTAAGCCATTACAGAACAAAAAAGACAGGTCATTCGACCTGTCTTTTTATGTTGAGCTAAAACTTATTCAGCCGCTGCTTCTTCCTTAACTTCAGCCTTTACAGCCTTCTTGGAAGTTTTCTTTGCGGGCTTTTCTTCAGCCTTTGCTTCCTTCTTTTCTTCCTTTACGGTGTAGAGTTCTTCTGCACCTACGAGTTCGATGATTGCCATTTCGGCACCGTCGCCACGTCTGGGACCGATCTTAAGAACACGGGTGTAACCACCGTTTCTTTCGTCGTAGAGGGGAGCGATCTTGGTGAAGAGCTTATATACAACTGCTTCCTTCTTGAGGAATGCGATTGCCTGTCTTTTAGCAACAAGGGTATTCTTCTTGCCGAGAGTGATCATTTTATCAGCAAGTGCGCTGACTTCGGCAGCACGAGTAACGGTTGTTTCAATTCTTCCCTTTTCGAGAAGGAAGGTAACCATACCCCTGAGCATAGACATTCTATGTGCAGTAGGTCTGCCTAATTTTCTTGTTCCGGGCATTTCGTTTGCCTCCTTATTTTAGTAAGCTTTAAGCTTAGTCATCCGACTTGCGAAGCGACAGACCAAGGGACTGGAGCTTCTGGATAACTTCTTCAAGCGATTTTTTGCCGAGGTTTCTGACCTTGATCATATCTTCCTCGGTTCTATTGGTAAGATCTTCTACGGTGTCAATGCCCGCTCTCTTAAGGCAGTTGAAGCTTCTTACGGACATATCGAGCTCTTCGATAGTCATTTCAAGAACCTTTTCCTTGATCTTTTCTTCGCGTTCAACCATGATCTCAGTGTTCATAGCTTCGTCGGAGAGTTCGATGAAGAGATTAAGGTGCTCGTTAAGAATCTTTGCTGCAAGAGATACAGCTTCTTTAGAATCGATGGTACCGTTGGTGGTAACGTCGAGTTCGAGCTTGTCAAAGTCGGTAATGTTGCCGACACGGGTATTGGAAACCGTGAAATTAGCTTTTTGAACCGGGGTGAAGATAGAATCGGTGTAAATAGTGCCGATTACAGGGTTTTCAACCGCGGCCTTGTTCTTCTCCGAGGAAACGTATCCTCTGCCGTGTTCGAAAGTAATCTCCATGAAGAAGGGTGCGCCTGTTTCAACAGTCGCAATGTGGTGATCGGGATTGAGTATCTCGATATCCGAATCAACCTGGATATCACCGGCGGTAACTTCGCCGCCGCGAACATCGATTACACAGGTCTTGGGTTGTTGGCAATAAAGCTTTGCTACGATACCCTTGACGTTAAGAATGATTTCAGGCACATCCTCGGTAACACCGGGGACAGTGGAAATTTCGTGGAGTACGCCGTCGATCTTCACGCTCGATGCTGCCACACCGGGAAGCGAGCTGAGAAGTACACGACGAAGCGAGTTGCCAAGCGTGATACCGTAACCTCTTTCGAGAGGTTCTACAACGAAAATACCGTGTCTTCCGTCTTCGCTGAGCTCGGCGGTAACGATATTCGGCCTTTCGATTTCGATCATTCTGTTTTCCTCCTCTTAATGTTGGGACTCCTGTTATACAGAAGTGATTATTTCGAATAAAGCTCGACGATAAGGTGTTCTTCGAAGGGGAAATCAACGTCTTCTCTGGTGGGAAGCTCGGTGATGGTAGCTACGATATTTTCCTTATCAACGTTCATCCATGCAGGTACTGTCCTTGCGGTGATATTCTCGATAAGCACCTTGAATTTCTCAAGCTTGCGGCTGGAGTCCTTAAGTGCGATAACATCGCCCTTGCGAACTTCGTAAGAAGGAACGTTTACCTTCTTGCCGTTTACAGTGAAGTGTGCGTGGAGTACGAGCTGGCGTGCTTCCTTGCGGCTTTCTGCCATACCCATACGGTAAACTACGTTATCGAGACGACGCTCGATCATGGTGAGAAGATTTTCACCGGTCTGGCCTTCTTTTCTGTCGGCCTTTTTAAAGTAGTTCTCAAACTGCTTTTCCAGAATGCCATAGTACCTTTTAGCTTTCTGCTTTTCACGAAGCTGAAGGCTATATTCTTTTACTCTTCTTCTGCCGCTGCCTGCACCGTGCTGGCCGGGAGCCTGCTCTCTGCGTGCAAGTGCGCACTTATCTGTCATGCATCTTTCGCCTTTGAGGTAAAGCTTGCAGCCTTCTCTGCGGCAAAGACGGCAGGAAGGTCCAGTATATCTTGCCATAATTTCCTCCGTTTAATGTTATACGCGTCTTCTCTTAGGCGGTCTGCAACCGTTGTGAGGGATGGGCGTAACGTCTTTGATGAGTGTGATGTCAAGGCCTGCTACCTGAAGCGGTCTGATTGCTGCTTCTCTACCTTGGCCGGGACCCTTAACGAAAACTTCAACGGTCTTCATACCGTGTTCCATTGCAGCCTTTGCTGCGGTTTCTGCAGCCATCTGAGCGGCGAAAGGTGTGGACTTTCTCGAACCTCTGTAACCAAGCTCACCTGCGGATGCCCAAGAAATTGCATTACCCTTGGTATCGGTGATGGTAACAATGGTGTTGTTGAAGCTCGACTGGATATGTGCCTGGCCTCTTTCAACGTTCTTTCTTTCGCGACGTCTCTTAACAGCTGTCTTTTTCTGTACTTTTGCCATTTTTCATATCCTCCTTTACTTCTTCTTATTAGCGATGGTCTTAACGGGGCCCTTTCTGGTTCTTGCGTTGGTCTTGGTTCTTTGACCACGAACGGGAAGGCCTTTTCTGTGTCTTGTGCCGCGATAGCAATCGATTTCTACCATTCTCTTGATGTTGAGGGCGATTTCTCTCTTGAGGTCACCTTCAAGAACATAGTCGTTTTCAATTACTTCACGAAGTTTTGCTACATCTTCCTCTGTGAGGTCCTTAACTCTGATGTCGGGGTTGATACCGGTCTTTTCAAGGATCTCGTTGGAACGAGCTCTGCCGATACCGTAAATGTAGGTAAGGCCGATCTCTACTCTTTTTGCATTAGGAAGATCTACACCGGAAATACGAGCCATATTTTACTCTCCTATCCTTGTTTCTGCTTGTGCTTGGGATTTTCGCAAATGACCATTACTTTGCCTTTGCGCTTAATAATCTTGCACTTTTCGCACATTTTCTTTACAGAAGGTTTTACTTTCATTTTTTACCTCCATTCAAATTACTTTGCTCTGAAAGTTATTCTTCCTTGGGAAAGGTCGTAGATAGATACTTCTACGGTTACCTTATCCCCGGGAACGACTTTTATATAGTTCATACGCATTTTACCGGAAATATGCGCTGTTACTATGTGTCCGTTTGTAAGTTTTACTTTGAACACGGTATTGGGCAACACTTCTGTTACGATGCCCTCGCATTCGATTACGTCGGCTTTAGCCAGAATAATTCCTCCTTTGTCAAAGCGTCGGTTCGCTGTTGTCGAATATCTCGTTTATCGCTTCACGAATGAAACGGTTTGTGAGCTTTTCGACTTCAAGCGGTGCGACGTCTATCGGTTTAAGGTGTTTGAGTTTCTTTTTCTTTGGGTTCTCTACCTTTCGCATTTTCCCGTCAGCGATCATTACATAGCCTTCATCCTCGGATATTCCGACGACAGTACATATACAATCTTTATCGCGTCCTGCGAGTGATACGAACAAGTGCCCTAATAAGTCATCCATTTAATAACCTCTTTAAGACGGATCCGTCAGGATGAGCACGCCGTTTTCGGTGATAGCGACCGTGTTTTCATAGTGTGCGGAAAGCTTTCCGTCCACCGTAACGACCGTCCACTTATCTTCCAAAACGCTTACGTGCCAATCTCCTACGTTGACCATCGGCTCGATCGCTAACGTCATACCCGGTCTGAGACGCTGTCCGCGTCCGGGTGCACCGTAATTCGGTACCTCGGGGTCTTCGTGAAGGTTTCTGCCGATACCGTGACCGATATACTCCCTTACAACCGAAAAGCCGTTCTTTTCAACGTAGCTTTGTATCGCGTGACCGATATCGCCGATCCGTTTGCCCTCGCCTATTGCGGCGATGCCTTCGAAAAAGCTTTGCTTGGTCACATCGATCAGCCGTTGCGCCTCCTCGGATATCTGCCCTACTGCGAAGGTCGCCGCGCAATCTCCGTGATAACCCTTATAAAAGGCACCGACGTCGATCTTGACGATATCGCCGTTTTTCAGGACTTTACCCGATGAGGGGATTCCGTGAATGATTTCCTCATTAACACTGATGCACGCTGATGCAGGAAACCCGCCGTATCCTAAAAAGGAGGGCTTTGCTCCGTGTGACAGGATACATTTTTTGATCTCGCGGTCGATCTGAGCGGTGGTAACGCCTTCTTTGACGTATTCACCGCCGATCTCACGCGCAATCGCTGCGATCCTGCCGGCATCGCGCATGCGGATGATTTCCTCACCCGATTTCAAAGTAATCATATTCCGAGAACCTTCATAATATCCTCGGTAACCTCGGTGGGCTTTTTTTGTCCGTCGACAGTTACGAGAAGGTTCTTGTTTCTGTAGTAACCGATAAGCGGTTCTGTTTCAGCGTGATAAACGCCGAGTCTGTGTTCGACGACTTCAGGCTTATCGTCCTTACGCAAGGTAAGCGGAGCGCCGCACTTGTCACAGTTTTCACCATCCGCAGAGGGATTGTACTTAACGTGGAAGGTTGCGCCGCAAGCAGAACAAAGTCTTCTGCCGCTCATACGATCGACGATCGCTTCATCGGGTACCTCAATATCGAGAACGATATCGATCTTTGTACCCATTGCGTCAAGCGCTTCTGCCTGAGGGATCGTGCGGGGGAAGCCGTCAAGAATGAAGCCTCCCTTGCAGTCGTCCTGTGCGATCCTATCTTTGACGATGCCGATAACGACTTCGTCGGAAACCAACGAGCCTGCTTCGATCGCTGCTTTAGCGGCAAGTCCCATAGGGGTGCCTGCCTTCATAGCTTCGCGAAGCATTGCGCCGGTGGAAAGCGTGGGTATATTCATTTCGCTCGAAATGATATCCGCTTGTGTGCCCTTACCCGCACCGGGAGGGCCAAACAGAATAATATTCATCGTGCGAACCTCTTAATCAAGGAATCCCTTATAGTGGCGCATCATAATTTCGCTTTCGAGCTGACGCGAGGTTTCGAGCGCAACGCTGACAAGGATGATCAACGAAGTACCGCCGAATACCATGGTAGTGAGAGCGGGATGTCCGGTCCAAGAAAGCATAACCGGGAAGATCGCCATAAAGGAAAGGAATATAGAACCCATGAGGGTAACTCTGTTAACTACCTTCTTGATGTAGTCAGCAGTAGGTTTACCGGGTCTGTAACCGAGAATGGTACCGCCGTTCTTCTTGAGGTTGTTTGCAACTTCTACGGTGTTGAAAGAAATCGAGAGGTAGAAGTAAGCAAATGCAACGATAAGAATGAAGGTAACGATAACATAGAACGGATACTCGGAAGAAGCGGAGAAGTAGGTTTCAACGCCGTTCTTCCAGCTGGGGAAGATCAATGCCAAGGTAGCGGGCATCATTACGATTGCATTCGCAAAGATGATAGGCATAACGCCGCTCATAAGAACCTTGATGGGAAGGGTGGTATTCATACCGCCGTACATTTTTCTGCCAACCTGACGCTTAGCGTATTGTACGTTAAGACGACGTTCGGAGTTGGAGAAGAATACGATCAAGGTGATGATTGCGAGCATGGTAACAACTGCGATGAGCACCCAAGGAATCTGGCTTGCGCCATATTCAGCGATAAGGGTGTAAAGCTGCATAACGAGCTGACCGCCGCGAGACACGATATTCGCGAAAAGAATCATGGAGATACCGTTACCGATACCCTTTTCATCGATTCTTTCACCTATCCACATAACGATGGATGCGCCTGCGGTAAGAGCTGCTACGATAACAACTGCAGGGAACCAACCGTCCTGGATGAGTCCGGGATAGGTATTCTTAACAGTTACGTAGTAACCGTAGCCGGTAACGACTGCGAGAACTACGGTGATCCAACGGGTGATACGGGTGATCTTTGCCTGACCTTCGGGACCGCTCTTGGACATACGTTCGAGAGCAGGGATCGCGATGGTGAGGAGCTGGATCACGATGGATGCGGTAATGTAGGGGCTAACACCAAGTGCAAAAAGAGTACCTTGTGAGAAAGCATAACCGGAGAGCATATTGAAGTAGCCGAGAAGGGTTCCTTCAGCGCCGCTCATTTGTTTTGCAAGCTCAGTACCGTTCACATAAGGTACAGGGATGGCAGAACCAAGTCTGTAGAGAACGATTACGAAGATTGTAAAAAGAATCTTCTTTCTGAGATCAGGTGTTTTCCACGCGTTAGCAAAAACCCGGAACATTATACCACCTCAGTCTTTCCGCCTGCTGCTTCGATCTTCTCTTTAGCCTGAGCCGAGAATACAGCCGCTTTAACGGTAAGAGCCTTGGTGATTTCTCCATTGGCGAGTACTTTAAGACCGTCAAATCTGTTTTTGATAACTTTATCGTTGATAAGAGTATCGATATCGATCACTGCGCCTGCTTCATATCTGTCAAGAGTTTCGACATTGATGATAGCATATTGCTTAGCAAAGTGATTGGTAAAACCCCTCTTAGGGAGTTTTCTGTACAGAGGAAGCTGACCTCCCTCGAAGCCCGGTCTGACACCGCCGCCGGAACGTGCGTTCTGACCCTTGTGTCCTTTACCTGCTGTCTTACCGTTACCGCTACCTGCGCCTCTACCTTTTCTGAAGTTAGGACGAGTGGAGCCGGCTGCCGGAGAAAGCTCATGAAGCTTCATAACTTTTTCCTCCTAATCTGTAAAATAGTTATTCAGCATCTTCGACACTGATAAGGTGAGAGATGAGAGTGATCTTGCCTTCGATAGCAACATCCTTCTCAACAACCTTTACGTCGCCGATCTTGCGAAGACCGAGCGAATTCGCAGTAAGAATGTGATTCTTCTTGCGACCGATAAGGCTCTTTTTAAGAGTGATTTTGACTTTTGCCATTTTTACACCCTCCTTAACCGTTGATTGCTTCAACGCTTATGCCGCGCATCTTTGCAACTTCTTCGGCAGTGCGGAGCTGTTTAAGTGCTTCAAAGGTAGCCTTAACAACGTTCGCCTTGTTACCGGAGCGGAGCGATTTAGCACGGATATCACGAACGCCGGCAGATTCGAGGACAGCACGAACGGTGCCGCCTGCGATGATACCGGTACCGACTGCAGCGGGCTTGAGAAGAACTCTGCCTGCGCCGAATTCGCCGATAACTTCGTGAGGGATCGAGGTTCCCTTAAGAGATACCTCAACAACATTTTTCTTTGCAGCTTCGATTGCCTTGCTGATTGCATCGGGCACTTCTGCTGCCTTACCGATACCGAAACCGATGTGGCCTGCGCCGTCACCTACTACTACGAGTGCGGAGAATCTTGCGATACGACCACCTTTAACGGTCTTCGAAACTCTCTTGGTATCGATGAGGGTTTCTTTAAGTTCAAGTTTGCTGAAATCTGTCTTCATAATTCCCTCCTAAAACTTGAGTCCGGCTTCGCGGGCTGCTTCTGCGAGCGCCTTGATACGTCCGTGATAGAGGTAACCGCCTCTGTCGAATACGACTTCGGTGATGCCCTTTTCAAGTGCTCTTTCAGCTGCGAGCTTGCCGACCTTCTTAGCTGCTTCCACGTTGCCGCCTTCGTTCTTTTCGAAGCCGCTTTCGTAGCTGGAAACAGAGATGAGGGTGTTACCGACAGTATCGTCGATCAGCTGGACCTGGATATTATTGTTGGAACGATATACGCAAAGGCGAGGTCTTGCGGAGGTACCGGAGATCTTGGCTCTGACTCTCTTGTGACGGTGGAGTCTCTTTGCGTTTTTATTTTCGCGACTAACCATAGTATTTTATTCTCCTTTCCCCTATTTACCTGCTTTGCCGGCCTTACGTCTGATCTTTTCATCAGAGTACTTGATACCCTTGCCGAGATAAGGTTCGGGAGGTCTCTTGCCTCTGATTTCGGATGCGAGCTGGCCAACCTGTTGCTTGTTCGCGCCGTTTACGATAATGGTATTTGCGTTAGGAACTTCAAAGGTAATTCCATCGGGTTCATCGAAGTTAACGGGGTGAGAGTAGCCGAGGTTAAGAACGAGCTTCTTGCCTTCTTTTGCTGCTCTGTAACCAACACCGTTGATTTCGAGAGTCTTCTTATAGCCTTCGGTAACGCCTACAACCATATTGTTGATGAGGGTTCTGGAAAGGCCGTGGAGAGATTTGTGTTCCTTGCTTTCGGAGGGACGCTTAACGTTGATTTCAGCGCCTTCCTGTTCGATGATCATTGCGGGATTGATCTGTTCACTGAGGGTACCCTTGGGGCCGGTTACGGTTACGAGGTTAGTTGCGCTAACTTCTACCTTTACGCCGGCAGGAACGGTAATTGTCATTCTGCCTATTCTGGACATCTTCTTACCTCCTTACCATACGAACGCGAGAACTTCGCCGCCGATGTTCTGCTTGCGAGCAGCCTTATCGGTCATAAGACCCTTGGAGGTGGATACGATCGCGATACCGAGACCGTTCTTTACCTTGGGGAGATCCGCGCTGTCTGCGTAAATACGAAGACCGGGCTTGGATACTCTGCGAAGACCCTGAATGATTCTCTGTTTGTTTTCGCCGTACTTGGGGGTAACCTTGATAGTACCCTGCTTGCCGTCGTCGATGATATCGAATGCTTTGATAAAGCCTTCATCGAGAAGGATCTGTGCGATAGCCTTTTTCAAATTGGAGGCAGGAATTTCTACGGATTCGTGCTTTGCGGGATTCGCGTTACGAATTCTGGTGAGCATATCCGCTACTACGTCTGTAATTTGCATTTCTGTTTCTCCTCCTCTTACCAGCTGGCTTTCTTCACGCCGGGAATCTCGCCCTTGTAAGCAAGTTCACGGAAGCAGATACGGCAGATACCGTATTTGCGGAGATAAGCGTGAGGTCTGCCGCATATTTTGCATCTGTTATATTCGCGGGTGGAAAACTTTTGCTTTTTCTGCTGCTTGAGCACCATTGCTTTTCTTGCCATTGTAATTTTCCTCCCTTATTCCTTTGCAAACGGTGCGCCGAGGAGAGTAAGAAGTTCTTTAGCTTCCTCGTCGGTGTTTGCGGTGGTTACAAATATAATATCCATGCCTCTGATTTTGTCGATCTTGTCATATTCGATTTCGGGGAATATGAGCTGTTCCTTAAGACCCAACGAGTAGTTACCTCTGCCGTCGAAAGCATTGGGGTTGATACCCTTGAAGTCTCTTACGCGGGGAAGCGCAAGATTGAAGAACTTGTCAACAAATTCGTACATATTCTCACTTCTGAGAGTTACCTTTGCACCGATCTTCATGCCTGCACGAAGCTTGAAGTT
>JAZRTE010000002.1:0-40782 GCA_045651785.1 Eubacteriales bacterium | reverse complement strand
TTCTCTATATCCCGAAAACGGATGCGTTAAAAGCATTCGCGTCGGTATGGGCAAGGCGATTGCCGATGATGAAAAAACGATAACCGTAAACGGAGAAGAGGTGAAATTCATACCCGTTGACGTGGGCAACCCCCACGCGGTAATCTTCGTTGACGATGCCGAAAACGCCCCCGTTTATACACTCGGCGCGGAAATTTGCGGCAACTGTTATTTCAAAGACGGCGTTAACGTTGAATTTATTTCGCTTATCGGCGAAAACAGACTTCGTATGCGCGTTTTCGAGCGCGGAAGCGGTGTGACGCTGGCTTGCGGTACGGGTGCGGTCGCTTCTGCGGTTGCGGCGGCGAAGGTCGGACTGTGCGATGCGGATAGTCCGATATACGTGCTTCTCGACGGCGGCGAGTTGAAGATCGAGCTTTGCGGTGACGGCAATGCGTTTATGACCGGTCCTTCGGAAATCGTTTGCGACTGCGAAATCTAATTGTAAACTTTTTTGAACCCCATAGACATTATTCCGGCGTTATGTTAGAATAATATCTGTGGGGTGATTTTTTTGAGCAAAAAAGAATTGACTGTAAAATATTCTTCGATAGTTTTTGGCGCAATATTTATTGCGCTCGGTATACTATATAATTTAAAATCAAATTTCACGGTAGGAACGGTTTTTTCCTATCTTCTCGGCTTGGCTTTGCTTCTGTACGGAATTTTTCATAAAAAGCTTTCGAAAAATCTTCCGAATTGGCTTAAATATATCGTCGTTTTCGGTTACGTTTTCGTTTTGGTGTTTACCGCTTCGATTTATCTTTGCGGAAACAGCGATAACGTCGATTACAAAGAGGATGTAATTATCGTTCTCGGTGCGGGTATAAAGGGCGAAAGGATAGGAACGAATCTTCAAAAACGGCTTGACACGGCAATCGATTACCACAAGGAAAACCCAAATGCCGTTATCGTTGTAAGCGGCGGTCAAGGCCCTTATGAGGATATTTCCGAAGCGCTTGCGATGGAGCGTTATCTGGTCGCAAACGGCGTGCCGCAGAATCAAATCATTAAGGAAGACCGCTCGACAAGCACTCGGGAAAACTTTGAATTTTCCAAAAAGCTGCTTGATTTGCGTTTCGGCGAGGGTGAATATAAGGCGGCATATGTAACAAACGGTTATCACATCTACCGAGCAGGTCTTGTTGCCGAAGGTGTCGGCTTTAACGAAATAACCCATATCCACGCCGAAACACCTTGGTATACCGCGATCCCCAACGGACTGCGCGAGGTTTTGGCAATTATGAAAACCTGGTTGGTCGGATAAACAAAAAGCGCTTGGAAGAAATTCCAAGAGCTTTTTTTCATATTAATCGATTCTTAAGGATTTAACCCCTTTTAAATTCATACTGTTTGTTGTAAAATAAGGCATCGACAGTCGAAAAACAAAAAACGAGGTAGCGGCAATGTACAACATACTTATTTGCGATGACGATCAGGATATAATCAACGCGCTTAAAATTTTCCTTTCCGATTCGAGCTATAACCTATTCGAGGCGAACAACGGCAAGCAGGCATTGGAGGTTATTTCCAATACCGAAATACATCTTGTGCTTATGGACATTATGATGCCCGAAATGGACGGAATAAGTGCAATGGTTCGCATCCGCGAAAACAGCAACGTCCCCGTAATACTTATCACGGCGAAAAGCGAAGCGGGCGATAAAATTTTAGGGCTTAACGTCGGCGCAGACGATTATATCACCAAGCCGTTCAATCCGATTGAGGTTGCGGCAAGAGTAAGGTCGCAAATAAGACGCTACACCCAGCTCGGCGCGGCGGTCGTTAAGCCGAAAACGCTTAACATAGGCGGAATAGAGCTTGACGATAATTCAAAAACCGTTACGCGTGACGGCTCGCAGGTTTCCTTAACCCCGACCGAGTATGAAATTTTGAAGCTGCTTATGCAAAACCTCGGCAGAGTTTATTCGCCGAAGGAGATATACCGCGAAATATGGCGCGAAAATCCGATGACAGCCGAAAATACGATAGCGGTGCATATACGTCATCTGCGCGAAAAGCTTGAAATAAATCCCGCCGAGCCGCGTTATTTAAAGGCGGTGTGGGGACACGGTTATATGATGGAGGGAGATAAACGATGAAAAATTTTACAAGAAGGTTGCCCGTTAAAATTTTATGCTTCATTCTTTGCGTGTTTTTTCTTTGCATAACCGTTGCAAGTGCATTGGGTGCAGTGTTTATTGCGCTGGAGGGCTTTTATACACACACCGAAGAGGAGCTTTTGTGGGATGCGGTTTACCGCGACGCAAGTATTGATGCAAACGTAATAACCTTTTCCGCCGCAAGCGGCAAGGATTATCACGTTGACGAAATATTCGCCAAGGATAAAACGAATCTGCGTTATGCGGTTTTTGATGACGCGGGCAATTTAAAAATGTCGAATTTCGACGGAAAAGGCAGTTGGGATTATTATTTATCCTTCGAGATCTTTAAGGATAAATTTAATAACTGGAATGCAAATCTTGTCCGTTCGGGAGACACGATGATAAGCGGTAAAAACATTTGGACGTTTGCCGTGTATCTGGAGGAAGGCTTTCCGGTTGATGATGAGTACAGCTTTTACGCGACCTTTGTTTCAGTACTGTATTCGCTCAGATATTGGATATTCGCAATAGCATTAGGCTCGCTTGCGCTGTTTTTAACGCTTTTCATCACGCTTCTTTGCGCTTCGGGCAGAAGACCCGATTCCGAAGAGGTTCACGTAGGATATCTTAACAAAATACCTTTTGACATCATCCTTGCAGGCGCTTGTGCTTTGGCGATAACCTTCCTCTTACTGCTTGACGAAACCGACCACGATGAAATTGCCTATGCGATTTCGGCAACCGTTTCATTGGTTGCCGCACCGATAATTTTGATTGGACTGTCAATGAGCATCGCAACGAGGATAAAACAGCACAGCTTGTTTAAAAATACGGTTGTATGGCGCGCTTGCAAGCTTGTTTGCAAATTCTTTAAATTCATCGCGGGCGAGATCGTCAGGATCTTCCGCGCACTTCCGATGATTTGGAGAGGTGCTACAGTGCTGACGGTAAATGCGATTCTTGATCTGATATTTGTTTGTATGATTGTAGACCGTGATTTCAGCGAAATCGGTGTTTTCCTGAGCTTGTCAAAAACGGTGATTCTTTTCGGCTTGGGAATTTACGCGGCGATGTTTATGCGCAGACTTCAAAAGGGCGCGCAAGCATTGGCTGACGGCGACCTTAGCTATCAAACCGATACAAAAGCAATGTATTGGGACTTCAAAAAGCACGGCGAAAATCTCAACCGAATTTCCGAGGGTATGAGCGTTGCAGTCGAAAAGCGGCTTCAAAGCGAACGAATGAAGGCAGAGCTTATCACAAACGTTTCCCACGATATAAAAACACCGCTTACCTCGATAATCAATTATTCGAGCCTGATTTCGGACGAAAAATGCGATTGCGAAAAGCACGCCGAATATTCCGAGGTTTTGGTTCGCAAATCCGAGCATCTGAAGCGGCTTCTCGATGATCTTGTCGAGATATCCAAAGCGCAGAGCGGAAACCTCGACGTCGAGCTTACGCCTTGCGATGCTAACGTGCTTTTGGCTCAGGCATCGGGTGAATATATCCAAAAGTGCGAAAATGCAGGTCTTGAGCTTATCACCGATATTCCCGACGGCAGAATAAGAATTATGGCTGACAGCAGAAGAATTTGGCGCGTTTTTGAAAACCTTCTTAACAACGCCGTGAAATATTCGCTTTCGGGCTCACGCGTTTATATTGCGCTTGCAAGATACGGAGATTTTGCACGCTTCACCTTCAGAAATACGTCCAAGACGATGCTTAATATCACACCCGATGAGCTTGCCGAACGCTTCGTGCGCGGAGATTCCGCCCGCACCACCGAGGGCAACGGACTTGGACTTTCGATAGCAAAAAGCCTTACCGAGCTTCAAAACGGAAAAATGGATATCGAGATCGACGGCGATTTATTTAAGGTGACCTTGTTGTTTCCCGTTGTAGAATAAAAAAGAAAAGCACCCGAAAAGGGTGCTTTTTCATTATGCTGTTTTAAGATTAAGCGCCGTAAACTTCGATTTCGTTAAGGAATACGAAGGTGCCGAGAAGGGTGATGTCAACCTTAACGTAGCGAGCGGTGCCTTCAACCTCGAGTTCAGACCAGTAAACCTTACCGTCGTGGGTGGTGTCTTCTGCGGTTGCGATGTAAAGGGGCATTCTGCCTGCCTTTTCAAAGGTAGTGCCGTCGTTAGAGAAGGAAACGAAAACCTTTTCGGGGGAGCAGATACCTGCGCCGGTGTTGTTAGCAAAGTTGATTCTGATAGCGTTGATGTCCTTTTCAGCGCCGAGGTCGATGATAACGTAGCCCTGCATGTCGGGAGCGTTGAGGATCGAATTATCGGTGCCGTTGCAGTAGAATGCGAACCAAGAATTGTCATAAGCCATGGCGTTGTTTGCTTGGCCGTCGGTAAGATTTGCGGTATAGATATCGCGGCCAACGCCGGTGCCGGAAATGGTGTAGGGCTTGTTAAGAGCGACGTTGGTGCCTTCGGTGGTGATAGGATCGCCGGGTTCTACGTTGGGAGTGTCGTCTTCGGGTTCGCTAACGTCTTCAGGTTCAGAAGATTCGGTAGCAGCTTCGGAAGATTCGGTAGCAGCTTCAGAAGATTCGGTAGCAGCTTCGGAAGATTCGGTAGCAGCAACAGAGGATTCGGTAGCAGCTTCAGAAGATTCGGTAGCAGCAACAGAGGATTCGGTTGCGGGGGTGGAGCTTGTTTCGGTTTCGTCGCCGCAAGCAGCAAGAATACCGCAAGTGAGAACGAGAACGAGAGCAAGCATAAGGGAAAGCTTTTTCATTGTCAAATATCTCCTTGTTATAAAATTTACCTTATTATACTACTGTTTTGTCATTCTGTCAATAGAAAAAAGAGCGTTCTTAACGAGAACGCTCTTTGCAGACCGAAGACAAATGGTCTGTTTACACCCTTGAAAGAAAAATAACAAAAAAGAGTTCTTTCGTTTGCATTCGGAAGAACTCTTGTTTTTTTATAAGGAATTTGAAAAAATTATTGTATTTTCAAGGGCTTTAATGAAAAGCTCGACTACCGTAGTTTTCTACGTCTACGCTCGCTTTTCATTAAAAACAAACACATTTCTCTCAGTCTGCTTCAGCTTGCAGACTTTGTCAGCAAGCTGAAAAGAGCGTTCTTATTAAGAACGCTCTTTGTGTTAGTGGGTTAAATTATTCAGCTACGCCGTAAACTTCAACCTCAGAAATGAATGCCCAACCGGTGGAAGTGAAACGGAACTGAACGTAACGGCCGGAAGCGCCTGCTTCGAGTTCGTAAACGCCGTTAACGGAGGAAATATCATCGGTAGGAACGTCGCCGCCGATTCTGTCGCCCCAGGTTTCGCCGTCATCGGAAACGAAGATTTCGATGGTAGCGGGAGAAATGATACCTGCGGACAAAGCAGAGGTGCCGTACTTGAATACGAACTTAGCAAGGTCGGTCTTTTCGCCGAGATCAAGGGTAACCGAGTGGTAACCGATATATTCGTGATCCTGACCGTTGAAGCCTACCCATTCGGGTGCAGAGAACTTAGCGTCGTCTGCGGGGAGAATACCGTCGGTGAGGGACTTGCCTTCTTCATCGGGATAAGAAACGGGAGCGTCGGGATCGTAGCCTGCATCGCCTTGACGGAAGAGTGCGCTGAGAGTGTAGGGCTTGCCTGCAGCGAGGTTTTCGGTGCCTGCTGTGGGAGCTTCGGTGGATTCTTCAGCTTCGGAAGATTCGGTAGCTGCTTCAGAGGATTCGGTTGCAGCCTCAGAGGATTCGGTAGCAGCTTCAGAAGATTCGGTTGCTGCAACGGAGGATTCGGTTGCGGGGGTGGAGCTTGTTTCGGTTTCGTCGCCGCATGCTACGAGAACACACGCGAACACGAGAACGAAAGCGAGCATAAGAGAAAGCTTTTTCATAACTAAATATCTCCTTTTGTTTTGGATGCCATATTATACTACACATTAATCGTTGTGTCAATAGCAAAAAAGAGCCCTCTGAATTAGAGAGCTCTTTTGAGTTATACGTTTGAATTATTCAGCTACGCCGTAAACTTCAACTTCGGAAACGAACATCCAGCCGCCTCTTACCATACGGAACTGAACGTAACGAGCGGAAGCAACAGCTTCGAAATCGATAACGGTTTCGATAGCGCAGGAAGCTGCATCGTCTTCGGGAACTGCGCCGCCAACGGTTTCAAAGGTAGTGCCGTCGGTAGAAACAGCAACTTCTACAACCATGTTTGCTGCGCCGATGCCGCTGCCGAGACCGGAGGAGCCGAGGTGGATAACTGCCTTTGCAAGATCCTTTACTTCGCCGAGATCAACGGTGATAGCGGAATAGCCGGTTTCAGCGTATGCGGGAGTGTTGTGGTTCCAGCCTGGCCAGATAGCGTCGGTGTATGCAGTGTCAGCTGCAGCGATAACGCCGTCGGTCATGGTCTTGTCTTCTTCATCGGGATATGCAACGGGAGCGTTTTCGTCCCAGCCCCAACCCACTTCTTCGCCGCCTGCACGGAACAAGGGGGTAGAGGTGTAGGACTTGCCTGCTGCGAGGTTATCGGTGCCTGCTTCGGGAGCTTCGGTAGAAACTTCAGTAGATTCTTCGGTAGAAGATTCGGTAGCTGCTTCAGAGGATTCGGTAGCAGCTTCGGAAGATTCGGTTGCTGCTTCAGAGGATTCGGTAGCAGCTTCGGAAGATTCGGTTGCTGCAACAGAGGATTCGGTTGCGGGGGTGGAGCTTGTTTCGGTTTCATCGCCGCATGCTACGAGCACGAGAGCGAACACGAGAACGAAAGCAAGCATGAGAGAAAGCTTTTTCATAGTCATATTACTCCTTGTTATAAAGTTTAGGTAATTATACTACCTTTCATCGGATATGTCAAGTATAAATGCATATAACGAGCAACTAAAGTGGCAATTGGAGCATATTTTTTGCTGTTTGCGCGCTTATTCGAACGCGTAAGCTTCAAATTCTTCGCATGCTTCTGATCTCCGTGGGCTTTTTGTTGAATACGTCGTGACAGACCTGATTGAACGAGCGTATGCTTTTGAAGCCGCATTCGAAAGCGATGCTCGAAATGGGAAGGTCGGTATCCTGAAGCATTGCGAACGCCTGATGTATGCGGTAAAAGTTAAGCATTTTCTTGAAATTCATATTCATATATCGGTTGAAGGTGCGCGAGAGATATTGATAATTATATCCCTTTTCCTTTGCGATCTCTTTGAGCGAAATGTTGTTTTTGAAGTTTTCTGCTATATAAAGAGCGGTATCCATTGCCACGGTATCGGTTTTGGGGGCAGTGATGAGCGTTGCCGAGTCAAGAAAGTCGCCTGCAAGCATATATAAAAGACCCTTTATTCTCATTCTGTCCTCAAACGGAGCTATTCTGGATATAGGGCCGCTGTCTTCGCCGAAGGTATCGAAAATCATTTTAAGTCCGAAAGCGAGAACGTTTTCGTTCGGACGAAAAACAGGATTTTTTGCGATCATACCCTCGATCGATTGTGTAACGGTGAGAATAAGGTGGTCATTAAATATTATTCGTTGTGCATTCGCGTTCGGAGCAAGCTCAAGCTCAAGCACCTGAAACGGAAACAAAAGTATACATTCGCCGACAGAAAGCTCGTACCGATGCTCGTTTACCGTACATACGCACTTTCCCTCGAGCGGTGTGATCAACTCGTAATTTTTGTGGAATTGCCGCATCACTCCGCTTTTGCGTTGCACGTAGCTGTGAAATTCAAGCGAAAGATTGTCGGATGTAAAACGCTCTTCGTTTCTGATCATGTCATTAAACTCCCTCAAAATTCAAAAGTCAACTTTTTGCTATAATATATACCATATTCGACTTGATTTGTCAACATCCGTATGTTAAACTGCTGATAGACAAAGTTTAAGGCAACATCATGGAGGTACGCTTTATGAAAAAAATTACGGCAATATTGCTTTGCTTGTTTATGGGTATTCAGGTGCTCGGCGCAGGCGCGTTTTCGGTGGGCGCCGAGGAGACACCGGTGCTTTTTACCGATTCCTTTGATTATAAAAGCTTCAACGTCGGTACCGAAGGGGACGCTATGACAGCCGCCGGCGTTTGGGGGCTCGAGGACGTTCGTAAAACCGATTCAAAGGCACCCGAACTTAAAAACGGCGTAGCGATTTTGAAAGATCAAAGCTCGATTAAATTTAATTGGCAAAAAGTTAAAGGCGTTGGCGCGTTCGATAAGACAAACAACTATGTTTTTGAATTCGATCTTAAACTCACCAACAAGGGCGACGGAAGTAATTGGGGCGGCGAGGTTCACACGCGCGGAGTCTATATTGCGTTCGGCGGTTGGTATAATCTTATCGAAATGCTGACGAAGGATAATACTATTAAGGTCGGCTCGACCATCAAGAATTTCTCGGATACAGAGCATTTAAACAAGCAAATGCACGTAACGATTTCGTGGGAGGGCACAAATATTTCGACAACAATTACCGATTCAAACGGTAACGAGATTATTCAGGGCTCGAGAAGCGGAAACGCCTTTACCGATATGACTGCCGAAGCGGCGGCGATGACAAATCTTGTCTTCCGTTGCGAGGACGGCGCGTTTGAGCTTGATAATTTCAAGTTCAGCGTATTGGCTATGCAGGCGGTCGGCGCGACCGAGATAAACATCGCGAAGGGTCAACAAGCGATATATACGTCTGAGGTCGATTACAGCGGAGACGGCAAGGTCGTGCTCAAATACGGCGGAACTGAGCTGTTTTATATAGAAAACGGCAATCTTAAGGTCGGCGGAAAGATCGTTTTGGGCTCGTACGGCAAGGGCACCTATAAGATCGAATCGGTCATCAGTCCCGAACAGGAAATGCAAACCGTTAAGGTCGTCGGTCCTGACGGCGCAATAGTGCGCAGAGGTTTTTATACATTGTTGGGCGGCGACGCGATGAAATACTTCATCATGGGCGGAAGCCGTGTAACAAAGACAGACGTAAAATATGAGTCGGTAACTCTTAATGAATATACGCTCAACACGAAAGAACCTGTTTACAGCGGCGTGAATGCAAATATTTACAATATCGTAACTTCGTTCAACGAGGCACGAACTACGAGGAACTTCGCGTGGACGGTGAAGACTTCGTTCCTCGGCAGCAAAACGATGGCGCTCAAATACCGAAAGGCAGGCGCGACCGGTTGGGTGACCGTTGACGCTGTTAAGGAGATCGAAACGGTCAACACCGCAGACGAGGATTATTTCAAGTGCGATATTTCGTGGCTTTCTCCGAACACCGAATATGAATATAAGATCGGTATAAAGGAAAGCGATAAGAACAGTGATTGGACGCAGGTGTTCAAATTCAAAACTGCTGAAAATTTTGTTGACGAGTTTACTTTTTTGGCTGTCGGCGATACCCAGGGTGTTACATGGAACGGTACAACCACGAGCACAAAGGGTTACATGTACGCTATGGCAGCGATCCATGAGGCGTTTGAAGAGGTCAAGGACCCTGCGTTTATTCTTCATACGGGCGACGTTGTTGAAACCGGCAACAACAAGAATATGTGGAATATGTTTTTCAAGGCGCTTAACGAACACGGAACCTCGACTCCGATGTTTGCCGCTATCGGCAACCACGATACGTGGGGTACCCCGCTTTATTTCGATTATCACTTCAACCATCCCAACAACGGCGGTAATGCGGCACTTGACCAAAGCTTCAAGAATAAGGTGACTAACGGTAACATTTTACAGCTTTTCGGAAACGCTGACGAAACGATATATTCCTATGATTACGGTGACGCACATTTTATCGTGTTGAATACCGGAAGCTACAGCGAACAGGATAAGCATATCATCGACGCCCAGCGCGAATGGCTGACGAAGGATCTCGAAGCCAACAAGGATGCCAAATGGAAGATAATGCTCTTCCACGAGCCGGTATATCACCGCTTGGGCGGCGGCGAAAGCAAACCCTGGTTACACGACGTTATCGAGAGTTACGGCGTTGACCTTGTTATCCAGGGACATTCCCACCTTGTAACGAGGACCTATCCGATGAAGGACGGAAAGATCGTTACGAAAGCGGTCGATGGAACTATCGAAAAGGGAATCGGTACGGTTTATACTACGATCGGCTCGACTGCATTAAATCACGACGGCGCAAACGACGCGAAATATGAAGATGAGATCGCCGTCCTTGCAACCCCTACCCCCACTCAGCCCGCATATACCACCGTAACCGTCAAGGACGACCGCATAACCGTGACGATCAAGCAGGTAAACGGATTTGTGCTCGACAGCTTTACGATCCTCGACTCGAACGGCTCGGACGATGAAGCGTATGAGCTCGGCGACGTTAACGATAACGGTGAGATAGAAAAATACGATTACATCATGGTCAAGCGCGAGGTTCTCGGCACTATTACGCTTAACGGTGCTCAGCGCAAATCGGCTGACGTGAACTGTAACGGAGCCGTAGATAAATACGATTATATCCTTATCAAGCGTCACGTGCTCGGCACTTATACAATAGGATAATAAAAAACGCACCCGAGGAGCTTCCTTCGGGTGCGTTGCTCTTTACAATTCGGGACGAAAAGCTAAAGCTCTTCCGCCCGATCAAATGCACGTCAATAGCCGTATTTCCTGCGGTATGCGAAGATCAGCACCGTCGTTATCACTGCCGCCAAAAGCTCCGCAACGATTATCGAGCTCCAAATTCCGTCGACACCCCAAACCATGGGAAGCAGTAAGACAGCCAATACCTGAAACACGAGCGTTCGCAAAAACGAAATGACCGCAGAAACAAGTCCGTTATTGAGCGCCGTGAAGAACGAAGAGCCGAAAACGGCTATGCCTGCAAACAAAAACGAAAAGCTGTAAATTCGGAATGCATTTATCGTAAGCTCCAGCAGATCGGCATCGTAGCTGACGTACATAAGCGAAAGCGGCTTTGCCAAAAGAAGCGAAAGGGCGAGCATCGCGACAGAGCAGAAGCCTATTACCGTCAGGCTCTTTTTTAGTACGCTTTTAAGCTCTTTCTTGTTTTCCGCGCCGAGGTTGTAGGAGATTATAGGTGCACAGCCGACCGAATAACCGACGTAGGTGCTTATGAAGATAAATGCAACGTACATAATGACGCAATATGCCGCAACACCGTCCTCGCCAGCCATATCGTAAAGCCGATAATTATAAAGAATGCAAACCACAGAGGATGAGATGTTGGTCATAAGCTCGCTTGAGCCGTTTGTGCATATCCTCAGAAACGAGCGTCGGTCAAATTCAGGGCGAACAATCTTTAAAAGACTTGAGTTCGGAAATGCGAAATATATAAGAGGGATGACCGCGCCTATCAATTGGCTTATGCCCGTTGCCCAAGCCGCGCCTGCCAAACCGAGCCCAAGCACCGCAACGAACAGCCAGTCCAAGACCATATTTGCGACACCTGCCGCAACCGTCGACCAAAGTCCGAGCTTCGGCTTTTCGGCGGTGACGCAAAGACTCTGAAACACGAATTGAAGCATCAGCGCGGGCATAAATATCAAAAATACTCTGCCGTATACGATACAACCGTCAAGCATTTCGCCTGTTGCACCGAGAAGACAGGAGATCTCCTCCAAAAAGACCTCGCCGAGTGCGGTAAATGTAACACCCAAAATCACGGTTGCGTAAATTATCATCGAAAAAGTTCGGTTCGCCCTTTCCTTATCGCCCTCGCCGAGCGTTTTCGCGATAAGCGCACTGCCGCCCGTGCCGAACATAAAGCCGAGCGAGCCGAGTATCATAAGGAAGGGATATATATAGTTAAGCGCCGCAAAGGGAACCTTACCGACGTAATTGGATACGAAAAAGCCGTCCACGATGCCGTAGATCGAAATGAACACCATCATCGCAATCGACGGGAGCGTGAACCGAAGCAGCTTTTTATATGTGAAATGATCGTAAAGGTGAATTTTCATAATTGCTCCAAGAAAGATATTGCAATACTTTATCACAAGCCGCAATATTTTTCAATACCCAAAAACTTTACATTGTCGGAGTTATGTGATATAATTTGATTTCGGAGGTGTTAACCGATGATTTTACCGTATACAACGATTTTAATAGATATGTACGGCGTGATACTCGAGCAGAGCAAGGGCCGTTTACTTAAATATTCTCTCGATACCTTCGGGCAGGAAAAATATAACGAGATCGAAAAGAAAATTCACGAGGAACGTCTTTTTGACAAGGCAGGCTTGGGCGAATTCGATCAGAATGAATTTTTAACCATGCTCGGATTCGACGACCCTGTATTCCATATGAAAAATTACATCGAAAACTATCTTACGCTCGATAAGGGCTTTATCGACTTTGCCGAGCGCATAAAGGGTAAATACGACCTTGTTTTGCTTTCGAACGACGTTTCGGAATGGAGCGAATATACAGTAAAGCACTTAGGGATCGATAAATATTTCTCGCACCGTACCGTCAGTGCCGACGTAAAATGCCGCAAGCCCGATTTGAAAATCTACGACCTGACGCTTGAAGCGATCGGCAAAGCACCCTCGGAATGCATTTTTATCGACAACGACGTGAAAAATCTTCTCGCCGCCGAGGAGGTTGGAATTTCAACCGTCTTGTTTAACCGCGACGGAATGCATTTCGACGGCGCAACGGTCGAAACCTTCGGCGAGCTTTGTGATTTAATAGGAGTATAATAATGAAAAGGCTTGTGCTGATTTTAATTGCAGTTGCGGTTTTAACCTCGGCATTTTGTCTTTCCGTTTGCGCGGATGAAAGCAGTGAGCTTGTAAGTGAAATAAGCGAAGCGGAAGAAACGATCGGCGGAATAAGCAAAACCGCGTGGACGGTTATTTCCGCGGGCTTCGTGCTGCTCGTTTGCTATGCCGCGTACTGCGTAAAATTCAAAAAGAAATAAAAAACACGTTGCCGCCGTATAAACCGAAAAAATCGGCAAAAAATATTTGCGGTGATTGTGTTTGACAAAGGTTAAAAAGAATATAATATTTTTCTCATCGGGCGGTGTCGGATATGGCATGATCGAGCTTATCTGGCGCGGAAGAACGCATTGGACAATGCTTATAGCAGGCGGTATTTGCTTCGTTATCTTTTCGGTTATTTCCGAAAGGTGTAAAAAACGTACGTGTATCTGCAAGGCTGCGTTTTGTGCATTAAGCGTTACGCTCGTGGAGCTTATTTTCGGCATCGTGTTTAATCTTGTTTTCAAAATGAACGTTTGGGATTACAGCAAGATGCCCTTTAATCTGTTCGGTCAGGTCTGTCTGCTTTACACTCTGCTTTGGGGAGTGCTCGGCGCGGCATTTCTGCCTCTTGCGGATTATTTAAACAAAAAATTGGAGGAATGCGGATGAAGACGATTGCTATCATCGACGATGACGTTTACATTGGAGATATGCTGGAAACGCTTTTGACAAGCGAGGGCTATGGCGTCGTACGTGCCTATTCGGGCACCGAGGCGCTGATGCTTTTGTCGCAAAGTCGACCGGATCTTGCTTTGCTTGATCTGATGCTGCCCGGACTTTCGGGCGAAGAGCTGCTTCCGAAAATAAAAAATATCCCCGTTATAGTCGTAAGCGCAAAGCTTGACATCGAAAACAAGGTCGAGCTTTTAATGGGCGGAGCCTGCGATTACGTTACAAAGCCTTTTGATACCAAGGAGCTTCTCGCGCGCATTGCGGTGCAGCTGAGAAACAATGCGTCCGTCGGTAACGATAATGCCGAATGTGAGCTTGCGCTCGATTTCGCCGCGCGCGGTGTTTCGGTCTGCGGGGTGCAGGTGCATCTTACCCGTACCGAATACGCTATATTGAAGCTGCTTATGCAAAACCCGAACCGAGTCGTTTCCAAATCTCTTATCCTTGACCGAATAAGTGACGATACTCCCGATTGCACCGAAAATTCCTTAAAGGTACATATAAGCAACCTTCACCGAAAGCTCCGTAATGCGGGCGGACGCGAATATATCGAGTCGGTTTGGGGAATAGGCTTCCGTCTTTTGTAAATCTTTACGAAATCTTAACGCTTTTCTTTACCCTTTTCTTTACCGTTGTGTTTTATAATTAAAACGAACGGAGGAAAGCGCTTATGAATGACGAACAAAAACGGATAAACAAGAAAATCACGTCGCAGCGAAGGTTTGATAACGACCGTGCGCTGCGTACCGTTGACAATCTCGGCATCCCGTCGATCCTTGGGGAAAGTCCGGTCGAGCCTGTCGAGGGCTTTATTTATTCCGACCGTGACGAATATGCCGTTTTTCTGTCATACGTTTTTAAAAACCTTTCCGAAAAAGCACTGGTCGGGCTTGATATACGTGTCGACTTTTATTATTATCAAAACATTCCTTACTGTTCCTTATGCTTCTCCTATTGTGAAAAAAACATATCGTTCGGGATCGTATCGGCAGGCGGTAAAAAGCACAGCTTCAAGCAATCCGTGCTTCGCGCTAAGATCGAAAGCGGCGAATGCTTCGGAGAGGGTGTATTGATACCCATAACCGATATAAGGTACACAAGAATCAAAACCGTTCTTGTGTCAGCCGAATTTGAAGACGGTACAACGGTACCGATCGACCTTGCCTTAAACGGCAGTGCGAAGCGTATACAGGATCTCGACAGTGCAAGCCGTTCGGTTTTTGAAAAGGGTGATGTTTCACCTCATCTGAAAAGGCTGCACCCTGCAAAAAACATTCCGCAATTCGGTTCTTCGTCATGGCTTTGCTGTTGCGGCAATAAAAATCCGATACGCTTTGACAAATGCGAAAAATGCCGCCGCGACCGAGAAAGTCAGGAAATGCTTTTAAGCGGCGGTGTGATCGAAGCTCAGAAAAACGCCATCGTTTCAGACCCGACGTCCGTTGCTTTTCACGACAAAAGCAGGTTCCGTCAGAACAAATATCTTGAAAACGAACGCGATATAAGAAAAAAGAACGATATGATCGAACGCGCCTTGAAAAACGTTGCCGAGCAAAACCGAACGAAGGCACAATTCGGCGTTGTTTTCAAAATAGCTTATTGGTTTATCGGAATGATGGTCATCGGCCTGATACTGGCTGTCGCGTATTCGTTGTTTATGATCTTAAGAGATTCCTACGGCGACGAGGACAATTTTGCGAAATTCATACATAAACTGCTCGACGGAGACTTTTTTATAAACTTTAGGTGATATATGGCTTGGATAATATGCGTTTTGTTGGCAACGGCGGTATGCGTGCTTGCGTACAAGCTCGTTGCTTCGCACAAGGCTGTTAAATCGTTAACCGACGCTGTTAACGAATCGATCGCGCTCGGTATGACCGAAGAAATCCTGCTCGATACCGATGCCAAGCGTTTGAAGGAGCTTGTTGCTTCGCTTAATAACGAGCTTTTGCGGATACGCAAGCTTAAAAGCGAATATCTCGCAGGCGATCGGGAATTGAAAGAGGCTGTAACGAATATTGCGCACGATCTGCGCACCCCGCTTACCGCCATATACGGTTATATCGACCTTTTGGCAAAAAGTGACGATCCCGAGGAAAAGAAAAAGTTTATCGCCGCTATCGAGAGTCGCACGGCGGCAATAACGCATCTTACCGAGGAGCTTTTTGAATATACCGTCATATCGTCCGAAAGCACCCGCAAGGCGGTTTCGACCGATATCTGTCGGGTGCTGGAGGATACACTTATCGCAAGCTATCCCATTTTTGAGCAAAAGGGGATATCGCCCGTTATAAAAACGCCCGACCGTGCGGTATTCCGCGAGGTTGACCCGATATCGCTCTCACGCGTTTTCGGAAATATAATAAGTAACGCGGCAAAATACAGCGAAAGCGATTTTTCGGTGGTTATGACCGACGACGGCGTGATATCGTTTTCGAATCGCGCGCCGGGACTTACTGCCGTTGACGTCGGTAAGTTGTTTGACCGATTCTATACCGCCGATCCCTCAAGACGCTCAACCGGCTTGGGGCTTGCCATTGCAAAAACGCTTGTTGAACGGATGGGAGGAACGGTTTTTGCCGATTACTCGGACGAAAAGCTCAGCATAGTTTTGCATTTTAACCCGACAGCTTGACACATTATGACACCCCTGCTTAGGCGTGGGGGTGTCATTTTTATATCAAAACATAAAAACTATCAAAACATAAAAACAGAGAGACGGCTTCTTTTTAAAAGCGTCTCTCTGAACGGATATTTTGATTTTACGAAAGATTACTGTGCGTCGTAAACTTCAACTTCGTTGATCCAGCACCAGGTACCGTTTACCTGAACGTTGATCATAACGTATCTGCCCGATGCGGTAATGTCAGCTTCTGCCCAGTATGCAAGGTCAGCGGTTTCTGCTACGGTAGAATCCTTAACGGTGAATTCAGCTGCACGGGTGAAGCTGTCAACGTCATTGGAATCGGAAACCAAAACGTCGAGCCAAGCGGGAGAGTGAACACCGGAGGGCTCGTTGTTTGCGCAGTGAACGCGAACACGGCTGAGATTCTTGGTTTCGCCAAGGTCGATGATAACGTAGCCCTTGCCATCGGGGGCATTGAGAAGAGAGGGATCCATGCTGGGGTTAGCATAGAAGCCGAACCAAGTGGAATCGTATGCGTGGGTATCCTCGCCTGCGACACCGTCGGTGAGGTTAGCGGTGTACTGAGCGCCGGGAGTGCCGCTGCCGGAAATGGTGTAGGGTCTGCCTGCGGCAACGTTACCGCCGGTTATGATAACACCGTTGTCGGATTCTTCGGTAGATTCCTCGGTGGATTCTTCGGTAGATTCTTCGGTAGATTCGGTAGCTGCAACAGAGGATTCGGTTGCTGCAACAGAGGATTCGGTTTCGGGTGCGGAACTTGCTTCTTCATCGCCGCTGCATGCTACGAGCGCACAGGAAACAACGAGAACGAGAGCAAGAATTAAAGAAAGCTTTTTCATTAATAAGGTTCTCCTTTTAGTGTGATGCGCTATTATACCTCAAACGCTCGGATAAGTCAATGTTTTTTCAAAAAGTTATGTCCGGCGATTCGGATCGATTTATTGACTTTTTATAAAAAATATATATTTTTTGAAAAAACTATTGAAAAAAATTATAAAAAGATATATAATAGACACTTGGTGATGTTTAATGGCTGAAAAAACTAAAAAAATAGCGTTGGACGGGCCTTCCGGCTCGGGAAAAAGCACTCTTGCCAAAAATCTTGCTCGGCATTACGGCTTCGTTTATATCGATACGGGCGCGCTTTACCGCACTATCGGACTTTTTGTATGCAATCGCGGTATTGAATCGACTGATGCCCAAGGCATTATTTCCTGTCTGCCCGACATTAAGATCGAAATGAAGCTTGAAAACGGCGGCGGTGCTGTTTATCTCGGCGGTAAGCGTATCGGCGACGAAATTCGTACTCCGATAATTTCCAAATATGCATCCGACGTTTCAAAGGTTCCCGAGGTGCGTGAATTTCTTTTGGAAACTCAACGCGCTATCGCAAGAGAAAACAACGTTATAATGGACGGCCGCGACATCGGCACAGTCATATTGCCCGATGCTCAGGCGAAACTTTTCGTCTTTGCCTCTGCCGAAGCGCGTGCAAAAAGAAGATATGCCGAATTGCTCGAACGCGGAGTAGACACCACCTATGAATCGGTGCTTGCCGATATGCAATGGCGTGACGCCAACGACAGCCAAAGAGAAATCGCCCCCGCGATCCCTGCAGAGGATGCGGTAATGTTCGATAATTCGCTTATGGATATCGATGAAATGGTTCAAAACGCCATCAAAATTATAGATAAGGTAATATTTTAATGAGTTTTTATAAGGTAGTACGAGCACTTGCTTTGGCTTATGCAAAGGTCGTTTATCGTGTTTCGGTTCACGGGAAGGAAAACGAACCGGTTGACGGACCCTTTATCGTATTTTCCAACCACACCTCGTTTGCAGACCCGCTTTTGACCGCCTGCGCGGTAAAGCATGAGCTTTCGTTCCTTGCAAAGAGCGATTTGGAAAAGGTTGGTATTTTGCGGTGGCTGTTCAAAAAGTGCAACGTCGTTACCATCAACCGCGGTGAATCGGATATTGCGGCGCTTCGCAAAAGCTGTGAAATAGTCAAAAACGGCGGCTGCCCCGCAATTTATCCCGAAGGAACCCGTATCCCGCAGACCGCACCCGAAGCCGAAAAGGCGCAAGCGGGTATAGGCCTTATGGCGACGAGAACAAAAGCGACTCTGCTTCCCGTTGCGATATGCTACGGTAAAAAACACAAAAAGCCCCTTGCTTTCCGTAAGGTGCACGTATATATCGGAAAACCCATAAGCTATGAGGAATATTCAACGGTAAACGAGCATCCCAATTCTCACGATATTGCGGTTTATGCATTTTCCAAGCTTTGCGACGATTTCGCAAAACATAACCATGGCTGAGATCAGAATTTCAGAATACAGCGGCTTTTGCTTCGGTGTAAAGCGCGCTGTTGATATGATAAACGCGAATATTGATAATCGCGACAAAAAAATATTTTGTCTTGGCGAGCTTATACACAACCGTATTTTTAACCAAACGCTTATCGACCGCGGAGTGTCTTTTATCTCAAATGAGGATATTGATTCGCTCCCTAAGGATGCACTTGTTTTTCTCCGTGCGCACGGTACGACAAAGCAGACGGTTGAAAAGCTTGAATCGCTCGGTATCGAATATATCGATGCCACCTGTCCCTATGTTTCAAAGATCCACAAAATAGTGGCGAACGAGGGCGAAGATACGACGGTTTTCGTCATAGGCGATGCAAAGCATCCCGAGGTTGAGGGAATAATGAGCTTTGCAAAGGGCAAAAAAAGAGTTTTTAAAGATCTGAACGAAATAGTTTCCGCACATAAAAACGGGTTTGAGAGTGAAGAAGATTGCATTCTTGCCGTTCAAACGACCTTTTCGGGAACCGAATGGGAAAAATGCAAGGCGGAAATGAAATCGCTTTATCCCAATATACGAATATTTGAAACGATATGCAGCGTTACCGAAAACCGACAAAAGAAAACGCGTGAGCTTGCAAGTGATTGTGACCTTACGGTGGTCGTCGGCGGACGCAACAGTTCGAATACAGCGAAGCTGTTTGCGATCGCAAGCGAGGTATGCAAAAATTCACTGCTTATCGAAACGTCAAGCGAGCTTGACGAACACGCCGAAAAGATCGTTTCGGCAACCAAAATTGCTATAGCTGCGGGCGCATCGACGCCCAGCGGTATAATACAGGAGGTATACAACAAGATGGCAGACATCCAAAAAGAGGAACTCAGCTTTGCAGAGATGCTCGAACAGTCATTCAAAACTTTAAATACAGGTGAAAGGGTTACCGGAATTATTTCGGCAGTCAATCC
Organism: Eubacteriales bacterium; assembly: GCA_045651785.1. Classification (GTDB taxonomy): domain Bacteria; phylum Bacillota; class Clostridia; order Oscillospirales; family CAG-382; genus Coliplasma. The sequence goes on along the minus strand of JAZRTE010000002.1, from coordinate 21,331 downwards.
GGCCGAGGTCAAAGTTGACCTTGGTACGAAGCATACGGGCATTCTCCCGTACGACGAAATTACTTCGGAAAGCGGCGTTAATCTCAACGATCTCTTCAAGGTAGGCGATGAAGTTGAAGTTATCTGCGGCAAGTTCAGTGATTTCGACGGTACAGTTATGCTTTCCAAGAAGAAGATCGATATGCACAAGTATTGGGAAGCTATCAAGGTAGCTGCTGAATCCGGCGAGCTTCTTGAAGGCACTGTTAAGGAAATTATCAAGAACGAAAAGGGCTATGCAGGCGTTATCGCGCTTTACGGCCCCAACAAGGTTTTCATTCCCGCATCCCAGACCGGTATTGCAAAGGGTGAAGAGCTTGACACTCTCAGAGGTCAAAAGGTTTCCTTTAAGATCATCGACGTAAACGAACAGAGAAAGAGAGCAGTTGGCTCTATCAAGGCATCCAACAGAATCACCCGTAAGGCAGCTGAAGAAGAATTCTTCGCTAACGTACAGGAAGGCGACAAGTTCGAAGGTAAGGTTCGCGCTCTTATGAGCTACGGCGCGTTCATCAACCTCGGCCCCGTTGACGGTATGCTTCACATTTCCGAGCTTTCTTGGGGCAGACTTAAGAAGCCCGAAGAGGTTCTTAAGGAAGGCGAAACCATCAACGTATTCATTAAGGCTGTAGACAAGGAAAAGAAGAGAATCTCTCTCGGCTATAAGACTGCTGAAAACGATCCTTGGAACATCTTCCAACAGAAGTATAACGTCGGCGACGTTGTTGACGCTACTATCGTTTCGCTTATGCCCTTCGGCGCATTTGCAGAAATCTTCCCCGATCTCGACGGTCTTATCCACATTTCTCAAATCGCTGATAAGCCCATCCCCAACCCTGCAAGCGTTCTTAAGATCGGTGACAAGGTTACCGTTAAGATCACCGCTGCAGACGTTGAAAACAGAAGACTTTCTCTCTCTATCCGCGCACTTCTTGAAAACAACGATGCAGTTGAAGAAGCGCCCGCTGAAGAAACCGCTGAATAATTAAAAAAGCCAATAAAAATTTGCCCAAGGTATTATCGCCTTGGGCAGCTTTTTGTATTGACACAAACGCATAGTTTGTGATAGAATTGCGCGAAATAACTTGCAAAATTAACTTAACAGAGGTAATTTATGTCTGTTTCTGAAATGGTATTGTTTGCCGCCGAAATAATCGGAACGGTCGCGTTTGCGTTTTCCGGCGCAATGGTTGCCATCGATAGGGGATTAGACCTTTTCGGCGTTATGTTTTTGGGCGTAATAACCGCCTTGGGTGGCGGCACGGTGAGAGATATACTTATCGGCAGACTTCCGCCTGCGATGTTTTACGATTTCCATTACGTGGCTATTGCACTTTTAAGTGCTGTCGCCGTATTTGTTGCGGTTGCGCTTTTTAAAAATGCCTATATTCAAAAGCGTGCCCGTATCGAGCGCATACTTAACCTTTTCGATGCGGTAGGACTCGGTGTGTTTGTCATTATCGGCACTCAGGCGGGAATTACCTACGGACATAGCAACAACGCGTTTTTCTGTGTGTTTCTCGGAATGACGACAGGCGTTGGCGGAGGTATACTGCGTGACCTGCTTGCGGGTCAAAGGCCATACGTGCTTGTTAAGCATATTTATGCGGTCGCGGCAATCGGAGGCGCGTTTGTCTATTATGCGCTTGCCATCTGGTGCGAGCTTAATAAGACCGCTTCGGTATTTATCGGTGTCGCTCTTATCATTTCGGTGCGCTTGCTTGCCTCGCATTACCGTTGGAACCTTCCGCGTGTCAGCGCGAACAATGACGAAAAGTAATACAAAGCTCCTCTTGCAAGAGGAGCTTTTTGTCGCACTTTATTCGTTGACCTCAAGATAGTTCATGGCGCACCAGCCCTTGGTGCCGTTGTAATCAACGTACGCCCAACCGTTTTCTTCCTTTTCGATAATTACGGTTTCGCCTCTTGGGATCGAGCCGACCTTTTCATATTTTTCGCCGGGGCCCGAACGCATATTAAGCGCGCTCTTTGCATTGCAGATAGCCGTCTTTTTATCGGTATCAATGCTTTCAACACTTTCGGTCTGTTCGTTTCCTTCTGCGCTCGGCGGATTAAGCGCAAGATAGGTCTTATATCCCGCATAGCTGAGTATGGCAAGGACGATGACTGCTCCTACTACCTTGCCTGCGACGCTTCCGCCGCCCGATGACGAGGAATAGCTTGAGCTTGTACTTGAGCTTGATGAAGTATAGTTAAATTCGGGGTCTTTTCCGTCCCAAACGTAGGACGAGCAATAATTGGTGCATTTGTCGATATAGTCGCGACCCGCTTTGGTGCATTTTCTTACATAGACGGCGTCGTATTCGCTTTCGAAGCCGACGTCCTCGCAATGCTTACACGACCAGCATTTTCCGCCTTTTTTAGGATCAATTGCCATTTTTACACCTCCGATTTTTAAATTATTAACATTTTAACACACAAACCGACAAAAATCAACAGCCTAAAAATATTTATCTGCCTTGCTTTTTCAGGTCGCGTATTATATAATAAAATAATAGGAAGGTGCACGATGACTAACGACTATATTTTCATTGACGGCAAAACGCCGTATTATCAAAGTAAGCTTTTAAATGAATACGGCATCCGCCATGCGTTTTTTACAAAAATCGGCGGAGTGAGCGAGGGCGTTTTCGAATCGCTTAATTTTGCCGAGGGTGTCGGCAAGTTAAGGGACAGCGAGGAAAACGTAATCAAAAATTACGAAATCGCCGCAAATTGCTTCGGACTTTCGGCGAGTGACGTTTGCCGAACCTATCAAACGCACACAAGCGTGGTTGTTCTTGCCGATGAAACGAAACGCGGTGTCGGTATCGTAAAACCGAAGTTTGATTTCGGTGTCGACGGGTTGGTAACAGCAGAAAAAGACCTTTTGCTTTCGGTGAGAACCGCCGATTGCGTTCCCGTTTTGCTTTGCGATAAAAATAAAAGGGTGTGCGCCGCAGTCCATGCGGGATGGCGCGGTACCGTTGGCGGTATTACGAAAAATGCGGTTAATATGATGACCGATATGGGCATTGAGAAAAAGGATATTCTTGCCGCGATCGGCCCTTGTATCGGAAGCTGCTGTTACGAGGTCGGAAGCGAGGTAAGAGAAGAGTTTTTTAGTGTCGATTCCGAATACGGCGCGTTTTTTACTCCGCGCGGGCAGAAATTTATGCTTGATTTAAATAAAGCAAACGAAGATATTTTGATCGGTTCGGGATTATTGCCTGAAAATATTTCTCGGCTCGATCTTTGTACGAAATGTAACGAAGATCACTTTTTCTCGCACAGGAGAAGCGGCACAAGCCGCGGAACTATGAGTGCGTTTATATGTCTTTAAATCAACGTTTTAGAGGTGGTATGCAATATGGTAAAGGTTTTTCATTGCGCGGATATTCATCTTGACTCTCCGTTTTCGCTTTTCTCTCCGAGAGAAGCCGAAAAACGCCGTACCGAATTACGCGCGGCGTTTACCTCGGCGCTTATGTATGCGCGCGAGAAGAAGGCGGATATTTTCATAATCAGCGGCGACCTTTTTGACGGCGAATACGTTACTCGCGACACGCGCGAGCTTTTGGTGCGCGAATTTGCAAAATGCGGCGATATGAAAATCTTCATCGCTCCGGGTAACCACGATCCGCTTGGTACGGGTTCGCCCTATGAAACCGCCGATTTCCCCAAAAACGTGCATATTTTCGGCGGCGAGCGCGAATGCGTTTCGCTCGATGATTTAGGTGTTGACGTTTACGGCTTCGGCTTTACCTCTAAAAACTATATTTCCTCGCCCGTTGCAAATTGGAAAATCAAGGATAATTCGCGCATAAACATTCTTGTCTGCCACGGCGATATGGTCGGCACGGACGAAGCCACCGGCCCTATAACCAAACGCGAAATTGCGGAATCGGGATTCGACTATATTGCGCTCGGTCATATCCACAAGCCGACGGGACTTTTATGTGAAAACGGCGTTTATTATTCCTACCCCGGCTGTATCGAGGGCAGGGGCTTTGACGAGCAGGGATATAAGGGCGCAATGTACGGCACTGTCGAAAAGGGCAGGGTTGAAATGGCGCTTTTGCGTTTTTCAAAATCGCGTTACGAATCGCTGGCCGTCGATATTTCATCGGCGAGAGAAAAGATGGAGGCGCTCGATATCATTCGCAACGCTATCCGTCCTTATACCGACGATACCGCACTTCGCTTGACGCTTGAGGGCGAAATGAAGAACGCCTTCGTTATACTTCAAAACGAGATCGGCAGGGGTTGTGAATACCCTTATTACATAGAAATTATCGATAACACCCATATCGAGCCCGACCTTGGCGAGCTTGAACAAAGCAATACCTTAAAGGGCATTTTCGTTCGCAAAATATTGGAGGAAATGAACGGGCTTAACGAGGAAAGCGAGCAATATCGTATTCTTTCGCTTGCGCTTAAATACGGCATTGCCGCACTTGAGGACAGAAACGTTGTCGATTATACGGGAGGTGAGCAGGCGTGAACGTTACGATAGAAAAAATCGAAATAAATTCATTTGGTAAGCTTAAAAACGCAACGGTTACCGCAAAAAGCGGGATAAACGTTCTGTCTGCCCCCAACGAAAGCGGTAAATCGACGGTCGCCGCGTTCTTGAAGTTCGTTTTTTACGGCTTTTCGGGCGCAAGAATGCAATCGCTTTCGGATAACGAAAGAAAGCTTTATACCCCTTGGGACGGTGAAATTTCCGAGGGTACGGTTTATATCGTAGCGGACGGCAAGGCATATACCGTGCATCGCCGTTGTCTTGCTTCTGGCAAGGATTCTTGTGAGGTAACCAACCGAATGACCGGCAAAGCCGAATATTTCGGCGAGGTACCCGGCGAGGTGTTTTTCGGTGTGTCCGAGGAGGTTTTTGCAAGGACTCTTTTTTTCCGTCAGCTTACAACTCCGCAAAGCAAGGACGAAATCCTTGCCGACCGATTGCGTAATATCGCAATAAGTGCCGACGAGCAGGTCGGAACGAAAAAAGCGGTAACCCGTCTTAACGACTGCAAAAACGAATTAAAGGGCAGATTGGGCAGCGGTCTTATTCCCAAAGCGGAAAAGGAACGCGATGCGCTTGAAGAATCGATAACCTTGGCAACCGACATCCGCCGCGAAGCGGTTCGACTCGGCGACGAAATAAAAAAGCGCGCCGATATGATCGACGGAGCATCGGAAAAGCTTGACGATCTTCACGCCGAACGCAGAAATATCGAAAAATACGAAGCAATGCTTAAGTTGCGTAACATCGAGCGCTTGTCGCTTGAGGAACGCAACGCGCGTGAGGAATACGAATCGGTCTCCGCAGGACTTAAAAAGCGTGAGGACAGCGCGTTTAACGAGCTTTTTCAAAAAAATACCGAATACGTTGCCGAGTGCCGCGATTGCGAAAATATCGGTAAATCTTTGTCGAGCGCAGAAACCGAAAGGGAAGAGCTTCTTGACGAAATGGTAATCGAAGGCGGCGACGTAAAACGCGCGCAAAAGGTTATCGAATCGTCAAAGCGCAATGCGAATATGCTCTTTTGCGGTGCAGGTATTGCGGTAGTGATCGGTATTATTCTCGGCTTTGCAAGCAGCTCGACAATGGGCTTTGGCATCGTTCTTGCCGCTCTTGGCGTAATTCTTGCCGTCGTTGGCTTCGTTTCACTTTCGAAGCCGAGCAATCTTGTGCGCGAGCTTGGGCTCGACAGCATAGGAGAGCTTCGCAACGCAATAAATACCTACCCCACTCTTGAAAAACAACTTCACGACGTCGAAACGCGCATAAAGGCGCTCAGAAACAATTTTGAAGAAAGCCGTACCAAGTGTGCGATTTTAAAACGCGAGCTCGATACCGGAATCGGTAATTATATCGACGTTTCGGATGAAAACTATTCCGATCAGCTTCGCCTTATTCTTGCAAAATCCTCGGAAAGCGGAGAAAAGCTTGCCGTTTGGCGCGCAAGAAAGGAAGAGCTTGACAACGCGACAAGGGATTGCGACCTGACTGTACTTGCCGAAGAAGCAAGGGATGCGCGTGAGCCCGAGCGCGAAAGAGGAAAGGTCGACCGCGAGATAAGCTTTTATACAACTCAGTTCAATCAATTGAGCGAGCTTAACCGTCGCGATGAAATCGAAATCGCCGCGCTCGAAGCTAAGGGCGGCGACCCTGCCGCAATGGTCGGCAAGCGCGATTCGCTTAATGCGAGAATCGACGACCTTGCCGTTAAGTATAAGGCGTATGAAACCGCCGTGCGCGTTATCGAGGAAGCATCGGATTATATGAAAAGTATGGTTGCGCCCCGTATCGGTGAGCGCGCCGATGAATATTTTACTGCCGCAACTGGCGGAAAATACAAGGCGCTTGAGATTGACACAAAGCTTTCGATGAGCTTTGGCGAGGATATGCGCAGAAGCTGTGATTATCTTTCGGCAGGCACTCGTGACAGCGCTTATCTGTCGCTTCGCTTGGCACTTGCCGATATGCTTTTCGGCGGTTGCGGTGTACCGATTCTGCTCGACGATGCTTTTGTCCGTATCGACGACAATCGACTTCGTATGATATCGGGCGCATTGAACGAGGCGGCAAAAAAACATCAACTGTTCATTCTGACTCACGGCGATCGCGAAATGCGCGCGCTTGAAGAGATAGGTGTGGAATACACCGAAATTTGCATTAAAACGGAGTAAAAATGGCTTATAAGCTTACCGCCCAAACACCGATTAAGTACATAAAAGGTATCGGCGAAGCAAGAGGTGAAGCGTTTTTTCGGCTTGGTGTCGAAAATGCTTCCGACCTGCTTGCCTTTTATCCGCGCGCTTACGAGGAGCGCGGAAACGTGCGCCGTATCTCCGATACAATCGACGGTGAGCTTTGCTCGATCGAGATAACCGTGCGTGAAACCTCAAAGGTGAAAATGCTAAGGCGGGGATTTTCGGTTTTCCGCACCGTTGTCGAGGATGAAAGCCACGTTATGGAATTCGTCTTCTTCAATATGCCGTTTATGGCAAAAACGCTTACGGCGGGCAGAAGATTCCGCGCATACGGAAGAATGAAGGTAGGACTTTACGGCAGAGAAATGGTTTCGCCAAAGCTCGAGCCGATTATCGAGGGCGAAAAATTGCCCTATTACGTGCCGATTTACCGACTTTCGCCGCCGCTTACGCAAAAGGCGATTGCTTCTGCAGTTAAGGAGGTGATTCCGCTTTGCGAAGAGCTTCCCGAATTGTTGCCCGAATCGGTAAGAATTGAAAAAGGGCTGCTCAGACGTTCGGAGGCGGTAAGAATAATGCATTGTCCGACCGATAAAGACGAGCTGACTCTTGCGCGAAAAACTCTTGCATTTGCCGAAATAACCACCTTCCGTCTTGCGCTTTCAAGTATGCGCTCGGGACAAAAAAAGGAAAATGCAGAACCGCTTAATCTTAAAAACACGGGCATAAAAAGCTTTTTCAATTCGCTCCCGTTTGAATTAACAAACGCCCAAAAACGCTCGGTAAAGGAAATCTTTGCCGATTTGGAAAAGCCGAATCCGATGGCGCGATTGCTTCAAGGCGACGTCGGAAGCGGCAAGACCGCCGTTGCCGCGGCGGCGATATATTTGTGTGTAAAAAACGGATTTCAGGCGTGCTTGATGGCGCCGACCGAAATTCTTGCATCACAGCACAAAAAAACGCTTGATAAATTTCTGTCACCCTTCGGCATAAAAACCGAGCTTTTGGTGTCGGGCTTGCCCGCCGCCGAAAAAAGACGTGTGCGACAAGGTCTTGCCGAGGGAGAAATCGACGTTGCCGTCGGCACGCACGCGCTTATTACCGATGCAACGCTTTTCAAAAACTGTGCGCTCGCGGTTGCCGACGAACAGCACCGATTTGGTGTAAGACAAAGAAAAACGCTCCTTGATAAAAGCGAGCATAACGGAAAACGCGCGCATATGCTCGTTATGTCGGCAACACCGATACCGCGTTCGCTTTCGCTTATAATATTCGGTGACTTGGATATTTCTCTGCTTGACGAGCTTCCTCCGGGAAGACAAAAAATCGTAACGAAGGTCGTTAAAAAGGACGATTCTTTAAAGGTTTACGACCTTGTGCGCAGGGAAATCGCATCGGGCGGACGGGCATATTTCGTTTGTCCGCTTATCGAGGAGGGCGAAACCGAAACCGACCGCAGAGCGGCGGAGGATTATTTTGCCGAGCTTTCGACCGAGCATTTCAGAGGTATCCCGATGGGGCTTTTGCACGGAAGAATGAAGCCTGCCGAAAAGGCATCGGAAATGGAAAAATTCGCATCGGGCGAAAGCAAAATTTTGGTTTCGACCACTGTTATCGAGGTTGGTGTTGACGTGCCCGAGGCGACCGTTATGGTTATCGAAAATGCCGAATGCTTCGGGCTTTCACAGCTTCATCAGCTTCGCGGACGTATCGGCAGAGGCAATAAAAAATCTGTTTGCATCCTTGTTCAGGGCGGAGGTAACGAGCAAAGCGCCGACCGATTGAAAATTATGCGCGACACCTCCGACGGCTTTAAAGTTGCCGAGGAGGACCTTGAGCGCCGCGGTCCGGGTGATTTCTTCGGCGAACGGCAAAGCGGTGAATTTTCGTTTGTCTGTGCGGCAATTGGCGATATTTCTCTCCTTTCCGAAACCGATAGCCTTGTAAAAGAAATACTGTCAAACCGCGAAAATGCGGAATATGCAAACATATTAAACGCCGCCGAAATGTTTTTGAAGAAAAACAGCGACGGCAGAACGGTTAACTGATATATGAAAATTGGAAACATAGAATTCCGCCACGGTCTTTTTTTGGCGCCTATGGCGGGAATTACCGACCACGCATTCCGCGCGCTTTGCGTTAAAAACGGCGCAGAATGCGTTACAAGTGAATTAATAAGCGCAAAGGGTGCGTTTTACGGCGACAAAAAAACCGACGGACTTGCAAAAGTCTATGATGACGAAAGAATCGCCGCTATCCAAATTTTCGGAAGTGATCCCGAAATTATGGCAAGCGCCGCAAAGCTTATGATGCGCTTTTCGCCCGATTATATCGACATAAATATGGGTTGCCCCGTGCCGAAGCTTTACAAAAACGGAGAGGGAAGTGCGCTTATGCGCAACCCCAAGCTTTGCGAGGAAATCGTTTCGGCGGTGGTTAAAGCCGTTGACGTGCCCGTAACCGCAAAATTCCGCAAGGCGTGTGACGACGATAAGCCCGATTCGGCAATCGAGGTTGCACTTGCTTGCGAGCGCGGCGGCGCGAGCGCCGTTTTCGTTCACGGAAGAACGAGAACCCAAATGTATTCGGGGCGCGCTGACCGAGAAATTATAAAAAAAGTAAAAAATGCCGTTTCGATTCCCGTAATAGGCAACGGCGACGTCACTTCGCTCGCGGATTATATCGCAATGAAAGAGGAAACGGGGTGCGACGGTGTTATGATAGGCCGCGGTGCCTACGGCTCGCCTTGGGTGTTCGAGGAAATCGTTTGCGGGCTTGAGGGGCGTGAATATATCGAGCCGACAAATGCCGAAAAACGCAAAATGCTTACCACTCAGCTCGATACGGTCATAGCGGAAAAGGGGTTAAACGGCATTCGCGAATTTCGTCATCACATTTTGCAGTATTGCAAGGGCTTTTCGGGTAGTGCGAAAATGCGACGCGATATTTCGCTTATCACCTCGCGCGAGTCGGCTGTTCAGGCGATCAATTTTATATTCGGGTAACTATAAGGGGCAACGGCGGGTTGCTCCTTTTTTATTTGTTGACAAGCAGTGCGTTCGATTGTATAATGTAAATAATAACGTGAAAAATGAGGTACGGGCTATGATAAAGGACCGTTCGGGCAATATTATCGCACAGGACAGCGCACAAGGAGGCGCTTTGGATTTTCTCTACGGAAACGCTTTCGGCAGATTGATAACAAAGCTTCTTTCGCGTAAATTTATCTCCGAGATCGGAAGAATGTATATGAATTCGTCTTTTTCGAAAAGACGTATAAATAAATTGATAAAGTCGGAAAATATCGATATGTCGCAATACGAAAACCGCGAATTTGCTTCGTTTAACGACTTTTTCACGCGTAAGCTTGCACCGAATGCACGAAGTATCGATTTTACCCCTGATTCGGTAATTTCGCCTGCCGATTCGAAGCTTACGGTTTACGATATAACAAAAGATTCGCTTTACCGTGTAAAGGGCTGCGATTACAGCATCAAAACCCTGCTTGGCGGTGACGAAAATTTGGCAAACGAATTTCTGGGCGGTAAATGCTTTGTCTACCGTCTTTCGGTCGATAACTATCACCGCTATTGCTATCCCAATGACGGAATCGAGGAATCCTATCGCTTCATTCCCGGTGTTTACCACACCGTCAACCCAATCGCGCTTTTGAAATATGATGTCTACGGAAAAAATTGCCGTGAGCTTACGGTTTTGCAAACCGAAAACTTCGGCCGAGTTGCTTATATCGAGGTCGGCGCGATGATGGTCGGCAAGATAAACAATATCCACCCCAAGGAAAAATTCAAGCGCGGCGACGAAAAGGGCTATTTTTCGTTCGGCGGCTCGACGATAGTTATGCTTTACAAAAAGGACGTTGTTGAGCTTGACGAGGATATTGCAAAAAACAGCGCCGAGGAAACCGAAACAACGGTTCTTTTCGGCGAAGCTGTCGGAAAACGGAGAAAAATGTAAATGGAACGGATGAATTTGGCTCTCGGCAGAGAGGTTAAAATAATCAATATCGCGCCTATCGAAAACAGCTATGCATCGGTTGAAAAGGGAAGAAAGGATATTCTCACCGACAGCCGTGTCGGCGACCCGACCGATTGCTACGGCGGTGATTGGGTTCATTTTTACCGCGGTGTCGGCAGAAAGCTTTTAATCGATCTTGAAGAAATCAAATCGGTGGACGGATTTGATATCGGCTTTATCCACGATAGAAATTCGGGCATTTACGCTCCCGAATACGTTAAATGCTATCTTTCGGTCGACGGAAACGAATTTTTCGAGGTCGCAAACGTAAAAGCGCCTTACGAAGCGTCGTTTAGCGAAAAGGTGCGCGCGGTTTATTCTGCGAATATCGATGCTTGCTGCGCGCGTTATATAATGCTTGAATTTTACGTCGAGGTAAACGCTTTTTGCGATGAATTGCGTGTTTTCGGCGGAGATTGTATCGGCATTGAAAGCGAGCTTTCGGGCAACAGATACGTTGACGTTAATAAAAATTGCTTTGCCTCGCGTGAAAGTCTTAACGGCATTCACGACATCCCCTTGCTTTATTTCGGCTATTGGCCCGAGGACGAAAGGGTTGCAAAGCTTAAAAAGGACGATTTTCTGCCTTATCTTGCCTATATCGACCGCGAAAAAAACATTAAAGACACGATGTTCGATGCGTTGATGTTCCTTATTGTTCAAGGCCGTTGCCCGTCGGGCGGATGCTTGGGTTATCACGGCGGCCCTAACTATTTGAGCGATTGGGAATTTATTCTCGACGAGCTTTTTGCTGACGGTCAAAATTTAAAGGCATACGACCAAGCGGTCGGCGAGCTTAAAAATACACTTTCGCTTCCCAAGGATTACAAGCATAAATTCTATCTCACAGCACCCGTGCCGAAGATCTCGCTTAACCCCTTTGGCGATATGAACGGTGACGGAATCGAAGAAAAGCTGCTTTCCACCGAGGATTGCATTAATGCCTATGCGTGGTTTATCGATGAAACCATAAAGCGCTTTAATGCCGAGCATTTTGATAATATCCAACTTGACGGCTGGTTTTGGGTCAACGAATCCGCTTCGCGCGCGAACCGCGATGATGAGGAAACTTTTGCGACAGGTTGTGTTGCCGAGCTCCATAAGCGCAACCAAAAATGCATTTTTATACCCTATTTCCAAGCGGGCGGCTGTGAAAAGGCCGATAAGATCGGCTTTGATTGCACGACCATGCAGCCCGGACTTTCGTTCCAAAGTGTGCTTGGCTTAAACCCCGAAGGAATGTTTTGCGATTTTACCGCGCTTTGCAAAAAATACGGCTTCGGTGTGGAATTGGAAATCCACCACGGCGTTAAAAATCAAGACACCAAGGAGCAATACGGCAAGCTTTTCGATGAATATCTGCTCGGCTGTATCCGCAACGGTATGATGACCGAAACGGTACACACCTATTATCAGGCGGCAGGTCCCGGCGTTTTCCATTACTGTGCTCACGCAGAGGATGATTACCAAAGAGCAATTTACGACAAGCTTTATAAGTTCATAAAAGGAACTCTTACCGAAGCGGACGTTATCGGTAACACCAAAAGGAACGAAGAAATCGAGCCCGAAATCGATGAGGTAAGTGCAGAGCCCGATTTTGAATCCGAAGCATCAAGCGACGTTGTTCTCGACAACAGCGTAGACGAACAAATTTACGTTGATTACGAGCCCGAGGAAGAAATCGCTTTCAATTACGAAAAAATAGAAAAGAAAAAGAAAAAACTCAAAAAATATCTCGCCATCGGTGCGGCTGTTGCCGCGGCGGCAGGTATTGTATATCTTATCTCAAAAGCGTCGAAGGATAAAAAATAAAAAAGGTTAAGGGATGCAATGAATATGAAAAAATCTATTGCGCTGATTCTTGTTTTTCTGCTTGTCTTTGCGGCACTTCCGCTTTCGGCTTCGGCGGCAAACGAAACCGAACCGAACGAAAACTATCAAACTGCAACAGCTATCGCTCTTAATGCCAATATTTACGGCGCGCTTGACAACAGCACCGATGAAGATTGGTATAAGTTTACACTCACCGAAAAGGGTTCGGTGCAAATTTCATTTAAACACGAGAATATTAACGAGAGCAATATTCGTTGGGAGATGTATTTATACAGCTCTGACGGTAGCACTCATATCGACGGAGGTGACGGTTTTTGGTCTATCCCCGGCAACAAGGACGTTACAACCGGTGAAATAGGTCTTGATGCAGGTACCTATTACATAAGAATCAAGCATTGGAACTCGAACTGGGTGGTTTCTTCGACCTATACCGTAAGAGCTTCTTTTACGGCTTCGGCGAAATACGAGACAGAAATTAACAATTCTCCTTCAACCGCTGATGAGATTGATAACAATGTTTTCGTATATGGCTCAATCAGCTCAGAGGGCGACGAGGATTGGTATAAGTTTACTCTCACCGAAAAAGGATATATCAGCATTTGGTTTGCTCATCCCAAGGCAGAAGACAATAATACCCGTTGGGAAGTGTACCTTTATCGCGAAGATGCTTCAACAAGCGTTGACGGCGGAAAATGCTATTGGGCAATCCCCGGTGACCAAAACGTGCAAACCGGCGAAATAGGTGTAGAGGCAGGCACATATTACGTAAAAGTTAAGGCGTGGAACGATTCGTGGGTAGTTGATTCTACCTATACGCTCGATGTGTATTTCACCGCTTCCGACAAATATGAGACCGAGCAAAACAATACTTATCAAAAAGCCGACACGCTTTCGCTTTTTGGCGAAGCAAACGGCTCGATAAGCACATCCGACGACGTTGACTGGTATAAGGTGACAGTGCCCCAAAATGGCAAATTCCGTCTTTCGTTTACTCACCCGACAGGAACTGAGTCGAATCCCCGTTGGACGGTATACCTTTACCGTAACGACGCGTACAGCCAAATTCAAAAGTGGAATATTCCCGAAACTCTCAATCTTAACAATGAAAGCATTGACCTATCTGCCGGTACCTATTTTATCAAGGTTACCGCTTGGAGCAATTCTTGGGTAGTGGATACGACCTATACGCTTTCGGCAACTCTCGACCACGTCTGCGACGGCGAGTGGGAAATTGTTGACGAACCGACTTGCGAGAAAACAGGCAGCAAGGAAAAATATTGCGACATTTGCAAAAAGCTTATAGCAAGAGAAACGATTCCGCAGAATGAACACTTTTGCGAGGATTGGACGGTCGTTACCGAAGCCGATTGCAAAAACGAAGGCTTGAAGACCGGTATTTGCGAGCTTTGCGATGAACCGTTTGAGAAAAAAATCCCCACAACCGATCACAGCCACAAAGCCGTTGTAACTCCTCCTACCTGCACCGAGAAGGGATATACTACCTTTACTTGTAAGTGCGGAGATACTTATGTGTCCGATTATATCGTTGAAGACGGACATAAGGAAGGCGAATGGGTAGTCGTCAACGAGCCCGAAATCGGAAAACCCGGCAAACGCGAAAAGCGTTGTTCGGTATGTAACGAGCTCCTCGCAGAAGAGGATATCGACGCGCTTACTCCGGCGTATGTGATCGGTGACGTAAACGGCAACGGCAATATAGAAAAATACGACTATATTGCTGTTAAACGCGCGGTTATGGGAACCCTTTCTCTTGATGAAACCCAACAAAAGGTCGCTGACGTAAATGGCGCGAGCGGTGTTGAAAAGTATGACTATATTTTAATCAAACGCCATGTTATGGGTACTTTTACAATAGGCAAATAAAAAATAACATAACAAAAGAAGTCCGAATTTGCGGACTTCTTTTGCATTGGGGACAACCGAAGACGTTTATTTTTTGGAAATCATCCGAAGCAGGCGGTAAAAAGCGTGAGTAACGAAATGAACAATGCCGTACCTGTGACGCCCTTTATAAATCCGTGCACAAAGCCGTCGCGGTCGTTGACCGTCTTTTTTGCAACCGTTACGAAATGTTTCATTTTGTTTTCCTCCTTGTTTTTTGTGTCGGTTTTTATCTTACGCGTTTATTTTAACGCGATGTGTGTCCGATAATCGGGACAATGACATAGAAAAATATAAAAAAATAAAAAATACCGCCGTAAATTAATACGACGGTATTTAGTGACACCTAAAAAAGATGTCGGTCAAGTGAAGAGCGATTTCGCCGCAAGGCAAAAAGGAGGATTCAAGAAAAGCCCTACGGCGATTTCGTTAAAGTTAATACGATAACTAATCGTGCAATTCTTAAATTCGTTTTTACTCTTTGCGGAAAAATGCGTTACGTTACAATAACGGCTTCACTTCATAGAACGCGCTAACGTTCCGTGGAATTACAGGTCATCGGCATCCTGTATAGGACGTTTGCCGTCGAGCGGTACGCCCGTATAGCTTCCCAACACATCACTTTTCATTTCGGGTGCCATATTGGTAAGTCCAAATAGGTCCGTAACGAGATTTGTCGGGTATCCCGCGCCTAATGCTTGGGGATGAGGATAGTAAAATCTGTCCACATCGTTAATGCCTTTGGGAAACCTGTATTTTTTTCGTTTTCCCATTTGTTTGATGCTCCTGTCTGAACGAATCTCTTTCGTTCAACACTATTATTGCCGTTATAATGTTTTTAATACGCTTTTGCTTGTTGACAAAAGTTGGAAAATCAATTAAAATGAAACCAATAAAAAATAAGGTTGTGAATAACATAAAAATCATAGGAATAGATTACGGCGACGCGCGTGTCGGCATCGCCGCAAGTGACGGCACGGGTTTTCTCGCTTCCGCGGTATGCACGATAAACGTAAACGGAATGCGCGATGCCTGCAAAAAGGTCGCAGACAAAATAAAAGAGCTCGGCGGCACAAAAATCGTGCTTGGACTCCCGAAAAATATGGACGGCTCGGAATCCTTCCGCGCCGATAAATCAAAAGCATTCGCCGAAATGATTTCCGAGGCGACCAACCTCGAGGTCGTTTTCGTCGACGAGCGCCTTTCCACCGTTGAAGCCTATACTTATATGAATATAACCGAGTTCAACGGCAAAAAACGTCGCCAAGTAATCGACGCTCTTTCGGCGCAAATAATTTTACAATCATATCTCGATTCGCAAAGAAGATAACAAAAAAGACGGGAAGGGAGACACTTCGTAAGAAAGTTGTCTCCCTTCGGTTTTTCGCAGATAAAAAACGTCAGCATGGAGATTAAAACAGCTCTGCCGTCATTTTTTAGTCATCATCTTCTTCGTTAAAGCAACCGGAAATAATATGTAATTCGCCCGAATCCATATCCAACGCCATATTATCTCCTATCCTCATCAATAAATCACCGTCAGTGTCTATTGCCAGATTGTCAGATATAGAATAAGCAAAAATTCCGTCTTCGAAATCAAAAAAATGTTTACCCATAATTTTCCTCCATTAGTATTTATTGAAACGGGTAATTGAGAAATTAGTGCTTTTATTTCAGTGTCATTTATTTCTACATCGGCAAAAACAATCAGCTCATAAAAATCCTCATCTTTGAAATTTTTCAAAGCACCAAGCTCATTACAAATATAAAAACCTTTTATGGAAAACCTTGACAAGGTGCGCTTAAGTGCGAGACAAACTTGCACTTAGCTTACGTTGTTCAACAGATTTGATGTTGTGAAAAATGAAAACGAGGAAATTAACGAATTACGAAGTTAATATACAGCATTTTGAAGGTCCGAACTT
Source organism: Eubacteriales bacterium (assembly GCA_045651785.1). GTDB lineage: Bacteria > Bacillota > Clostridia > Oscillospirales > CAG-382 > Coliplasma. Next base: position 4,877 of record JAZRTE010000002.1, on the reverse strand, counting down.
CCCCCCAAAAATGGGTAGGTTTGGACCTTTTTACATTGTCGAATAAGCGGAGAGAAGAAAACAAAAGAAATCACGCAAAAACGCAATGAACAAGCCGCGTATACAACACCTTAATGTAAAAAATAAGCAATATTTCCCAAAAAGTTTTAAAATATTAATAGACAAACCGGCATGTAATGACATGTATTTAATGAACGGGTAAAAACGTCAAAATATGCTTGAAAAACGAAAAAACAAAAATTCGACAACTAAAATGGGGTGTGTAGAAAATATGCGGTAAAATTAAAAAGCCTTTTTGAGATTTGAAGAAACAACTACGGAGGAAATTTACAATGAAAAGAATCAAAACAACGATCTCTTTTATTCTTAGCTTCGTGATGCTTTTTTGTTTCTTGCCTCATTCGGTTTTGGCACAGATTGGAGAAGCGTTCACAAGCGAGGAAAACAGCGCTTTAACCGATTTGCCCGGTTCTGCTCCCGAGGTATACGTGCTCGGCGAAGTGACCGAAAACCGTACCGAAACCTCAAAGACCTTCCGTATGTCAGACGGCAGTTATATTGCCGCAGATTACGGCAAACCTATTCACTTCGAAGACGAAAATGGTATATGGCAGGATTATGACAACACACTTGCCTTTACAGATACAGTTACCTATGACACAGATGATTTCGCAGGGTATATAACCTCGGATTCGGATATATCCGTGAAGCTTGCGAATAATTCCAATTCGAACAACCTGCTTAAAATAACCAAAGGCGATTACAAAATAAGCCTGCATTTGGTTGATGCGCAGAAGTCCAAAGCGCTGGAGGTTTATCCCGCAGAGGAAGAACCTGTGGGCAACGATTTGGATTCCGCAACAACCTTGCACAGATTCTCCTCGGGAGCGATATATAAAGATATTCTTCCTTCGACCGACCTGGAGTATATTATCTACGGCAATTCGGTAAAGGAAAATATCATCGTCAAGGAAAAGGGCGATTCCTATGTATATACCTTCGAGCTGAAGCTTAACGGCATTGTACCCGTGCTTCAAAGCGACGGCTCTGTTGCGCTTAACGATGAAGAGAGCAATGAAACCGTCCTCGCAATACCTAAAGGGTATATGTACGACGCAAACAGCGAACGCTCCTCCGATGTGAATTATTCAATCGTTCACAAGAACGGAAAGAAATACACTCTTACCGTTACAGCGGACGCAGAATGGATTAACGCAGAGGAAAGGGCATTTCCCGTTACGGTAGACCCGACGGTTAAAGGCTTTGAAAACGGCGCAGATACTGTTGACGCGCCCATTTTCGAGGCTGACCCGGCATATAACGGATATGTAGACCACAGAACGTATGCAGGTTACGCTTCGGGCTATGAACGTCAAACGCTTATTATGGCGGAAAGCCTTCCGTTATTGCCGAAATCTTCGGTGATACTTAACGCCGTTTTAAACATAAAGCAGGAAAGCGTAACCAACGGCGGCGCAACCGTTGCAGCAAGAAAAATCACAAGTGCTTGGAGCTCGTCGAACGTTAGCTGGAGCAACAAGCCGACGAACGATACCGAAACACTTGACTACAAAACGCTTACTTCGGGCGAAAACGGAACTATCGTAAGCTGGGACGTAACGCGTGCGGCACAAGGCTGGTATTCGGGAGAAGTTAACTACGGCATCCTTCTTTCGGCGTATGACGATGCTTCAACGGGATACGTAAGATTCTATTCCTCTGACTCGTCAACCAAGCCCATGCTCCTTATCACCTATATGGACACGAAAGGTATTGAAGGAATCTGGACCTATTCGACACAAGGCGGAGGAAGTGCCGGAACGGGATACGTGAACGGCTTTAACGGCAATCTCGTGCTCGCACACGGCGATATAACGACAAAGGGCGGAATACTTCCCATATCCGTTAGCCACGTATATAACAGTTTCCTTTCGGGAATGGAATTCACGTCAAACGGTTCCGATGTCAACGCGCCCATAACCGCATCGTACACAAATATGAAAATGGGCAAGGGCTTCAAGCTCAGTCTGCAGGAGACGCTTGTAAGCAAAGATATTGACGGAACAGACTATTTCGTGTATAATGACGGTGACGGAACCGAGCATTATTATTTCCTTGATACCGAGCAAAACAAATATATTGCCGAATCGGGCAACGGTTTGGAATTAACGGTCGGCTCGAACGGAAACACGAAATACACAATAACCGACGAGCTCGGCAACAAAAAGTATTTTAATACCAACGGTTACGTTACAAGGATATTGGACGTCCACGGCAATAAAAAGGAATTTGTATATAACTCCTCTAACCAACTCACGTCAGTTACCTCAACGACCAAAGGTCAACCCACCGAAACTCAACTCACCCTTACCTATAACACCAACGGCGCACTTTCCCGTATAACCGATGGATACGATACGAATAAATATATAGCATACTATTATTCGAGCACCGTATCGGGCTCGTTTTCAAACGGATATTCGGGCTATCTGAGAAAGATTGAATATTTCAACGACGGTCAATCGCTCGGCTACAGCTTGTATAATTACAACGCCAACGGCTTGTTGACCGATACCTATGACAGCATAACGGGATATAAGCTCAACTATACCTATACTGCTTATAACGGCAACCAAAGAGTTACCTCGGTAACCGAATCGGTAAACAACACCAACGGTCAAACCGTCGGCTTTGATTATGGCGATAAAACCTTCACCGTCCGCACAAGCGGCAAAGACGACGCATATGGCACTAGCGACGATCTTTTGACTGTTTACGTGTTCGACGACCACGGCAAGGCAATAAGCGCTTACAGCACAGACCTTTCGGGCAACGAGGTGTTTGGTGCTTCTTACGCCGAGTTTTACCAAACGTTACCCGGCAATGAGAAAAACAACAAGATAAAAACAAGTGCCGTTAAAGGCATCACGCGCCAAAACTATTTTATTGACGGCAATCTTGAAAGTGCAAGCGGCTGGTCGAAGGATACGTTAAACGGCGGAAGCGCATCTTATACAAGCGAAAGCACCCTGTTCGGCAGTAAAGCGATGAAGCTCACTGCAACAGATAGCGTCGGCCACGCGATGTATTACCGCTTCTTCAATATACCCGAACCGGGCACCTATACCGTTTCGGCTTACGTAAAAACTGTTGACGTGGTGGGTTCGGGCGGACTTACGATCGGCTTCAACTACACGTCGAGCGAGGCCGTAAGGGGAACCACCAACACGGCGATAAACAACGGCTGGCGCAGAATAAGCATAACGAAGACCTTCACCTCTGCAGGCAGCTATAATATCGACGCCTGCCTTGAAAACGCAAGCGGTACCGCTTATATCGATTGCATCCAGCTCGAAAAGAGCGAAACCCCTTCGGACTTCAACTTTGTCGATAACGGCGGCTTTGAGGCTATACGTAAATGGTCGGGAAGCTATACGCTCGTAAGCGGTAAAATAGGCTCCTACGGCGCAAAGCTTAATGGCAACCCCACTGCGCAAAACCGTTTAAGCCAGACAATACCCGTTAACGCTCCGCTTAATACGACGTTTATGCTCTCGGGCTGGGCAAAGGCAAATTCGGTCGACCTGAAAGACACCGACCGCAAATTCGGCTTGCTCGCAACCCTTAATTATTCCGACGGCACGTCGAACGAGCAATACGTTTCCTTTAACGCGGATAACGTAAATTGGCAGTATGCAACGCTCGCAATCGTACCCAACCCCGAAAATACTGCCGCAACGGTCAACAGCATAACTATTTCTGTCTGCTACGATCACAACGCAAATACGGCAATATTTGACGATATAGCCCTTACCGTCGAGCCGGCACAAACCTACGTCTATGATGACGAGGGCAATATTGAATCCGCCAAGGATGCAGAGGGCAACGAAAGCCTTCTTGAATACGCCAACGACGTTGACCTCGATAACTATACCACACCCACCAACGAAAAATACGATTATACCTACGTTGACGGTACCCACGATGTAAAGAGTGTAACAAGAACATCCGGCGATATAACTCAAACGATTGAGTATGAGTATAACGGCTTCGGTCACGTGACCTCGACCGTTCTTTCGGCAAACGGCACGTCTCAGATAATAACCTCCTCGGCGGAATATACCACAGACGGCAACTATCTTGAGTCCTCGACCAACCAGCTCGGCAAGGTAACGAACTATAATTACGATACCGTTACCAAGCTGCTTAAATATGTCGAAAACGCAAATTCGGTTCAAACTGCATATATTTACGACGAATTTGAACGTACCGAAAAGGTATATCTCGATTCCGATAAGGACGGCATTGCCGATACCGCAGAAGCGCAGGTTTCTTACCTCTACGCAAGCGGAAGACTTTCGGGCATCGATACGGCTACGACCGATTATTCGCTTACCTACGATGCATTCGGCAATATTCTTACAATAAAAGCAGGAAACAACACCCTTGCGACTTACGAATATGCCGGCTTTAACGGTAAGCTCTTAAAGCTCACCTACGGCAACGGCGATTACGAGGAATATATCTATGATAACCTCGACCGCCTCGTTAGTGTGAAGTTCAACGGTGCAGTTGAATATACTTTAATATACGATGCAAACGGTCGTCTGTACTCCATGACCGAGGGCGAAACCACCCACGTTTATGAATATGATTCGCTTGACCGTTTGATTAGAGCATACCAAAAGGATGCCAACGGCATTATTGTCGCGGTCGAGAATACCTATGACGAGTTAGGTCGCGCTAAGGGTTCAAGTTATGTCCTCGGTGATAAAGAAATGGAATATACGCTTAATTATAAGCAGGATTCCAACCTTGTTTCTTCGCTCAGTATGCCCGATGCAAAAAATAATTTGCAAATGTCATATATAGGTTAT
>JAZRTE010000001.1:0-12640 GCA_045651785.1 Eubacteriales bacterium | reverse complement strand
CGTGTGCCCGACAGTGCCGCTTGCGATGAAACGGTTACCATTGCAAAATCCATTTTCGGCAGCAAGACCGCAGGCTTTGTTAATGCGGTGTTGCGTAATATTTGCCGAAATAAAGAAGATATTTACAAAAAGATAGAAAATACAAAGGGTTATATTAAGTATTCGGTAAACGAAGAGCTTTTTGACCTTTTGTCAAGCCAGTATCCCGATTGCTACGGCGAAATTTTCAATGCATTTTTCGGTAAATTGCCTTTGTTTTTAAGAGTCAACACTCTTAAAAGCAATGCAAAGCAGGTTGCCGAAAGGGTTGGCGGTGAAATTTTAGGCGACACGACGGTTATGTGCAAGAATTCATCCGATGGATTGAGCTTGATTGAAAGCGGTGAATTTTACGTACAGGGTCTTGCGTCGCAAACGGCGGTAAAATGGCTCGACGCCCAAAGCGGACACACGGTTATCGACGTTTGTGCCTGCCCAGGCGGAAAAACGCTCGGCGCGGCGATCGATATGCAAAATGCAGGACAAATTTATTCCTTCGATCTGCACGCAAGCAAGCTTCCGCTTATTGAAAAAAGCGCGTCGATTCTCGGAATTGATATTATTCATACCGAAAAGCACGATGCGAAAACCGCAAAGGATAGTTTGATCGGCACAGCCGACCGTGTAATATGCGACGTCCCCTGCAGCGGTACGGGTGTGATGGGCAGTAAGCCCGAAATAAAATATAAATCGCCGAAGGATTTTTCGGGGCTTTACGCTACGCAAAGGGCGATAATCGAATCTGCCTCGAAATACCTCAAGGTCGGCGGTGTGATGGTTTATTCCACCTGCTCGATAAACAAGCTTGAAAACGAAGATATTGTAGGCGACTTTATTGATAAAAATGCCAATTACAAACTGATTGAAGATAAAACCTTCCTTCCATTTTCGGAAGAAAAAGAGGGATTTTATATGGCAAAGATTATACGGGAGTATTAAATTATGGCGTTTGATCTGCTTTCAATGTTCCCCGAAGAATTAAGCGCGTTATGCGTCGATCTTGGGCAACCGAAATACAGAGGAAAACAGATTTTCGAAGGACTTTACAAGGGTGCGAGAGATATTAACGAATTTTCATCGTTGCCGAAGACCTTCAGAGAAAAGCTTGGAGAAGCGGCCTTTATACCCACCGCCAAAATACGAAGAAAGCTTGTTTCTGCGATAGACGGCACCGTAAAGTATCTTTACGAGCTTCACGACGGTGAAACTGTTGAAAGCGTTTTTATGCGTTACCATCACGGTAATACCATGTGCATTTCGACTCAGGTCGGATGCAGAATGGGCTGTGCCTTTTGTGCAAGCACTAAGGCGGGGCTCGTTCGCTCGCTCGCTCCTTCGGAGATGCTTTTACAGATACTTGAAGCCGAACGCGACCTTGGCGAACGCGTTTCGAACATAGTGCTTATGGGTATGGGCGAACCGCTTGATAACTATGACAACGTTATGAAGTTTTTGCGTTTGGTCAATCACGAAAGCGGCTTGAATATCGGTCTTCGACATATTTCGCTTTCCACCTGCGGTCTTGTCGATAAGATTGACCGTCTTGCGGACGAGGGATTGCCGGTCACGCTTTCGATTTCGCTCCACGCCCCCAACGACGAAATACGCAGGCAAACTATGCCGATTGCCAACAAGTGGTCTATAAACGAGCTTTTGGGCGCTTGCAGGCGATACATTGACAAGACCGGAAGACGCATTTCATTTGAATATGCGCTCATTGACGGTGTTAACGATTCCAAGGAGCATGCACATGAGCTTGGACGTCTTCTTTCGGGAATGCTTTGCCACGTTAATCTTATTCCGGTTAATCCCATTAAAGAAAAAAACTTTAAAAGAAGCGAAAAAAATGCAATAAAGGTATTTACAGAAACGGTTGAAACATATAAAATAAATGCAACGGTACGCCGCAGATTGGGTTCTGATATCAACGCTTCGTGCGGACAGCTGCGTGCCGAGGAAAACGACAGAAAATAACAAAAAAGGAGGAGAAACGGCTTTGAAATACGGTGCTAAAACCGACGTCGGTATGAAAAGAAAGAATAATCAAGACAGCTATGCCGTCTTCTCTAAAAGCGGTTATTTCTGTGCTGTGGTATGCGACGGTATGGGCGGCGCAAAGGGAGGAAATATTGCAAGCGGCTTAGCGGTCAAAAGCTTTGCAACCGTCATTAAAAAAGCCTTTTCCGCAAGAAGTGCCGATGATTTTTCTGAACAGGATATAAAAATTCTTATGAAGGAAGCGCTTGATGCCGCAAACGATGCGGTTTACAGAAAATCGCTTTCCGAGCCCGAATATGAGGGTATGGGCACAACTCTTGTCGCGGTTTTGGTTTGTCTTTGCGGTACATTCGCATTAAACGTCGGCGACAGCCGAATTTACAGACAGACCGACGGTGTTATTCAGCAGGTATCAAAAGACCACTCGTTTGTTCAGTATCTTATCGACAAGGGTGAGATATCACAAGAAGAAGCTGCTACCCACCCAAACAAAAACATAATTCTCAGAGCGTTGGGTGTTAACGAAACCGTCGAGGGTGATTTTTTCAGAATCGATAATTATCACAGAATTTTGCTTTGTACAGACGGTTTGACCAACCACGTTTCCAACGAACGTATCGGAGAGATAATGATGGGTGCTTATGCTTCTAAGCGGCCGTCTTATAAATCTCGCACCGATATGCTTATCGCAGAGGCTAATGCCAACGGCGGACTTGATAATATAACCGCAGTGCTGTTTTGCGGCGAGAATTAATTTAACCAACTAAAATCGTAATTAGCGCACGAAAGGAAAACCTACTATGAACAGATATGAAGGATTTGTAGGAAAAGTTCTTGACGGCAGATATAAAATACTTGAATTGGTCGGCATGGGCGGTATGGCTTGCGTGCTTAAGGCGCAGGACCTTGTTATGAACCGTATTGTAGCCATTAAGATACTTAATGATGAATACAACGGTAACCAACAAGCCGAAGCAAGATTTATCGACGAATCAAAGGCGGTTGCGATGCTTTCCAACAAAAACATCGTGAACGTATTTGACGTTGCGATATATCCCGATATTAAGTATATCGTTATGGAATATCTTGACGGCATTACATTGCGCGAATACCTTGACAACAAGGGAGCTATTTCGTGGAAGGAAGCTTGTATTTACATTCTTCAGATTCTTCGTGCGCTCGAGCATGCACACAGCAAGGGTATCATCCACAGAGATATCAAACCGCAAAACGTAATGCTTATGAAGAACGGTGACATAAAGGTTACCGATTTCGGCATTGCCAAGCTTCCCAATTCGGTTTCGGATAACAAGGATGAAAAGGCAATCGGTACTGTTTATTACATCTCGCCCGAACAGGCTTGCGGTAAAGAAACCGATTATTATTCCGACCTTTATTCAGTCGGTGTTATGTTTTATGAAGCGGTAACCGGCACACTCCCCTTTACCGCCGAAACACCTATGGAGGTTGCGATGATGCAGGTCAATGACGATCCTGTTCATCCGAGAGATATTATTCTCGACGTACCCGTGGGCGTTTCGCAGATCATCCTCAAGGCAATGGAAAAATCGCCGTCAGACAGATTCCAATCGGCGCACACTATGGCAAAGGCGATCGAATGGGTGCTTCGTAATCCCGACGTTATATTTGCGATGAATCCAAATGCCGCCGAAGAGTCTGCGGGAAAAAGCAGTATCGTTTCGATCGATATGATCGCCACCGCAGAGATCGAGCCATACGGCGATGAAGAAATCGCCGATTCGCTTGGAAAAAAGACTAACGGAAAATCTAATGCTAACGGCGCAGGAACAAAGAAATCGTCACCTAACGCAAACGGCAAAGCCGCGCAAAAGAAGAAAAAGAAGAGAAAAAAGGTCAGCCGTTCTATGTTCCCGATCATTGCCGGCGTTGCAATTCCCTTCTTTATAGTCACGCTTATTCTTGCTATAATGCTCGTTACCCCCGTGCTTGAAAGCATTTTCTCTCAGGGTGACGACAGCGTTGAAATTACCTATCCCGACCTTACAGGTAAGCTTTACACAGATACGCTCGCAAACGAGCTTCGCAACGGTAAATACGGCGCCAAGTTCGTTGTAGGCGAAATCATCTATGACAGCCGTGATGATATTGAGAACAATATGATCATTGCTACGGAGCCCGCAGGTGGACATATCAGTAAGATTTCTTCCGGCGGACAGCTTGAATTCGACTCGATCACGGTCAATCGTTCGAAAAAGGTCATCATCCCGAACGTAATGGGTATGCCGAAGACTTCGGTAACAATGATTTTGAAAAATCTTGAGCTTGCATGCGTCTTTGAAGAGGTAACCAACAGCGAAAATCCTTATTACCACAACGGTCAGGTAATCGGAACTTTCCCTCCCGAAGGCAGCGAAACTAAGGTCGGCGATACAGTTACCGTTTACGTTTGCTCGAAAACATCATCGACAAATACCGCTAAATTGCCCGATTTGCTTGGCATGACCGAGCTTGAAGCGATAAAGTTTGCAAAAACCTACTCGGGATATGAGGTTGCGGTTGAATATCTTGAAGTTATCGACGGTAACAATACTGTCCTGAGCCAGAGCATTAACGCCGGAACAATAAGCCCCAAGGGTACTGTCGTAACGATCACTATCGGAATTCCGCCCACGGGATTGCCCAATTTTATCGGCTTTACACCCGAAGAGGCGCAGGCTATGCTTATTGCCGCAGCACCCGATAAGCCTGTACAGCTCTACACACGTTATTTTACTGCAAATATCGCTAACAAGGCATATATCGAAGCGGCTCGCGATCAATACGGCGATAATATGATTATGTTTATCGACACCTTACTTCGCCTGGGATGCACCGGCACCACTGTTTATGACGGAACAAGCACCGTCTTTTACCAGAGCGTTCCCGCTGACACACCCATTACGGCAGAAATGGTAGGAATTGATCTTATAGTTATTCAATATACAACGGATATTATCGGCCCCGACGTTTCCGGCGATCCGTCTGAAAACAGCGGCGTTGTTGACGAAAGCGGCAACACTGAGGGTGGTTTTTGGGGTTAATGGAAAAAGAAGGATTGATACTTTCGGGTGTGAACGGACTTTATACCGTTGAATCCGAAAACCAAAGATTTTATTGCCGTTCCGGCACAAGAGTGCGCAAGAACGACGGAAAAATAGTCGCGGGAGACAGAGTTTTGTTCCGTGATAACGGAGATGGGCAGGGATTTATCACGTCCCTGCTCCCGAGAAAGAATTTTTTGGTACGGCCACCAGTGGCGAATATCGATTTGCTTTGTATGGTGGTCGCTCCAAAAGACCCCGCACCTTATCTTTATAATATTGATCTTCTGACCGTGCTCGCGGAAAAAAACGGCATAGAATGTGCTGTAATAATTTCGAAAAGCGATCTTGCCGACTGTGCGGAAATCATCAAAATTTACGACAAAACGCAGTATTCTGTCATAAAGACCTGTTCGAAGACGAACGAAGGTATTGAAGACGTTCGCGATCTTCTTAAAGGAAAGATATGCGTTTTTTGCGGTGCCTCGGGAGTGGGCAAATCGACGCTTATCAACGCGCTTTACCCCTTTCTTAAATTGGAAACCGGTGAGCTTTCGGAAAAGATCGCGCGCGGAAAGAACACAACGAGAACCACGGAGCTTTTTCCGTTAGGTGACGGAACTTATCTTGCTGACACGCCCGGCTTTACTGCGGTGAATACCGAGTTGTATTGCGAGATCGATCACAAGGAATTGCACAACCTTTTCCCAGAATTTGCTGAATTTGAGGTTGGCTGCAGATATGCAGACTGTACGCATACAAAAGAAACAGAATGCGGTGTTGCAGATGCAGTAGTTGAAGGAAAGATCGCAAATTCAAGACACGAAAGTTTTAAAAAATTATACTATGAGCTGAAAAGCATCGATCGGTATAAGTAATTTTGGAGGCTATTATGTTTATCGGCTTTTATTCTATTGCAAACGCGGTAACGCTGTTTGGTCTGATATCATCGGTGACCGCTTGTTTCCTTGCGGCAAACGGAAATATTAAATTTGCGATCTATATGTTATTCCTTGCTTGTCTTTGCGATACTTTTGACGGAAAGATAGCACGTTCGAACCCAAATCGCACTGCACACGAAAAGTTTTACGGTGTTCAGCTCGACAGTCTTTGTGACACGGTAAGCTTTGGTGTCACACCGTGTGTGATAGCTTTTAACTTCGGATTCGACGGTTGGCTTGACGTTCTTGTTTATTGCTTCTTTATCGCCTGCGGAACGATCCGACTTGCTTATTTCAATACCTTATCGTTTAAAAACCAAGGAAAGCCTATGAATACCTTCCGCGGTGTTCCCATTCCGATGTCGACGGTAGTTATTAGCACCCTTTTCGTTCTTACGACGTTTATTCCCGCTTCGATTACCGTTTGGATATTCAGAATTGCACTTATCGCTCTTGCTTTAGGCTTTGTATTAAACATAAAAGTAAAAAAACCCGATATGAAATCGGGAGCAATATTCCTCGGCGCGCAAATACTTCTTTTGTTACTCCTCCTTGTTTTAGGCGATTGTCAAGCACCTGCGATATAAAAACATTAAGAGTCGGACGAAAATACCGACTCTTAAATTTTATATATGTGTATTTATTGCATACAAAAAGCTCCGATAAATTCGGAGCTTTTATTATTATTCGTAATCGACAAATATCAAAGGGTTAACTATTTCGCCGTCAACGTGGACTTCAAAGTGAAGATGAGGACCGGTGGAGTTACCCGTGCTGCCAATTTTGCCGACTTCATCGCCCGCCTTGACAACATCACCAACCTGAACGCTCAATTTAGTAAAGTGAGCGTAAAGAGTACGGATACCGTTTCCGTGATCAACGATAACGCAGTTACCGTAACCGCCGTACCAATCAGCTCTTACAACAACACCGTCAGCAGCGGCATACGCAGGATCGCCCTTACAAGCTCCGTCCTTGGCAACGATATCAATACCGTTGTGGGTTCTGCCCCATCTGGGTCCTACATAGGAAGTGATTCTTCCGTCATAGGGCTTTTGGAAGGTGCCGAGAGATGCAACCGTTTTACCGCTCGAACGCGTGCCCACTTGAACAACTTCAGCAGTAGGAGCTGTGATAACGTCAAGAGAAACTACATTCTTTTCAGATTGAACACCGTCGACGGAAATCACGCGATAGGTTTGCTTACCCTCGCCGTTGAAGCCTTTGGAAATAACCTTTTTAGCGCCATCCTTAAGAGCATCTGTATAAACTGTCTTGGATTCATATTCAAGAGTAACTGTTTCGGTAAAGGTTTCAACCGAGCAGACCGAAAGGGTTACGGGAAGAACGGTGCCGTTGTAATCGCTTACGGTATCGGAAACGTACGCCGAGCCCTTTTTACCGAGTAACGAAGCAAGTCCGTCGGAATCAGTAAACGCTTCTTCGGGATATTCACCGTAAATAAGTTCAATATTATTTTTGAAGAAAACCTCTTCGGCAGAGGAGATACCGAGAGAAGAAACGCGGACAGAAAGAATTTCAGCGAGAACAAGATCGGTTTCTGCTTCGGAATCGACAGCCGCTACGAAGCAACCGTCAACGTAAACACCGTTACCGAAGAACTTACCGTCTTCGGAAACAAGAGCTTCCTCTTCGGAAATACTTTCGCCGAATACCGAGTCTTCGGAAGAAACATTTTCATTAGAAATATCTTCACTGCTGTTGCCCGCAAAAGCGAGTACAGAGCAAAACGCTAAAGCAAATACTAAAACGGAAACGATTACTATTCGGTTTTTCTTAAGGAATCCAAGGATTCCGGATAAGTACGCCACTGGAATAGTCCTCCGATTAAACTTCTATAGGTTTCAAAATTAAATGGCAAGAATCGCCATATAAACCCAATTATGCATCCATTATATAATAAAAATATCGCTTTGTCAAGCAATATTTTTTCAAAAGCTATTGAAAATCCTCGATTTTGGTTGTATAATCAGTTTGTATATTTATATTTATTTCTCAGAAAAGAAAGGATTTTTTAAAATGCAAATTTCCCGTACACTCACAACCACCCCGAAGGCAAAGCCCGAAGGCGCTTTGGGATTCGGCAAGATATTTACCGATCACATGTTTATTATGGACTATTCAACCGAAAAGGGCTGGCATGATGCAAGAATAGTTCCTTTCGGCGAAATTTCGCTTTCTCCCGCTTCGATGGTCTTCCACTACGGTCAGGAAATGTTCGAGGGTATGAAGGCATACCGCGCAAAGGATGGCAGAGTTTTACTTTTCCGTCCCGAAAAGAATATTGAAAGAATGAACAACACCAACGTCAGAATGTGCATTCCCGAGGTTAACCCCGACGACGTGCTTCAAGCAATCGAGGAATTGGTTCTTGTTGATCAGGATTGGATTCCCACCAACCCCGGTACCTCGCTTTATATCCGTCCTTTTATCATCGCTACCGACCCCTTCCTTGGCGTTCACCCCTCGCACACCTATAAATTTATGATAATCCTCTCTCCCGTTGGCGCATATTACGCAAGCGGTCTTGCACCAGTTAAGATTTGTGTTGAAGACGAATATGTTCGCGCTGTTAAAGGCGGTACAGGTTACGCTAAGGTAGGCGGTAACTATGCAGCATCGCTTAAGGGTCAGGAAAAAGCTGAACAGCTCGGTTACGCTCAGGTTCTTTGGCTTGACGGTATTGAACATAAGTATATCGACGAAGTAGGCGCAATGAACGTGTTCTTTATCATCGGCGATACCGTTGTTACTCCTAAGCTTGAGGGCAATATTCTTCCCGGTGTTACCAGAGATTCCGTTATATCCTTCCTCACCGCAAAGGGTTACAAGGTTGAAGAACGCAGAATTTCGATTGACGAGGTTTACGAAGCAGGTCTTAAGGGCGAATTGAAGGAAATGTTCGGTACCGGTACTGCAGCAGTAATTTCTCCCGTTGGTCTTCTCGATTGGAACGGCAAAAAGCTCGTTATCAACAACAACGAAATCGGCGCTGTTTCGCAAATGCTTTACGATGAAATTACCGGCATTCAGTTCGGTGAAAAGAAAGATGAGTTTGGATGGAGCCACGAAATAAAGAGATAAATCAAGAAAACGCTCAAGCAACAGAAGAGGCAGAAGTAACTGTTAACACCGACGAAGCTTCGGAAAACTGCGAAGCGATTTTAACCGATGAGGAAAAACCGAAAAAGCGTTCGCGTAACCCTATTAAGCGGATGCGCGAGGGCGGTATGTTCACACGCGGCTTTAAAATTATCGGGTGGTCGTTTTTGGCATCTTCGGCGATATATATTCTTTCGCGTTTTATTCCCGAGTTTGCCGAGATATGGACGAAATATCCCGCACATTGGATGCGATTCATTCTTGCAAAGCTTACGGGATGGTTTCCCTTTTCGCTTGCGGAATGTGTTATTGTTTCGCTTCCGATTATCGCACTTGCATATATCGTCGCATCGACGGTTTCATCGCGCAGAGATAACAGCGACCGCAATTTCTACCGCTGGTTGCGACCTATGATATGCATTATAATGGTTGTAGCCACTCTGTTTTTTGCAGCCTTTGGCCCCGCTTACAGCAGAAGAAAGCTTGCGGTAAACCTTGACCTTGAACAAAAAGCGGTTTCGGCAGAAGAGCTTTATACAACGTCGGTCAAGGTATCGACAGAGTTAAAGGGCTTGGTCAGAAAGGTAAAATTCGATATTTCGGGCGCTTCGATAATGCCGTATGATTACGAAACGCTTGTCGAAAAGATGAACGTTGCGTTTGGCAAATATGCAGATAGCGTCGATTATATCTCTCACTTTGATTCAACGCCAAAGGCAGTTGCGCTTTCAGAAGCGATGACCTACACGCACATTTCGGGTGTTTATACCTTTATGACGGGTGAATCGAATATTAACACAAACTATCCCGATTATTTAATGCCGTTTACTATGGCGCATGAAATGGCGCATCAGCGCGGCATTGCACGCGAGGATGAGGCGAACTTCGTTGCTTTCTTGGTGTGCATCGGCAGTGGCGATGATTATATCCGCTACAGCGCCTATGCAAATATGGCGAATTACCTTAATTCTGCGCTATCGCGTGCGAATAAGGAGCTTTACAAGCAATATTACACCAATTATCTGCCGATCGAGGTGCAAAAGGAATTTGTCGCATATTCAATTTTCTTTGATAAATACCGCGAAAGCACTGCCAGCAACGTTGCAGGCGCAGTAAATAACGCTTTCCTTCAGTCGCAAGGACAACAGGCAGGCACGAAAAGCTACGGCTTGGTAGTTGACCTTGCAGTTGCTTATTATAAAGATTAGCAAAGAAATATTTGAACACGCCTTATAAGGTTTGTCCCCCCAATGCATTGCATAAAAACAGCCGCTCATATTGAGCGGCTGTCTTTTTAAATTGGCGCGTTATGGATTTCAAAAAGGCCCTTGGCCTTGCAGTTAAGGATATAAGCGAACAAATCGATAGGAAAATATCTTCGAAGACAGCCAAAATCAAGCAAAAAACAAGCTGTTGCGGTGCAATAAAAAACGAGCATTTTCAAGGTGTTTCCTCAAAAATGCCCGTTGGAGCTGGTGGAGGGATTCGGACCCTCGGCCTATTGATTACGAATCAATTGCGCTACCCCTGCGCCACACCAGCATAGCACCCACTTTTGCAGGCGCGAAATTGATTATAGCATTAAATCTTATAAAAGTCAATATATTTCGGTTGACAAATTTAAAAGGGTTGCATCAAACAACCCTTTTACTGTTATTATTCTCCGCAATCGGCAAGACATCTTGCATAGCAAGCGGTACCGGTAATCAGCAACGCAAACGACAGCAAAAGCAGTCCTGTCAGGATCGCACTTGCCACACTTCCTGCGGTAACACCTACCGCCAACAGGATAACGGAAAAGAGTATCGATCCAAGAATACCCGCAATCACAACCGACAGTATACTGCATTTACAGCCACAACCGTCATAACCCCTTGCGAGAGCCGAGGCAACGGTTATTACCGCAAGATAAACCACTGCGATGCCCAAAACTACCCAAAGGAAAACGGGCAATATTGCGATTACCGCCGTGATCTGAAGAAATGCGGCAACAACGCCGATAATAACGCTTACGATTATTGCAAGCAACGTACAATTGCAGTTGCACTTACAATTTAAGCACGACATATTTTTCACCTCCATTGGAAGTATATGCGTGCCATTGCATTTCGGCAAGCAAAAACCGCCTCTTGCGAAGCGGTTTTTAATCAATAAAAGCTGACTTTCGAATCCGAAGTCTTTCTTAAATAAAAGCCTTCGATATTTTTGTTTTTGAAAAAGATCAAAACCAAAATCGCGATACCCAATATGACCGTTGCACCCAAGCCGCCTTCGGGGCCAAAAGCACCGCCGCTCCAAACACCGCCGTTTTCAACTGTATTGAAAATCGACGCGCCGAAACGCATTCCGCTTACTCTGCAGCCGAAGATATTACCTTGCGCGAAATTCCAAACCGAATGTATCGCACAGATGCCCCAAATGCTTCCCCTTCTTAAGAAATAAAGAGCAGCAAACACTCCAAAAAGGAAAATATTGAGAACGGCAATAATACTTACTCCGGTGTTGCCGAGATGCATTGCGGCAAAAAGCGCAGAGCTAATAAGCACTGCAACAGGAACACTTCCGCACGAAGCGGACGAAACGAAATAACAACCGCGCAATAATATTTCTTCACTCGCACCTTGGATAACAAAGCCGAAGAAGAACAAAACCAACGTGCTTACGGAAAGGGTTTGGTTTATTCCGCCGAAAACAATTTCACCGCTTAACAAATCAACTCCGTATACCGCTGTGAAAAGAAGCAGACCGATGCCTATTCCGGACAGATACTCAAGAAATGCGCCCTTTAAACGAAAGCCGAGTGTAAAAAGACGCCTTTTCTCAATTCTTGTACAATAGAATATAACAACGGCAATCGTGGCAATCGTCGCATAAAGAGTTAAAGCATTCATCCAATCGGGCATATTGGAATAAATACGAGCTAAAGCCTCGTTAATTCTATGCTCATATTCGTCAAGAGACAAATTACTGCCCATAATTTCGATAATTTCAGCATCGCCCATAACGTAAGTCATAAGCGGTCCGGTCATAACCATACTTGTAAGAAAATTACCGATAATATAGACCAAGAGAAATATAACCGAAACCTTAAAAAAGCTACGTTTCCTGCAAACCTCTTGCGTTTCATCGATCAACGAATTAGGTCTGAAATATCTATTCACAAAAACAACTCCAAACATTTAGATAGCGTTTATATTATACCACAAAAAATTTATATGTCAATCTTTGAACTAAAGCAAAAAAACTATTGCAAAATGAAAAACAATGTGATATAATACTCCTTGCGCGATAACAATGCGCTAAATAATTGCCGGAATGATGGAATTGGCAGACGTGCTGGACTCAAAATCCAGTGGTAGCGATACCGTGCGGGTTCGACCCCCGCTTCCGGCACCAAAATTGAAAACTCGTAAGTGCTTATCTTTCAAGCGTTTTCGGGTTTTCTTTTTTTTGCATAAATATTTTCATGCTTAAATC